>CAVFQN010000302.1:0-2041 GCA_963624615.1 Treponemataceae bacterium | reverse complement strand
GTCCGGCAAGTGGGCAAGAAGTGGAAAAATCCTCAGATAAAAAAAATACTCAGATTTTTTGGGATAAAACAATTAATGGCAACATTTTTGATGTTTTGCCACTTTTGCCAGATGAATTTGCAGATTTAATTATCATTGACCCACCTTACAACCTTTCCAAAAATTTCAAAGGCTTTTCCTTTGCAGAAATGTCTGGTGAAAAATACGAAGAATATTTGGATTCCTGGCTGGGTGATGTCTGCAAAAAACTGAAGTCGAACGGCAGTCTTTATTTGTGCGGGGATTGGAAATGCACTGCAAGTTTGCAGCGTTCTCTCGAAAAAAATCTTACTGTGATGAACCGAATTACCTGGCAGAGGGAAAAAGGCCGGGGAGCAAAATCCAACTGGAAAAACGGAATGGAAGATATTTGGTTTGCGGTAAAAAATCCCAGGGATTATTATTTTAATGTTGAAGCCGTAAAAATGAAGAGAAAAGTTATTGCCCCTTACAAAGTTGATGGCAAGCCTAAAGACTGGGACGAAAGCACAGACGGCAATTTTAGAATCACTTATCCTTCAAATTTTTGGGATGATATTTCAATTCCTTTTTGGTCAATGCCCGAAAACACAGACCATCCGACCCAAAAACCCGAAAAACTTTACGCAAAACTCATTTTGGCTTCGTCAAAAGAAGGCGACCTGATTTTTGATCCATTTTTGGGCAGTGGAACTACAAATGTTGTTGCAAAAAAACTGGGGCGGCATTTTTGCGGGGTAGAAATGAATGAAGAATATTGTCTTTGGACTGCGAAACGGCTTTTGCGGGCCGAAAGTGACAAAACTATTCAGGGCTACAAAGATAATGTATTCTGGGAGAGAAATTCTTTGATCGAGCAAAATAAAAAACAAGAATCTAAAATTAAAAAAGATTCTGATGATAAGGGGGCCTCTAAAAATTGCAATTTTTAGAGATGCCCATAACAGCGGAGAGTTGAAGACTCTTCCCTTATTTTGTTAGTTTTACTTAGGAGGTAAAAAAAATGGCTAATTTTAATATTGAGTATTATTCAAATTGTCTGCACAGGGCAGCTTCTTTTAAAGTTGTAATTCCTGTTATTGATCGCAGAATGGATTCTTTTCCGCCACAGGAATTGACCGAAATTCAAAAAGGCGAGATGAAAACTTTATTTTTACTGCACGGTTACTCAGGGAAGGGCGATTGCTGGGTTCCTGAATATCTTTGTGAAAAATATAATTTTGCTGTTGTTTGTCCGAATGGAGAAAATGGTTTTTGGTTGAACGGTCGTTCTACTGGCCACAAATTCCAGTCGCTGGTGGGCGAAGAACTTGTCGATTTTATGCGAAAAACTTTCAATTTGGCAACAAAGCCGGAAAATACTTATATCATGGGGTTGAGTATGGGTGGCTTTGGGGCCCTCCATACCGCTCTTGCTTATTCGGATGTTTTTAGTAAGACTTGTTGTCTTTCGTCGGCCCTGATTCATCACGAAGTTGCGGGAATGAAAGCGCCTGTGACGGTGCGAGCAGAATCTGGCGACGCTAGCCAAGGGGCAAACGAGGAAGGTGGGAACGGTGTTGCAAATTACGATTACTACCGAGAATGTTTTGGCGAACCAGAAAAACTTTTGCAGAGCGAAAATAATCCCGAATATCTTGTAGAAAAAATCCTGGCAAGCGGTGGCAAAATCAAAATGCCAGAAATCATAATGGCTTGCGGAACAGAAGATTTCCTTTTGAACGAAAATCGTGCAATGCACAAATTCCTGGAAGAAAAGGGCGTAAAGCACGTTTACTGGGAAGATTCCGGCATTCACGATATGAACTTCTGGGGCAAGTGCGTTCAAAAGTTTATACCGGAAATGTTTGGAAAATAGGATTCTGTAATAAGCTTAGTGAAATTTATGGGTTAGAACCTGTTTATAAAGGTACCCTCTAAAAATTGCAATTTTTAGAGGGTACCAATACTTTTAAAAACGGAGCGAATAATGAGAATTCTTCACACGAGTGACTGGCATTTGGGAAAATTGTTTCACGAAAAG
>CAVFQN010000301.1:0-2046 GCA_963624615.1 Treponemataceae bacterium | reverse complement strand
CGCCCGGCCGTCTGAACTATTTTTTCGCTAGATTTTGAACTTATGCTCATTTTTTTTCCTCCAAAATTAAAAGTTTCTTCCATTATTATATGGGCGTTCCGGCAACAAGTTGCCGTCGGCTGTTCCGCACTTCGGTAACCCTCAAAGTCCTCGGCACGCAAATAGCGTGCCTGCGGTCTTCTCAGGGCTTTTGTTTCAACAAAAGCCCTTCGGTGCTCCATAGCCTAACGCTTTTTTCTACGTTAACTATCGCTTTTCTTCTGAAATTGCTAAAGCTATAAGTTCGATAATACGCCCTAAAGTTGACTTTAGGTCAAGAGGAAAATTATTTTTTGTAACTATTTGGCACCTAAAATCCCAGACATAAATCAATATTTCCAATCATTCCGTTTGAACTGTTTGCCTTAATTGCAAGTTCTGATTGACTGTTCTCTGTAATATTTCATATTCATTCTAAAATCGTGCCCTTACTGTAGTGCAAGTTTTGATAAAATAATTTAGAACATTATTTTGTGCTGTACTGCCTAAAAGATTAATAAACAGCAGTTAAAGGGGTGAAATACAAATTATCTAACAAAATTACCCCCTTAACTGGCAAATAACGCAATTCTGTGATATAGTTTTATTAGAGGGCAGACAATGGAATATTTTAAGCGGGAATCTTATTTGCAAAAAATCCGTGGCTTTTATGATGATACGGAAATCATTAAGGTGATTACTGGCGTGCGTCGTTGTGGAAAATCCAGTTTTATGCAGACTGTCGCCCGGGAAATTGCTGAAAAAGGTGTAAATCCTGAAAATATAATTTATTTTGATTTGGATAAAAGGGGATTTCGCAGTGTAAAAACTCCTGACCAGCTTGAAAATCTGATTGAAGAAAAGTCTTTGAGCATAAAACATGGGACAAAATATCTTTTTATTGATGAAGTTCAAAATGTGAACGGTTTTGAAGAAGTTTTGAACGAGTTTCGCAACGACGGTGATTTTTCGATTTTTATAACTGGTTCTAATTCTTATCTTTTGAGCGGGGAACTGGCTACAAAACTTACCGGGCGTTATATTGAGTTTGAAATGTTTCCTTTGAATTTTAATGAATATCTTGGGATGAAAAAGTTTTTTAAAAAGGAAATAAATCAAAATCTTGTGCAGGAATTTGACAATTATCTTATTGAAGGCGGATTTCCAAAGGCTATTCAATATGATTCTGTTCAGGATAAAAAAACATATATTTCCAGCGTAATTTCTGAAATCCTTGAAAAAGACATAAAACGGCGTGTAAAAATCAGAAATGTTTCTGTTTTTCAAAAAGTCCAGCAGTATATGATAAATAATTTTGGTTCAACGACCAGTCTTACAAATATTTTATCTGAACTTGAAAAATCGGGAATGAAAATTAAGAGGGAAACTCTTCACAATTATATTCAGATTTTGTGTGATGCAAAAATTCTGTATGAATGTAATCGCTTTGATTTGAAATCTAAAAAATCAATTGCCGGCGAAAAAAAATATTATCTTTCTGATGTGGGATTTTATTATGCAACGAATACCGACAACCGCTTAAATTATGGACCTGTTATGGAAAATATGGCTTATGTTTATGCCCGTTCAAACGATTATTCTGTGAGTGTGGGCAGAATCGGCAAACTGGAATGTGATTTTATTTTACGAAAGAATAATTCTGACTATTCATATATTCAGGTTTGCATGACAATTATGAACAGCGAAGAAACCGAAAACCGCGAATATAGCCCGCTTGAAGCCATAAAAGATAATTATCCCAAATATGTGATAACCCGAAGCGATCCTATTCAGCACAGAAATGGAATAATTCACAAGAATATGTGGGAGTTGATGCTTAAAGGGGAAGAGTTTTAAGATTCATATTCTAAAAAAACTTCGCTTACATCTCCTTATCACGATAGGGAAGTGTTGCAAAGCCTTGAAAATTACGCGGCCGTTTTCTACCTGTCGCTTTTCCGCCTGTTGCAGTCCCGGCACAACATCTGCAGATTTGACATTTCGGTTTTTCCGCCTTTGCTCCACGGC
>CAVFQN010000300.1:0-2083 GCA_963624615.1 Treponemataceae bacterium | reverse complement strand
GCCAGGTCATGAGGAACACCAAGATATTCTGCAATAGCCATAACTTCATCTACATAAAGTTTGCTAAGTGGTGCAAAATCTCCGGCAGAATCTCCGTAAAGTGTAGAGTAACCAACTAAATCTTCAGAAAGATTACAAGTGTTTGCAACGCGACAATTGCCGATCATAGCTGCAACCCCATAGAGCGTAGTCATTCTAAGTCTTGCTGGTGTATTTGTTGCATACTGTGGCGTAAGTAGTACTTCGTCTTTTCCGCAAATTTCTCTTGTGATATCTTCTGACAAAGCCTTATAAGTATCACCAATATTGATGGTATAATTTTTAATTCCAAGAAGCTCACAAACACGAATAGAGTCTTCAATATCAGACTGAATTGAATTTGGCATCATAACACCAATAACTCTGTCTTTTCCAAGAGCCTTGACAGCAGCCGCAGCTACGCAAGAAGAATCCTTTCCGCCCGAAATTCCAATTACACATTTTGTGTTTTCATTCGCTGTAGTATCAAAGTACTTACGAATCCAATCAACCATCTGATCTGCTGTTCTTTTAATATCCATTAGTTTGCTCCTTTGAAATCTCTTAGTCATCTTTAGTGACCGAGGGTGTTCAAATTTTCCATATTTCCCTCTTACTTTGAAAATTATATCGCAAAAACAAAAAAAAGAAAAGCCCATTAACCACAAAGATTAATGGGCTTAATATATATCTACAAGGAGGCTTAGATTAAAGCTGCAGCTATCTTTGCTATTTCAGGCAAACTTTTTTCTGCATAATCAATATTCTTAACCTTAAATGAACATCCAATGTTCTTATCTTTATCGAAAGGAATTGTTCTTACTACAACACCTTCGTGCTGCAAGTAATTCTTCCAAAGTTTACCATTTGCTTCCACAAAGTAATTGCCTGGTGTCCAATATCTCTTTTCTGCATAAGCAACTGCTGAATCGAGATCTGGCATAATATCGCCAAGACGAACATTACTTTCGATAATTGGGACAGTATCAAGACCAAGTTCCTGACAAATAGATTTCATTTCTTCAATAGAAACCTGTCTGTCTCCGTCATTCTGAATCTTAATTGCATAAACAAACCAATGAAAGTTTTCAAACCCATAGATATTGTTCTGAATACCGGGTCCGCACTGTTCACCCTGAATTACAAGCTGCTTTCCAGTCTTGTTGTAATAATCATACAACTTTTTCTCAATGTCATACTGAGTTGCGGCAGTCCAGAAGTCGTTTCCACACTTTGTCTTGTAAGCATTATTACGAGAGCAAATGTAGAAGTTGCTTGGTTTACCTTTCTTGTTCAATTCAAACAAACAAGTGAATGACTGCCCTTCCATTTTGCAAGTTGTATAAACCTTTTCATCCTTAAACTTTTCAAGAGCCACTTTGTAATTCTGAATAGTTGTTTCATCTGACTTACTGATAATATCAGTAGGGAAACTATCTACTGTATTCTGATATTTCTTTGAGTCGAACCAAATTTTTCCAACCCAACGAGTCAAGAAATGTTTCATACAAAATTTAACAAATTTAGGAACTTTAGAACTTCCATTCTTTTTAGGAGACGCATCTTCTATAGGTTCATACTTTTCAATATGAAGAAGTTCTGTAAGGTCATCGCCAGCCTTGAGCTTGCTGATTTCCTTTTCTGTTAAACCGATTTCATCGAGTTTAAGACAAAGTCCCCAAGACTTAATTTCCTTAAACTTCTTTACTTTGATGAGGTATTTGTTGAGCTCTGGTTTATAACACTTCAGTTTCATTAAGAACGCCCAGGTTCCACAAGGCTCTCCTTTGCCATCAAAGTCTGCAGGAAGCAAAGCACCTTCCTGAATGAAAGCAACAAGGTTGCCCGGCTGAAGTTCTTTTCCAACCATTACTTCGTATCCATTTTCTACAAAACTTGCACCCTGCACTTTGTCTTTTCCTTCGAGTGCCCAAACCTTATCGATAGTTACTACAGACGCTAAATCTCTCATTAGCTACCTCCAAAGATAATAATTTTGTTCAATTTTTTTTGTGAACTAGTGAGTCATTCTCCACTCAATAGTTCTTCTAAGCCATGCAATATA
>CAVFQN010000299.1:0-2095 GCA_963624615.1 Treponemataceae bacterium | reverse complement strand
GCAAGAATCCTGCCACTAAAAAGGATTCAGGGCAAAAATGCAGGAAAAAATGTTTGCAAAATGCAAAAAAAACGAAAAAAAATAGTTAGTATAGATATTTCGGAGAAAAAAGGTATTTTTTAGTTACCTAAACAAAGAGAGAGATAAATATTTTTGAAACAATGTGGTAAATATGAATATTTCTAGATTTTATTTTTATTCAGTTGATGGGAAAAATTATTGCTTTGACTCTTATTTACATAAAATTTTTCCCCTAAATTAGGAACGGCATCAATCGTAAGTTACAATTACGGTGCACAAAATCATAGAGAACTGCATAATGTTTTTAAGAAAAGTATGGTAATAATCATAATTGCTTCGGTCGTTATGCTTGGACTTTCGGAAGGTGCCTGCGGACCTTTGTGGCAATTTTTACAAATTATGATGAAGGCCTTTTTAAACCGACAAAAACGGCTTTTAGAATTTATTCTGTGGAATTTTTACTTTGCGGAATGAACATTTTTGGCTCGTCATTTTTTACTGCCGTGAACAACGGCTTAATCAGTGCAATTTTGTCTGTCTGCAGAACTTTGGTTTTTCAGATGACTTTTATCCTTTTGCTGCCAGTTCTTTTAGGCTCAAACGGAATCTAGATTGCTTCGCCTTGTGCGGAACTGGGCTGTTTAATTTTGACTGTGATTTGTCTGATTGTTTTGAGAAAGAAGTATCAGTATTAAAAATCACTTTGAATTGTAAATTAAACTTAATAATGCTAAATTACTTGCCATGGCAAATATGAAAGGTAAAAATCGGCCGGAAATACACTGGCATAATTCTTTGACGAGTGGAGAGGAGTTGTTATCGGAAGCGACGCTGCAGGAAAAGGCCATGCTCGTTGGGCGAGTGGGACTGGAATTGCTTGCGTGCGGAACTGGTGCTTGGCGTATCCGTAATTCTATGATGCGGGTGGCTCGAGGCTTGAATATTGAATGTTCTGTAAACATTGGTCTGATGTCAATTTCCTTTAACTGTTTTGATTCTTCGGAATGCGTGACGCAGACTATGAACCTTTCGAATACCGGGGTGAATACGTTTAAACTTTACCGGCTGGAACGTTTCGTAAAGCGTTTTAGTCGTGAATGCGAAAATATGACCGTCGCCCAGGTTCACGCAAAACTTGATGAATACGATAAATTGAGTCCACTTCATTCGCCGGTGCGATTGGGCTGGGCTTCGGGCCTTGCCTGTTGTGCTTTTACTTTTTTACTTGGTGGTGGTCCCTGGGAAATGCTGCTGGTCTTTCTTGGAGCAGCGATTGGTAATTTTATCCGCGCCCTTTTAATCCGCAGACACTACAATCTTTTTATGACAGTTGCAATTTCAGTTTCTGCGGCTTGTCTTTCTTATGCGGCCTTTTTACGACTTTTCAATTTGATTTTTGGGCTTTCGATGGTCCACCAAGCGGGCTACATTTGTGCCATGCTTTTTATAATTCCTGGATTTCCTTTTATTACTTCCGGAATCGACTTTGCAAAACTGGATATGCGGTCTGGAATTGAACGACTTTGCTATGCGGTGAACATCGTTATTGTGGCAACTTTGTGCGGCTGGATTATGGCTCTGATTTTGGACTTGCATCCGGCTGCCTTTGAACCGCAAAATCTGACTTGGCAGGTGCTTTTGGTTTTCCGCCTGCTTGCAAGTTTTTTTGGCGTTTTCGGATTTTCGATTATGTTTAACAGTCCGATTAAACTAGCCAGCATTGCCGCTTCAATCGGGGCACTTTCAAATACCCTTCGCCTTGAACTCGTGGATTTTGCTTCTTTCCCGCCGGCCGTAGCTGCTTTTTGCGGTGCACTTTTGTCTGGGCTTTTGGCTTCGCTTTTGAAGAAAAAACTTGGCTATCCCCGCATTTCAATCACAGTTCCTTCAATCGTAATTATGGTTCCGGGACTTTATCTTTACAAAGGCATTTATTACCTAGGAACAATGTCACTTTCAGAATCTGCTTCCTGGCTTTCTGCTGCACTTTTGATAACTCTTGCACTTCCTTTTGGACTTGTTACGGCAAGATTTTTGACCGACAGAACTTTCAGACACGGTGCATAGTTTTTTT
>CAVFQN010000298.1:0-2132 GCA_963624615.1 Treponemataceae bacterium | reverse complement strand
GCAGTAGTAAATTAGATTAGGGTATCTCTAAAAAATCATTTACAATGCTTTATTTAGAGATAAAAAGAGGCGGATGAATGAAAATCCGCTTTTTTTTGTGCATTTTATTGACAACTTATACCCCTATATGTATCATACAAACATTATACCCCATTGGGTATGATAAAAAAATTCTGAGGAGTTCTTGTGTTTTCCAAAAAATGGCTTGACGGTCAGCCAAAATATACCTTAACTTGTGTTTTAATTTCTGCTGTTGGCGTAGTTTTGAGCCTGGGAAAATGGCTTAACGCTTTTGTGCTTTTTGATTTTTGACCACGACGTAAAAGCGGACGTTTTGGTTTCGCTGGCTTTAATAGCATGTCTGATTACTAAGGAATTTTTTGCGGCCGGCGAAGTTGCTTTTATTATGCAGATTGGAACTTTGCTTGAAGATTTTACTTCCAGTCGGGCCCAAAAGGGCATTCAAAAATTGATAAAACTGACTCCTCAGACGACGCGGATTTTGTGGAACGGTCAGGAAGCCCTTGTGAATGCGGAAGAGATAAAGGCTGGCGACATTCTGCGTGTGATTGCGGGCGAAAGTATTCCTGTTGACGGCGTGATTTTGGAAGGTTCTACGACTGTAAACCAGGCGGTGATGACTGGCGAAAGTATCCCGGTGGATAAGGCTGCCGGCGACCAGGTTACAAGCGGGACGGTAAATCAGTTTGGAACTTTTACGATGAAGGCGACAAAGGCTTGTGCCGATTCTTCATTGCAGCGGATGATTCGGCTGGCCCAGCAGGCGGAAGCGGAAAAGGCCCCGATTGTTCACCTGGCAGACAAGTGGGCCACCTGGATGGTTTTTGCGGCCCTGGCGATTGCGGCCCTTACCTGGATTTTTACCGGCGAGTTTTTGCGGGCGGTTACGGTTCTGGTTGTTTTTTGTCCCTGTGCTTTTATTCTTGCAACTCCGACTGCAATTTTGGGTGGGATTGGAAATCTTGCTAAGAACGGAATTCTTGTGCGGTCTGGAGATGGGCTTGAACGCCTTTCAAAAATAACAAGGCTGGCTTTTGATAAAACTGGAACCTTAACTTATGGGAAGCCTGAAGTTACGGAGATTTTGCTGGCAAAAAATGCTGACGGTGGAAAAGGTATTTCTAGGGAAGATCTTTTAAGGTTAGCGGCAGGGGCGGAAAAATTTTCTGAACATCCGTTGGGAAAGGCTATTGTTTCACATTATAAAAAAGGACAGTCACAGTCTTTATCAGAGCCGGAGGTAAAAGATTTTGCCCTGGTGGCAGGAAAAGGAGTACGTGCCCTTGTTGATGGAAAATTGATTTTTGCCGGTAAGGCTGAATATATAGAAGAAATTGCAGAAAATCCGCTTTCAAAAGAAGCTGAAAAACTGAAAGGCAAGGGGGCGACTGTAATTTTTGTGGCTGAGGGTTTGGAAAATGATGGGGCTCAAAATGAAGAACTGGCCCTGTACCAGACCAAGGCTAAACTTTTAGGGCTGATTGCTCTTTCTGACACCCTGAGGCAAAATGCAACTTCAACAATTAAAAAACTGGAAGACCAGAAAATTAAATGCATGCTTTTGACTGGGGACAACAAGGAAGCGGCGACTTTTATTGCAGAAAAAGCGGGAATCAGCCAGGTGCACGCAAATCTTTTGCCGGAAGAAAAAATGCAGATTATTAAAGATGCACAAAATGGCAAAGAAAAAGTTTGCATGGTGGGAGATGGAATCAACGATTCTCTGGCACTGGCAGCTTCTTATGCCGGAATTGCCATGGGGGGAATTGGAAGTGACATTGCAGTTGAAAGCAGCGACGCAGTTTTAATCAGTGATGATATAAAAATGTTGCTCTACCTTTTTAAAATGAGCAAAAAGGCTATGAAAAAAGTTTTTGTAAACATAACTTTGTCTATGACAATAAACCTGGCAGCCTTAACACTTTCGGTTCTGGGACTTTTGACCCCGGTAACTGGGGCTCTGGTTCACAACTGCGGTTCGGTTCTGGTTGTTTTGAATGCGGCTTTGTTACTTTTGGCAAAGGATAAGAAAACGTGTTAGATAAAAATGGAAAAAGCGTTAGGGCGTGGAGCAGCTGCGAAGGCAGTTTCAACTGCCGAAGCAGAAGACC
>CAVFQN010000297.1:0-2482 GCA_963624615.1 Treponemataceae bacterium | reverse complement strand
AAAGAAGCCTTTGAAGAAATAAATGATTCACTTGAAAATATTTCAAATAAATTAAAAAAAATAGGTTTTGGAGCTTGTATTAAATCTTTAGATGGAATTAAAAAGTTAATCTGTACAGATGGAAATGCAACTATAAAAATTGAACCCAATTATTTAAACAGAGGAAGGTAGAAAAGCTAGCTCTCTACTAGCTAGCAGGCCTTTTTTTTGTATGAAAAAAAACTTTGCTAATCTATCATAATTGATATATAATCACCTTATAAACTATGTTTTGTATCATATATGATATGTTTTATTAGGTGGTTAAAATGAATCGAATCACTGAAGCTGTCGTAAAAATCTGGGGGCAGGATGCTGGATTTCTCTTGTGGGATGAAAAACGCCGTCTTGCCCGCTTTGAGTACACTAAAGAATTTCGCAAAACTGGAATAGAACTCAGCCCTTTAAAGATGCCGCTTTCTGAAAATACAGTTTACGAATTTCCTGAACTTCGTGAAAATGATTATTCTTCAACTTTCTGCGGCTTGCCGGGTATTTTTGCTGATTCTCTTCCTGAAAAATTTGGCAATACAATTATGAAAACCTGGCTTGAAGAAAATCACATAGAGTTTTCTGACTTAAATCCTGTTGAACGGCTTTGCTATGTCGGCAGACGTGGAATGGGTGCCTTAGAGTATGAGCCTGTTCTTGAAAATCGTTTTGAAAACGATGAAAAAATTGACTTCAATGAACTTGTAGACATTGCCAGAAAAGTGCTTTTAGAACAGGAAAATAAAAATGAACTTGTTCACAATCAGAATGGTCTTTTAGAGCAGCTTATGAAAATCGGAACAAGTGCAGGGGGAGCAAAGGCAAAGGCTATTATTGCCTTAAAGTTTAAGGACGGAAAGCCTTTTCAGGTGTTCTCAGGGCAGGGAGAACCTAAAAAAAATCTTACTTACTGGATTGTAAAATTTTCTGATGTTAAAAATGATGAACATAAGTCTGACCTTTTTACAGGTCGGCTTGAATATGCTTATTATCTTATGGCAAAAAACTGCGGAATAGATATGATGCCAAGCCGGATTATAAATGATGTTAATGGTACAGGCCATTTTATTACAAGGCGTTTTGACCGGGAAAACGGAGAGAAGATTCACATGGCAACTTTTTGCGGTCTTGCCCACGAAGACAGAAATCCTCCGGGAATGACGAGTTACGAAAAACTTTTTGATACGGCGAGAAGTCTTCGGCTTGACTATTCTGAAGTTGAACAGCTTTATTCACGGATGGTTTTTAATATTCTTGCACGCAATCAGGATGACCACTCTAAGAATCATTCGTTTCTGCTTTCACAAAATGGTAAATGGCGGCTTTCCCCAGCTTATGATATGTGTTTTTCATTCAATAAAGATTCAAAATGGATAGCTGTTCAGCAGATGAGGTGTAACGGTAAGAGAGATGATTTTACCTTGAAAGATTTGCTTTTGGCTGCAGAAAAAGCGGATATAAAAAATCCTGAAGAAATTATCAAAAAAATTGCAGAAGGTCTTTCTACCTGGCGTGAATGTACGAAAAAAGCCGGCTATCCTGACCTTGAAGCAGAAAAAATTGAAAGTCTTTTCAGGAATAATATTATTCAGGAATTAAAGACACAAAAAAGTATTCAGCCTGAAAAATCGTTTGAATTAGGACGGTAAAATTATGACTTATGACGAAATACAAAAATATCCAATCTGTGACCTTTTAAAAGTTTTAGGCCAGACGATACAAGAAGATATAAAAAATAAGCATCTGCACAAGCAGGATATTTGTCGTATGTCTGGTGTTTCTGCGATGACTCTTTACCGGCTTTGCAATGGAGAAAATGTTTCGCTCGATGCACTTTTCAGAGTGCTAAAAGCTGTCGGACGTTACGATTCCCTTGAACTTTTACTCACTCCGACTCAACCGTCTCCAATGGACTTATACTACAAATACAGAAGAAAATCACGAAAGAGAAAGATTGAAGAATCTAAAGAAGCTGATGATGAAGAATTTATAGACGATGGGGAAGAGTGGACATTGTAAATAATCAGCGCCAAATGGCGCTAATTAGAAAATACATTATTTCTTCACTTCTTCCGGGAAAATATACCAGTAATCTGGATTTATTTCATCACGGAGTTTCATTATAAGGCTCTGCTGAGGCAGGATTTTATAGCAGTATCTGTTGGTAAGCGGATTAAGTCTTTTTGAAGTAATGTTTTTAAGCTGAAAATAATCAATATCATATTTTTCTGATATTCCCTGGTTTGTTAATTGTTCCCTCAGTTCAAAAAACTTTAAGTGTCCCACCGAATCTTTATGTTGGAGTTCTTCTACCGGAAACTTTGGCGTAAATTCAATGCGTTCCGGAAGTTTTTCATCTATTCTGTAATACCATCTTGAAGGCTGGACGTATTCACGGCAGTTAAAAACATTGATATTAAAAATAGTCTTGTTTTTGCCGGTAAGATAATTG
>CAVFQN010000296.1:0-2504 GCA_963624615.1 Treponemataceae bacterium | reverse complement strand
TTATGAATCTTCCTGTAGAAAAGCCCGAAATTTCGCAGGTAAAAAAGGCAAAAGAAAAAGCCCCAAAAATATGCTATCAGTTTTATGCTGAACTTGAAGATTTTGGGAAAAAAGTTTGGAGGCGTTTTGTGGTCGATTCTTCTATAAATATGTCGACTTTGGCTTTTACTTTGATAACGCTTTTTGAAGCAAGGGGCGGGCATTTATACGAATTTTATTTTGATAATAGAGAAAAATATTCTGAAGAAATTGATAAGGCTAAAGTTTTAAAGAAATTTGGTTCTAGAAAAGTTAATATGTTAGAGGCATTATTTTCTATTTCGGGAATAGAATTAGAGTATGAGGTTTCTATCCCGGACGAAGAATTTGACCCTGGAAGATCTGAGTTTTTTGATACGAGTAGTGGAATTCTCCAAAAAAATGTTTTTAAGACAAAAATGAAAGATTGTTTTAAGGAAGCTGGAGATAAGTCAACTTTTTTCTATGATTTTGGTGATGGCTGGTCTTTTTTGGTAAGGCTTGAAGATATTTTTCAATTGGATGAAGTGGGAAATAATGGTCAGAAAATTACTAAACCGCCTTATGTGATTGATGGAAAATGTTACGGCATTTTTGAAGATATTGGTGGGACTGGAGCTCTTGAAGAAGTTTATAAGCAGTTTCCCAAAAAGAAGGGGGAATGGTATGAAGAAATTTGTGACAGGCTTGAAGACCCCAACTGTAATCTTGAAGATTTTGATGTAAAAGCGATGAATAATGGTTTGAAGTCCTGTGTAAAAATGTTTGATGATATGTATAAAGATGATTTTTAAATATTAATGGAAGCTTGAAAAGTTGCAATTTTTCAAGCTTCCATTAGTTTTGACGGAGAAAATATGATGTCATGGATAAATATTTTCGGTACAGTATTCATAGTAATAATAATGATTCCGAATATAGTATATGTGATAAAGTGCAAAAATGGCTTTGAAAACAAGTGACATAACAAAACTGTTGAAAAAATTGAGCAAATAGGAAGATTTGGCTGCTTTGGATTTATGATTATGGGCATCTCTTAAAATAAATTTTAGCATGGAAAGGTGGTTTAACCAATGGGAAAATTGGGGAAATTTTATCGAGAACGCCCAATAAAGTCTTTAATCACTTCTTTTTCCATTGTTTTACAAATGCTTTTATCTTCAAATGCCCCTTTCATGTATTCAATTTCAGCCTGGGTGCAGCCGTTTTGTTTTGCTATTCTTTGCCAGTTGTCTCTTATAATTTCTGCAATTCTGGTTGCATTTTCTTTTGCTTTTGACTTTTCAAGACCGTAGTATTTTGCAGTATCCATAACTAGCGAAAGTTCTTTTAAATTGTTGTTTTCCGTGATGTTAAGTGAAAGCTGTTTTCCTCGTGGATTTGGATTTACATCAAACAATGGAGATAATTTCCAGCCTTTTTCTGTAAGTATAAAATCGTGATTTCTTAGATGGTCGTCTGTGTTTGATACAAGAACTGAAAACAGTATTCTGTTCCATAACTCTTCCAGGTCTTTTCCTGGCTGGCAACTGTAGCTTTTGATAAAATCTGCTATTTCCAGATAACTTGAGCCGTCTTCATAACTTGCTCCATCTGTTTTTCCAAGAAGGGTGAGGGCGGAGGCGTAGTGAATTCTTTTACAGTTTTTGCCGTCATATTTCCGGTCGAATCTTTTTGTAAGGAATGTACTTCCTTTGTTAGAAAAGTTTTTTATCATCGTTTCTGGAATATTTAAGCCTGAAAGCCGGGCAAGGTCGCTGGTTGTTTTTTCCCATGCTCCGATGTTGTATTCATCATGATTAGATGGAAATTTTGCAATCCAGAGCTCTCCGTTTTCATCTTTTACAGTGGCTTTAGGTCTGGCTCCTCCAAGTGAAGAACCTGGTTCTAAAAGAATCTGAAGCCACTTGTCGTCCTGTAACTCTGATTTTTCAAATTCGATTGAAGCATATTCAAGTTTTCTCAATTTTTCTAATGGCGGAACATTATATAAATCTGATTCTGAAATAAAGTTCTCTGAGTTATCGTATTTAAAGCGAAGTCCGCCCATTCTTGATTCATCGTTTATACCGGTTAAAAAATCAAGTTCTGTTAAATCTCTGACTTCACGATTTTCTTTTTTTGCAAGGATTTCTTCCTTTCTTTTTAAGAGTTTTCTTCCCCAACGGTCTGGAAGACAGTCTGATAAAAAGCCCCAGATTGGTTTATCCTGTGGGACAAATTGACGTCCTGGTGTGTTGTATAAATCAGGGTCTAATATGATATGGGAAAAATTATTGAGATAGTCTTCTGTATATTCAAAAGAATAAACGTTTTTTCCCCTCATTGAAGTGGAGTACAATGTTCCTATCTGGTTTTCTTCTTTAAGCCATGAAGCATAGATTTTTATTTTATTTTCGTCTTTCAATTATCTTCCTTCTTCGTTTTAGGAGCTCGCTTTTTAGGAAGCAGGTTTAAATCCTGATAAGTTCTTCCTAAAATATCAT
>CAVFQN010000295.1:0-2584 GCA_963624615.1 Treponemataceae bacterium | reverse complement strand
TCTCTGCGTAAGAATATTTAAGCGATGAAAAATAAAATTGTTTGTAATAACGATTTAATTTTGACTTCTTAATCGATTAAAAATAGATTTGATACGCAGGAATTGCAGAGCGGAGTGTAAGTACTGTGACTTGAAGGAAAGTTAAGTTGAATGGTCTGAAAGTCAGGATGTTTGCCCAGAGAATTTATAGTATTGTGGAAAATAAAGTATTTTAAGGAGCAGTTTTTCTATTGCAGGGTAAATGGTTTTTTATTACTCCAGATTTAATTCAGAATTCACAGGAAAATCACTTCCAAAAACTATGCGGTCTGCAAAACCCGCTTGCCGGATTTCTTCCAGATTTTCTTTAGGAGCAAAAGCAGAATCGCAGATGATGGCAAGATATTTTTTCAGCATTTCAAGCGTGAGTTCAAGATGCTTCGCGTGTGCTAGTTGAACTTTCGCTTTTGGATAACGGACGAAAAAGTCTTCAAACAAATTTGGCAGATCATTTTCACTATGCCCCGTGTGAATTAAAATTTTTAACTCGTGATTTTCAGCATAAGAAAAAATGTAATCCGTAAGGTTATAGATTTTCTTATCCAAAAGATTCCAGTTTTGGGCCCGCGGGTGAATCTTAAAACCCTCGTAATGAACTTTTGAAAAAGCGTCTTTTATATAAAAATCAGGATTTTCCCAGTAAAGTTCGGGAACTACCTAGCAGAGGGCGTGAGCCTTTATCCCCACTTCCGCGGCAGCCTGCAAGGCATATTTCATTTCATCATGCAAAAAATCGTAAAGGTCTTTTGCACTCGGCAAATCTTCCTGAGGCACAGTGCATTTTCCACACAAAACATCGGGACTTACCTTGCAGTAAATTGAACTGGAAGTGGAAGAAAACCAGACTTCAGAAAATCCCGCCGTTTTTAATGTGGCAAAAACGTCTTGTGCCTGGTGATAAGTTTCAAAATATTGGCCTATGTGTACGTGGTAGTCGGTCAATGTTCCAATTCTTTCAGTTTCTTTTCCCGCCATTCAAGTGCAATCTGCTTGTTCTTTGCAGCCACAGCACAAAAATGCCGATTGATTTTAAGCGGGTCGCCGTCTGGGTTTTCGTTTGCAAAGCGAACCATACAGGGAGCACAAAAAGCAGCGTTTTTGCATTTTGCACATTCGCCGCCACCCAAATCCTTAAACTTAAGGGAACGGAGCCACTTAATTTTTTCGCTGTTATTCCAGATTTCTTCAAGCGAGCTTTCGTTCAAGTTTCCTAAAACCATTTCCTGCCAGCCGGCACAAGGGTAAACATTTCCGTTTGCAACCATACAGCAGGTAGACTGCCCAACACCACAGAGGCGGCGTTCAGGATTTTGTTCCAAAGAATTGCATTTTTCCACAAAATCAGGTTCAAGAATTGACTTCTGGTAATCTTCATCGTCTTCCAGAATATCCCGGATAACATCTCCTGTTTCTTCAACACTCAGGCGGTTTGCAAGATTTTCAGTGTCGTGGTTGTATTCCGCCATAATCGCGTAATCAGTCTGAGCCCTGATTTTATGCTCGTGGCACCAGGCCATCACTTCGCCAAATTCGTTTTTGTTAGCCTTCATTGTAGGGCAGGAAACGTGAAGCGGAATATCATTTTCCACAAGTTTTAAGATTGCATCCTTAGTTTTTTCACAGGAACCCGGCAGCTGGGTAATAAAATCGTGGATTTCAGGATTAAGCGAATAAAGCGACACCTGCACGCTTGAAACATTTCCTTCTTTCATCGCCTGAACAATTTCGTCCGTTAAAAGAGTAAGGTTTGAAAGAATGTTCACATAAAAATCGTATTTTTTTGCTGCCTTCAAAAATTCCAAAAAGTGAGGATTGCACATCGGCTCGCCACCACTCAAAGTTACGGAAAGTACGCCCATCTTGCTCAGCTGGTCTAAAACTCTGTAGTAAAGTTCCGGCTCAATGTTGTAAAGTTTGAACTTGTGGGGAATGTAGCAGTGAATACAACGTTCGTTGCATTTTGAAGTAAGTTCAATCTGAAAGTTAGTAAGACGCGGATTTTCAGAAAAGACTTTTTCAAGTTTAGTCTGAGTATCTTCTTCTGAACGCTGGATTTTTGGAGTAAAATCCTCCTGAATCGTCTTTGGCATTATAGAATTGTATGTAAAGCCCACGTCCTGGGCGTTGAGTTCTTCTTCAGTTTCGCCTTTGATTATAAATCCGTCCTGAATCAAAGTTTCGTAAAATTCCTGGGCGTCTTGTTTGATTGTTTCTATATCAACGCCAATAAATGACTTTATGATTTTGTCTGCGAGTTCTTCTAAAGTTTGCGACTGGCGGCTTAGAGCCAAAAGAAAAACCGCTCCGCTTTCGTTTACAAGGCGGTCATTAAAAATACCAGTGGAAGTTACGTAGCCGTAACCGCTGTAGTTACGGATGTAGGTGTCTTTTTTTTGTCGGTAGAGCATATTAGTTAGATTCCTTTAAATCATGTAAAAGAACATTTTCTATTTCTGATTTGCATTGATTTAATATTTCTTCAGATAAATTAAGTGGAATGGTAAAAGTTCCTGATAGTTCTTCATTTTGTTCATTAACTGATACA
>CAVFQN010000294.1:0-2598 GCA_963624615.1 Treponemataceae bacterium | reverse complement strand
CTGTCGGTGTAGAATGTCGATGTTGTTCTAGCAGGGCTTGCCAGGTCATCTTTTAACGTGATAGTAGAATTTGCATCTGAAATCTTTGTAGCGGCATCAGTTACAACTACATTTAGAGAATTTTCTGCAGTAGCCTCTGTGAATTTTACGTTCTTAACTACGAGTTTTACTCCTCCTTTATCAGAATTCTTGAGAATAGCAGCATTTTCGCTAGAGTTAGGGTCGTAAATTGTGATTGTGTTGTTTGCAATTGTGTAATTAGAAACTTCTTTTTCACTGCCACTTGCGTCTATGTAGTAAAGTTTTGTTGTTCCGTCTACAAGCTCTGCAGTTCCCCCCAGGTTGATTGTCTTAACGCCGGAAGTTTTTTCTGTAATTGTAAGGTAAACTGAAACCTTTTCTGCTGGGTATGATTGGCCATGATTTTTAGAAGAATCAACTGTGTACTGGGCATCCAGCCAGTAAGCGTCAGAAGGGCCTGCTGCGGCTGTACCATCAGGAAGCAATTCTACACCACGCCTGAGTCCTGGAATTTCAACTTTTTCTACAACCGGGGCTACATTATCATAAAGCCAGCGGTCATACTTATCATCAGCATCATTTACTACTTTGTGAATATCATAATTTCCTACCCGGTCTTCTACCAAATACCAGAGGTAATGGATTTCTTCGAGTTTTGGATAATCGAAGATGAAGTACATGGTAGAACTGGAATTTGTGACTGTACAATATGACCAATCTGTAACATTTGTGCCTGTGACATTTGCAATGTCGTCATAACTTGGTTCTGTAGAAGATGTAGTCCAATAAAGTCTTGCTCGGCCGGAATATCCATCATTTTCAGAAGATACTCCACAGCTTTTAAATGTAACACCTGTTTCATTTTCTACTGCAAGGGCAAGTTTATATGAGCCGGTGTGGTATGTAATTGTCTGAGCTACATCATGAACCATTTTTCCATTCTCAGTTACACTACCACCACCTGCAGTCGTAGACCTATAAGAACCTGTCTGATTTCCCAGGTTATAAGTTGCTTCTCCCCAAGTAGTAGTTCCGCTATTTGCTTCAACGCCTGGATACAAGATGACTTTTCTTTCTTTGGTATTTGTTGAACTACCCAAAGCATTGTCTGTTACAAAACTTACTGCATCGCCTGTAGCTTCGAGGTCTGGAGTTGTGATAAGGAGGCAAGACTGATTTTCACATCCGTCTTTTAACATAAGGGTAAGCGGTGGAATGTCTTTATCATTCGGGAAGTCAATTTCAATATCACCATCAGCATTTACTCGGCTGGTAATCACAAGACCTGTACCGTCTGTGTAATTTCCTGAAGATTTTTTGTAATTGTGCCAAGTTGAGGTTGAACCTGTTTGGCCAGGATAATATGGTACGAAGCTATTTGTACTTTTTGTAGAATTTCTCCAATCACTATACTGGTAGGCAATAGAATAATGGGTCAAGGCTGTTGCTGTTTTTGCTACTGCAAGTTCACTAGAACCAGATTTTGCTTCTGAAACTGCAGAACCGTCAAGCAGGGTTTCTGCGACTTTTGTTCCAGTAGCAAGTTTGATTACAAGGCGGTAACCGTTGCTTGTAGAATCTGAACCTTTGGTAACGTATCTGTAAGTATAAAGTTTGTCTGATGATGATGCTGTCTTCAAAGTAAAGTTATAGCCAGCTTTATCATAGGCTACAGGGTCTTTTACGTCAGTTCTGTATATCTTTGTGCTTGTTGTCTCAGAATCCCCGGTTGTTTTAAGGGTTATGAGATTTGTAAATGAATCTCCTGCTGCTGCATTTGTTAAAAGAGGTTTTGTATCATCTTTTACAACTTTGAATGTCTGGGCTAGAGAATAGTTTCCGGCTTCGTCGGCTATTACTACAGAGTAGGTTTTGCCAGCCTGGAATGAATAAAGCTGGGTGGCATTTGTTGCAGAAGCAGATGTTGTGCTTCCTGCAGAATCAGAAGCAGGATTAGTTGCACTTTTCAAAACCTTAGCTGCGGTTATGGCTGTAGTAGTATCAGTATCAGTATCAGTATCAGTATCAGTATGTTCATAAATATAGAAGAATGTTGATTTTGAACTACCTGCACCTCCAAGGAGGGCGATATTGTCTGTTGCATTAATTTCCAGGTACAAACCGTAAGTTGATGAAGTTGTGTCTCCAACCTTTGTTCCGGTGTAGAAATATCTTACAGGGGTTCCATCACCATTCACTTCTGAAAAATCAAGGCCTATGCCAGAAGTTCCGTTTGCTTTTGGATATATCTTGGCTGATGCATAGTTGCTGTCGTTTGTATTTGCACTTGTGTACAGGCCACCTGTAAGAGCCCAGGCAGGAGCTGTCATATCAAGAATAATAGAAGCAGCTCTAGGAGTTCCTGCACTTGTTGTGGCTTTATCATCATCACCACTAGCCCAACCTACCAGGTCGTAAGCGGTAACTGTAATGTTATGTGTACCTTCTGTAGTACCATTATCAAGCTGGACATTTGTGAATTTCAATGTACGGCTTGCATTTCGGAAGACGTAGTTTTCTGTGCCGTCAGCATTTTGCAGGGTCAAAGTTTTGCCACCATCAGATAAAACGAAGGTT
>CAVFQN010000293.1:0-2630 GCA_963624615.1 Treponemataceae bacterium | reverse complement strand
ACTGCGGAACAGCCGACGGTTGGCGGAATGAGCGGAGCGAATGGAGGCAACCGGACCGCCCAAATAATTCTGAAAAAAATTCTAATAGGGATAAGTCTCACATGCAAAATGGCTGCCAGAAAAATTACCAGGCCCAACTTTTATCAGAAAGAATATCTTCAACTACATATTCCAAATTTTCAATGTAGCCTGGCATTTCTTTTCCACGACGGTCTAAAATAGAAAACCCTGTATTAGCATATTCTTCGATTGCAGTTTTTATAGGCTTTCCAAGGTTCTCTCCTTTTTCACTAGCTTTTTCAAAATCTGCCTTTAAGTTGTCAGGATTTTCTTTATAAAGTTCCTGCAGAGTTAGGGCTACCATTGTTTTTAAAATTTTACTTCTGTTTGCAAAAACTTCTTTTCCAAAAGGAGGATTTTTTGTTTTATCAGTAAGGGGTGTTCTCTTTTCAACTGAAATCCCCAGAATAAAAGCCCACAAAAACCTTTCCCAGTCAAAAGCAAAAACTGCACGAGATTTTTTTAAAGTTTCTTCCTTTTCATATTTGTTACAGAATTTTTTATACCATTCATCCTGTATATTAAATTTCGTACTTCCAATATCAACAATTTCTTCCATAAATAAAAATCTCCTAAAAATCTATCCTTTAATCTTCTTTACGACAGTATACTGCTCACCAATTTTATCAGCCTCGGACAAAGTTAATTCGTAAGCAATTTCAATATCACCTGAATCTTTTATAAATTTTCTGATTTCATCATCTGCTTTATTCTTTGTTGAAATATCATCTTTTATAATTATGACAGCCTGCTCAAAAGCATTAACCATTGTTTCTATCGTGGAAATTTTGTTGTCTCCGCCCAAATCAGAAACAGGAGCATCTGTTATAAAAGGATATTGTATTCCAAATTGTTCCTGAGCAACAGTCAAAATGCCTGCGATAACAGCAAGTTGAATTGAAATAATATTTCCCTGATTTATATTGAGGATTCTTATTCCATTTTCATCAACTGTATAAATTTCGGAAGTTTCCAAATCAATTTTTATGTCACCGACAAGTGCTGCATTTTCGTTAGTCATTTCCTTGTAATATTCGTTTGCCTTTTCTTCCACTTGCTCATAAGCGGTTTTGTTTGCAACTTCAAAAAGGTTTTTCATCACCTCGTTTAATTTTGATGAATACTTTAATTTGATTTTATCTTCATCTTCAATTTCATCATCTTCAATAACAAGCGATTCAAGTTGCTTTTTAAATTTAATGATTTCATCTTCAATGCTACAAATTACCCCTTCCGC
The DNA here is from genome assembly GCA_963624615.1 of Treponemataceae bacterium. GTDB lineage: Bacteria > Spirochaetota > Spirochaetia > Treponematales > Treponemataceae > Treponema_D. The sequence continues at coordinate 1,333 of CAVFQN010000293.1, read as the reverse complement.
TTTATGCAATTCTGCTTCCGCTTTTTTTGCAAACTGACTATAACGAGCAACATTCTTTTTAACACTTTCAATTTTCTCAAGATTTTCTGCCGATGTTTTTTCATCAAGATTTATTTGAGAAAGCATTTGGTCCAAATTTTCTTCATCTTTCATGAGATTCTGCCGTTTAATATCATTGTTACGTTTACGCTCAAGAAGTGACTTTAAGTTGTCAGGAACTTTCTTTATAAAATCGCTCATATCGCCAACGGTATAATTTAGCTCTCGAAGATAATTTCCAAGTTTATCTGTGTCTCCTTTTGAAAGCCTATTTTCAGCAAATTTTCTGCCTTCAGTTCCTTCAGATAAATCTGAATTGCAAATTGTGCATCGGCAGCAGTCAAGAGCTTTTCGAATTTCAAACTGAGGAATACTTGGCGGAACTTCACCTTTTTTTTCAAGCGAAGAATAAAAATTCTTAAAGGAATTCAGTTTTTCACGGATTTTATAAAACGCTGAATCCACCGCAATAGAAGATTTTTCTTTGTCAATCTGGTCTATTTCAGCCTTTATCTGTTTACGATTTTTTTCGAGCTGGATTTTATTTTTAAAGAAATCTTCAAATTCCTTGTATTTTGCAAGCTCTTTTTCATTTTCTTCAAGCGTTTCTTTGTATTTTAAGAGTGAAGATGCGGCTTCATCTCTTTTAGATTCAGAATCTTCTTTCTGTTCTACCTTTCTATCAATTTCATTCTGCAATCTTTCCTGCTCAGATTTTGCCCTTTTACTTTTACCCTGCTTTATCTGAATACTGCGATTTACTGTATCTGCATATTTTTCCGCAAACTTCTTTGCTTTTTCAAATAATTCAAGCCGGGCAATTTCTCTTACCGCAAGACGAAAGTTTCCGCCTTTTTGCAGCTGCATTATTTTTGAGGCAGCTTCTCCCTGAAAGAGGAAAAAATCTTTTATTGAATTAGAAAAATACAGCCTGATTCTGTCTTCTGCATCAGTTCCGATAAAAGGACTTGTTTTCCCATCAAGCTTATCAATTTCTGATAAGACAAGATTCTTGCTACTGTATTCATATTTACCATTCACAAGCTTAAAAATATATGAACGCTCAATTTCAAGATAAATATTTGGATTACGAACATCATCAATTAAAAGCGAAACTGCAACTTTTATTGAGTTTTTTTCCTCCAAAAGCGAATCTGATTTTTTCTTATTATTCAAAATCAAGAGTGAAATATCTTTTTCGTTTGTAAGCCATTCTTTTTTTTGAGTTTCAAAAACACGTCCATAAATACAAAAATTCACAGCATCAAAAAATTTTGATTTTCCAGTAGTATTC
>CAVFQN010000292.1:0-2810 GCA_963624615.1 Treponemataceae bacterium | reverse complement strand
AAAGTGCAAGAATCCCGGCAAATGCCGCCGCAAGAATATTTTTTTTCATTTGTATTCTCCAATAAAACTTCGGTCCGCCCCATATCTTTAATCTCACAGGGCGGTCTGATTTTTCCTACAATCTTTTTCCAAAGAATTCAGAAAGCTTGTTTGTCGCCTCACTAACGTATTCTTCTTTCCAGTAAGTCTTGATGTGGGAAGCGCCGTCAATCAGGTAAAGTTCCTTGTCAGCTGTTCCGCTCGCCTTTTTAAAAGCATCTTCACTCATATAAAGCGTGTCAGCAGCAGAACCTGCAATCATTAAAAGCGGCTGATTTACTAAGTCCATTCTGTCCTCAACATCGAACGCTATAAGCTTAAGAAATGATTCAGTCGTGTAGCTTCCTGTCGCGTGCGGATGACGGTAAGAAAGTCCGTAGTAATCGATTCCGTCCTTGTAAAGACCTTCCGCCTGGCTTTCCATAATCTTGCGAAGTTCACCATCGTCCTTGTGAGGCGGCAAAAATCCTTCGTAAAGAATGTTGCCTTTAAGCTCCTCGTTACGGGCATTGCTTGCCTTTAAAAGACGCTCCTGAATTGTTGAAATCTGCCTGTCGCCAAAACCGTTTCTTCTTACACGGCCTGAATTAAACATTGAAAGAGTTGCAACCGCACGGATTCTCTTGTCGGTCTGGCTTGCAGCAAGTGTGTAGCCGCCGCCACCACAGATTCCAAGAGAGCCGATTCTTGCGCAGTCAACTTTTTTAAGCTGAACAAGATAGTCAACCATTCCGCTAATGTCGTTGATTCTGTTTGCAGGCCAGTCACGAAGCCTGGGTTCACCACCGCTTGAGCCCTGATAGCTTGCGTCCGCCGCAATCGTGATAAAGCCTTCTTCTGCCAATTTCTGAGCATACAAGCCCGCAACCTGCTCCTTACATCCACCGTTAGGATGAGCCACCGTAATCGCAGGATATTTTTTAGCGTCAGATTCATCATAGTCCGACGGAAGATAAAGGTTTGCTGAAATCGCAATTCCATTCAAATTATAAGTAACTGGCCGGATATTCACCTTGCCTTTTACATTTTCCGTAATCGCTCCGTCATAAACCAAGCCCCAAGGGTTTTCGTTAAATCTTTTGTCAGCAATATTCATAGAAACCTCCTTATAAAACTCCGCGTTAGCGGCGAGCCATGGATGGCGAGAATCACAGTTTGTGAAAGCAACGCTTGAGCAAACTGTAATGATAAAAATTACAAGGATGTAATTTTTATCATGCCTCCTTTGCTTCCGCTGATTTTGTTGTGGCACAGGCAGAAAATCCCGCTGTGCCGATAACTACCGCACCCAAAAGTGCAGCATTCAAAAATAAATTTTTCATATGTGACTCCAAAAAAAGTAAAAAAGAAAATATGGGCGTTCCCTGCCTGCGGCATGTCGGGCTATCCGCACTTCGCCGTCTAACCGCGGCTCATTCCTCCACTTCGTTCCGGAACTGCTTCGCAGGTGCTACTATCCCTAACGCGATCCAAAGCCTCTACAGTTTCCGTTCTTTAAGCCAGTTTTCAATCAAATCTGCAATCTGTTTGTTGTTCATTTCCTGAAACATAAAGTGGCTGTTACCTGTAATTCCCATTTTTGGTAAATCCCAGACTTGTACGTCTCCGCCGTCTGCTCTGTAATGTTCTGCAAAATCAAGAGCCTGGTCGCGAACGCTTTTCCAGAATGCAGTTGACTGAATATCTGCCGGCTCATTGTCGATATAGTCACCAAAAATTATGACCATTGGAATCTTTGCTTCAAGGAATTTTTTGTATTCTTCAGAGCCCACTGCAGGAGTTCCGCCCGGTTCAATCGCAACCAAAGCCGCCATATTCTGAACGTCAGTCTGCCAGCCGACTCTTCCGCCTTGAGAATGTGTAACGTAAACCGCCTTTTTACCGCTGATTTTTGCACTGTCAGAAAGAACTTCGCTCAGCGCCTTACCAAAAAGCTTTTCATCGTAAGAACCTGTGTTAGGCGTCATCTGGCGGAAAAACTGATTCTGAGCTTCATCTCCTTGTGGAAACTGGCTTCCCTCGTAACGAGATGGAGCAACTCGCCCGATTCTAAAATGAGTGTACCAGGCCTGATCTCCCGGAAGATATTCGTTTGTTTTGTCTTGAAAAGTGTCTATAAATCCGCTTGTCATAACGGAAGTATTTCCAGCCTCGCCCCGCCGCGGCTGGTCAACAAGAAAAACTGCGCGTCCATTACGCAATGCAATGTCGCTCCAGCCTTCGCGTCCGTCGGGAGTTGTCATCCAGCCCATTCTGCTCTGTCCGTAACCATGTAAAAACACAACCGGACTTGCCTTTTCCTTTGCCGGAATCTGATAAAGAACGTTCGCATGGTCAACGTGCGCCGTGTTTCCTTCGCGGGTCTGTGAAAGCCAGTTTACTTTTTCGTCATATTTTCCCGGAATCGCCTGTGTAACCGTTCCGCCTGAACTGAAAATCCCCTGCTTTTTTATGCTTAAGGGTTTTGCCTTAGGAGAAGCAAAAACAAAACCTGCCATTAAAGCCAATGCAGCCGTTGTAAAAACAATTTTTTTCATATTTACCTCCAAATAACATAAAGTGAAAATTTCGATTTCTAAAAAGAATATAAATTACAGAGGAAAATATTTAAAATATAATGTTTTTTTGGTCAGTATAAGTTTTGGTTATGGTGAAAATGCGCACGACATCATCAACTTTAACGTTTAAAACAGATCTTATTTAGTTTTTCTGGAATCTTAAAATGTTTTTTCAAATTATCAGAAAAATTACGCTGTACCTGCCGGCGGGTA
>CAVFQN010000291.1:0-2866 GCA_963624615.1 Treponemataceae bacterium | reverse complement strand
AGTAAAGAAAGGTATTTAAATATCTCATTCTTGATTCTCCGCATTTTTAAGAATTTTCATTTTTTTAATGACAATCTGCAAAGATAAAATTAAAGCAGAAAAAACTAAAGCCCCTGGAATTGATGCAATAAATGAAAAAACTCCAATTTGTTCTGAATCAAAAAAAATTTTTTCGTAAACATGGTGATTTTTTCCAAAAAAAGTGAATGTTCCGTAGCCGGCAATATCTCTCAAAAGGAAAATTAAAATTCCTGAAAGGCAGAATAATAAAGCCTGAAAGGAATTGCGTTTTAATCTTTCGACAAGAGGCAAATCCGGTGTTTTTAAGACATTGTAAGTTAGAAAAATCGAAACCGTAGGCAGATAAAAAACAACTCCAAGGGTAAGGGCAATTTCCGCATAAGTGATGACAATTATCTGTCTGTACAAAATCGTAAAACCTGTTAAAACTATCATCAAAACTACAGAAGAAAGGCATTGAACTTTTATTTTTTTGATTAAAGATACAGTTAAAGTTCCAACTAGAACTAATAGAAAAAGTTCGAGCATCAGTGTGATCCCATAAACAAAACGCCCTGTGGTTGGAATCAAAAGTGATAAATATGCTGCTATGTAAATATATACAGGATTTCTTTTCATCTTACTTACATCCTTCACCTATCATTGAGCTATAATTTCCGGAATTTTTTCTTTCCAGAATTCTAGGCGTTTATTTGTTGTATTATTTTTTATCTGATTGGCAATTCTTCCGTGAAGAGAAACAAACCCCACAAATTCAACCTTGTTCTCTTTGTCAACCGTAAAAACGGTCGGAACAGGTCCGTAGAGTGTTTGAATTCTGATGATAACAGCCTTGTAAACTTCGCCAGTTTTTCTATTTCGCACTTCGTAGCTGGCTGCACTCAAAGAAAAAGGATTTTTTATCTTTACAGAATTTTCTACAGTCCAACCATTTGGCTCGCTTTCGTCCAAAACAAATTCTATGTTTGATTTTAAATTATTATTCCAACTTTTTTGACCAAGTTTTACTGGATAGATTAAAAGTCCAAAAATCACAACTAAAACTGCAACAAAAATACCGTAAGTTATAAAAAAGGATTTATACGAAATTTCATTTTCCATTAGTTAACTCCTTTTGCAACAAGTTTTTGCACAACTTTTGCGGTCGTAATTTGATTTTTTCTTTCTTCAATAGATTTTATAAACATACTCACAATATTTGTAATCAAAATTGTATAAACCATGCCAATAGGTGATGTTCCACAACCTACAATCAAAAAGGCAGTTATGCCAGAAGCGAATCCCAAGAGTACTTTTCCAAAAATTGTAGAAGGAACAGTCCCATACCACTGAATCAAAAAAAAAAAAGAAAAAAGTGTTCCGCTGGTGAGCATGGCCAAAATTATATCACCTTTATTGAAGAATCCGCCAAACATCATAGGTGCAAAAAGTCTTACCAAAAGTCCGTAAAACAGTAAAAACAAAGTTGGAACTATTCCAGAAAATGCATTATCAGAAAAAATAATAATCGAAGAAATAATTGTGATTAGATTAAATCTAAATGCCGGAATTACAGAGTGAGTATCCCAGAGCAAAGAAATAAATCCTTCTGGAATTGAAACTTTAAGCCAACCAAAAATCGTAGAATTCAAAAAATTTGTAATTGTAGAATCGAATTCATAAATCGGAAAATTTCCGTTTTGAATTAAATAAACCGAAGAGTTTCGCAAAGGAATAAGGTCCGAGGTGATTGTAAATTCAGGAAAATATTGTCTTCCTATGAACCAGGCTATTATCACAGCAACTGCACAAACATTTATCCAGGAATTTATACTTCTAAAAGCGATTGTTATAGAAATAAATAAGGCAATGAACGAAATAAAAAATACAATCACAAGAGGATATTTTTCTGGCAGCAAAAGCCCGATAAAAATCCCCTGAATGATAATGCTCATGGCGTGGAAAGGAGGTTCATGAGTCGTAAGATAACTGATAGAAGCAGCACAGGCAGCCCCCAAAACTGCCGAAATAACAACGGAAAAGGCTGCGTAACTTTTTGTAATCAAAAGCATAATTATCTGAACAGACAAAAGCAGCAAAAATCTGATTAAAACAGAGGAGATGGAAGGTCTTGCGTAAACAAAAGGTTTTATAAACTGTAATTGTGTTTTTTTGTTATTTATATCTTTCATTAAAATTTTTATTCCTTTGTGTACTTATTTTTTAGCAAAGCAATTGTTTGTGATAAAGGTAAACGGGCTGGGCAAACGGTATTGCACAATCCGCAATCTATACAGGCAATTGATGACGCCGCAAAAAGTTCGGGCATAAACTTAAAGTTAATTGTGTTCATATACAAAATATCTGGTGATAGTTTGACCGGGCAGGCTCCCCTGCAGTTTCCGCAGTTTACGCAGGAATAAACATGGGAATTTGTTTTTTTTACACTTGAGACAAATTCAACAGATTTTACATATTTTGTGATCGGGACATCCAGGCTTTGCACCGAAGTTCCGCAAATTGAACCGTTTATAACAATCAGCCCTGGCTTTTTGGCAAATCCCCCTAACTGAGCCACAATATCTTTGAGTGGTGTGCCAATTTTTACGTTCAGCAAAGTTGACGAATGTAAACAATTTCCAAAAAAATGCACATTTTTGGTGATTAAAGGCGTAGATTTTAAAACGGCCTCATAAACATCCAGCATAGAAGAAGAATCAATAAAAAGATCCTTTTTAGAAAGGTCAAAATTCACTGATTTTTTTAAATTAGACCTTCTAAAATTGGAAATAATTTCTCTAGGAGTTCCACAGGGATATTTTTTCAGATTTAATTCCAGAAGATAATAATTTGGAAGATTTAAATC
>CAVFQN010000290.1:0-2899 GCA_963624615.1 Treponemataceae bacterium | reverse complement strand
TTCTACTGGAACAGTTCAAGTGACAACAGTTTGTATGAAAACAGCCTTAAAAACGGACATATTGAGCTTGAATCAGACTGGAAGAATGTGACTGGCTACGACTCTACTGCAACATCCGGTGAATACGACGGCGACCCTAAAGTTTCTGGAAAAGTAGTATTTACAGGAACGGCATACGATAATGTTCGTCTTGATTCCCTTTGGATTCGCTTTGATGATGCTAAGGATTCTCTTGAAACTAAATTTACATTTGCAACGCCGGCAAAAGGTTCTAAGTATACGAAACCAGATAATTACGTTTTGGCTGCAGTTTATGTTCCTGGTACAACAACAAATAATGTAACAACAGCTGACACTTGGACACTGCCAACTGCAAGTGACAGTACAAAAGACAAGATGAAAGAAGACGGCTGGAAGTTTGAAATTACAGAAAACACACTCGACCAGAATGGCCATTCTGTAAAATGGAAGCTCAGCATCGACACCGCAAGAATAAACAAAGTTGCCGCAAGCGATTTGAAGTTGCAGGTAATGGCAGTTGAACATTTGGATAACAGTAAGAGTGCAACGACAAGTGGTGAGTATCAGGTGGATGTTGTGCCGTATATTACAAGCCTTACTACAAGTTTAAGCACTATAGAACGCAGAAATCATTCTGTATACGATCGTTCTACACTTGGAAAATATCCGGTTTACTATTATTCAAAAGATAAGGATGGTAATGTAAATGCCGAAAGCATTACATTCAACGGATTTAACTTAACAGGTGGAACTGTAACATTTGAAAATGCAACAGGTACATTAAACTCTAATGCAATAACTTTACCGGCTGGTGCAAAATCTGGAAAAGTCAGTGTATCTGTAAATGGTATTTCAACTTTGAATAATATAAACAATAACGATGCAATCGGTTCTTACAAGGGAAGCGTTACTGATGATGAATATGAATATGCTTACAACCGTCAGCCAAATGGCCAGAATAACAATCTTTTGACAGATGATGTTGAAATTGCTATCTGGGAATTAAAGAGCAAGGTCGCAATTCCTAGCGAATCTAGTGCAGATGCTGTAATTATGCATGTAAATCCAAGTAACGGACTTTTAGGTTTTGCCTTTACTCATGGTGCTGACCTTGTAAGTTACCCTAATGGAAGAACTAATTCTTATGAAAACTGGGCAAAAGACTGGACAAGCATAAGCCAGAATTCACTTGAATTTGTTTATGATGCAAACGGTAATATGTTCGGTACACATTCTGGAACGGATACAGCAAGTACTTCTAATAAAGCCTGCCGATACAGAATTTGTTCAAGTTTGTGGGGGGTAACTTCAGATTGGGCAACGACATCGGATTACAATACTGCTTATGGTCGTTATAATGCACTGCGTCTTGAATATATGGGCTATTACAATGGAAGCAACAATACTCTTGTTCCTGAAAAGATTAAGGGGTCTAAACTTGCAACAACAACATCAACTGACGGAACAAATCTTTATTTACTCTACTATGATACTTCAAAAGATGAATTAAGATTTAAGGCAGGTGGTGCAGTTCCTACAGAATTTGATAATAATAATACTGAAGCTGGTGTGAATGACTCTTCATCTACAAGTTTTGGAGATTTTGCAGACGATGCAAATATCAACACTGGTTCTTATTCCCCACAATACAGACATATTTCTATGCTTACAAAGACAACAGCAAGCCGTTACTTTGCAATTTCTGCAGTGCCGGCAAGTGTTTCAGGTTATACAGATTCAACTGGTAAAGCTCAGGATGTAGCACTTGCTTTGTGGTATGATCCAAACACAAGTAATCTTTTGTACAGCTACTTAGTAGATCCTTTGTCTAAGGCAGGTTCTAGAAATAGTAATGGTAGTGTTGATACGACTTGGTCTACACCAATAAGTATTCTTGAAGGAGATTCTGATGGTAACTGTGCAATGGAAGTAGACAGTGAAGGTCATATTCATATTGCAGCCAGAACATTAGATGAAGGTGGTTCTTTGTGCTATATATATCTTGATAATTACAAAGCAGAAGGTTATTCATCAGATGATGCTGTGATGGTTGATGCCTACGATTCAACAGGTACATACCTTAATCTTGATATTGCAAAGAATGAAGCAAGCGGAAGAACAATTCCATATATCAGTTATATGACAAGCCGAGGATATGTAAAATATGCTTACCTAGTTGATACAGAAAGCAGTTCAACAGGTGGTACATATAAGCCAAAGAGCGGAAATGATAGTGATAACATGGCTACAGGCGCATGGGAAACAATTTTACTTCCAAAAAAGAGTCTGATTGTTTCAAATGACAATTCAAAAATCAGCATTGGAGTTTTCCGCGATATGTCTACGGATGTGATAAAAGCAATTCCGTCAACAATTAATGGAATTGCAGAAAATGCTGGTACAAGTAAAGGTTACGCCTTAGGAAACGGCACAAAAAATGCAGTTCTCGGATATGGTATAACAATTGGTGGTAACGGTTATGTAGAAACCGCCCAGTTAAAGTAATACGGCATTGTGTGGTGTGGGGCTTGCGTGGTGTCCTCCATCATTCCAAGCCGTGGCGTACCACGTCAGGCCGTCAACGCATCGTCGTGTGCACCCAAATGAAAAAAAACGAGCCTCCAGCAATTCCTCTTCGCGAGAGATTGCCAAGGGGCTTGTTTTGTGCCATGTAGGTGTGTTTTGTGTGTAAAAGCACTTTCCGAGACGTGTGGTTACGCCCCGTCCTTTAGTTCCATAATTTTTTCAATTCGCAGACCAGTAACCTCAGATATTTCAGCCAGAGTCATGTTCTTCACCAAAAGTTTTTTCGCTGTTTCCAAACTCTTGTTATAAGCCCCCTGTTCAAGACCTTTTTCAATTCCCTGTGCTATTCCTT
>CAVFQN010000289.1:0-2911 GCA_963624615.1 Treponemataceae bacterium | reverse complement strand
CCCCTTTTCTATGCCTGGAGAAACATTAGAAATTAATATTACAGAAGAAAAGCGTGATTATAACGAGGCTCAAATTGTAAAAATCCTGGATCCTTCCCCTCACCGGGTTCAGCCAGCATGCAAATACTACGGAAAATGTGGTGGCTGCAATATGATGCACATAGATAGTCTTTATCAAAAGGAACTGCGAAAAAATATTCTGTCGGACATTTTTGCTCAAAATGGAATTGATATTTCTGGAAAAATTGACCTGGTTTCTGGGCCGGATTTTAATTACAGGGCTCGTTTTCAGTTGAATGATGGCGGACTTTCGGAGCGTAATTCCAATATCATAGTTCCGGTTGATGAATGTCTTTGTGCTGAAAGTGTGATAAATCAATATCTGTCTCAAACTCCTTTATCACAAAGACCAAAGGGGCGTATTCATCTTTTTGGGTCTTCCTTTGCAGAAGATGGTGAAAAAGAAAGAATAAAAATGGGGATTTCCGAAAAAAAATCCCAAAATCCTAAAAATCAGACGAGAAAAAATGGAAAAAATTTAAAAATAAAAGAAAATCACTATTTTGCTGGAACTGTCCAGTCGCCGGAAAATACCATGTCGGTTATTTTGAATGGAAAAAAACTTTCTTTTGATGTAAGAGGATTTTTTCAATCTAATCTTTTTGTTTTTGAAAAAGTCATAAAACTGATTTTGGATAACCTGGCCGGCGGTCAAAATGTTTTGGATATGTATGCAGGCTGCGGGTCAATATCAAGTTTTTTGACAGATAAATATAAAAACGTAGTTCTTGTAGAACACAATCGCGACGCCCTGGTTTATGCGGAGCAAAATCTGGCAGGAAAAGGCCATGTGAGTTACGGTTTGTCTGGGGCTGCCTGGGTAAAAACTTGTGCTACATCTTGCGGAAAATTTGACGCCTGCATCGTTGACCCTCCACGTTCCGGTATGGAAAAAGAAGTTGCAGATTATCTTTGCCATTCTGAAATTCCGCAAATTCTATCACTTTCCTGCGATCCTGCCACCCATGCCCGGGATTGTGCAAGGCTGATAAAAGCCGGCTACGCGATGGAAAAAATCTATCTTCTGGATTTTTACCCCAACACAAGCCATATTGAAAGTCTGGCGGTATTCAGGCGGACTTTGTAGAGTGCGAGTTTTGCTGATTAAGCCACTGAATTTTTGGGGGCAATAATTTTGAAATCCAGATTTTTACGAAAAATTATCAGTTTTTTATTTTTCTCACTTCTCCTGCCTGTCGCCCCAGGTTTTATTTCCTTTTCAGCCCCCCTTTTTGGTCAGCAGCTTTTAAATAATTTAAATACTTCCTGGTCAAATGTTCTGCCTGGAGTGGTAATTACAAAACCGGCTCAGACATCTTACGGTTTTTGCGTGATTACAGACGCCAGGACAATTTCTTCATTTTCAAATAAAGGTCAGCTTTTGTGGGAAAAGCCAGTTGGCAGGTCAAAAAAAATAACAATTACAGGACTTCCCGGTGATTTTATCTCCCTGATTGATAATTCTGATAAAGAAAATTCTACTTTTAAGATTTTAAATCCCAGTGGCGGCGAAATCTGGTCAAAAAAATTGGATTATTCTGTCTCGCAGGAACCTTTCCTTGGGCGGGACGGTAGATTTTTTCTAAAAGGGCAAAATCCTGAAAAAAATCTGATTGAATGTTACTGCATGAATGGGATTTGCAAATGGAGGCTTGAAACAGAAGTTCAAAAAAATATGGCCTTGCAGGAACTTCCGGACGGTTCTCTGGTAGTTTTTCTATCCGAACTTGGAGGCAAAACTCGTGGACTGAGATTTTCTCCATTTGGTGAAGAATTGGAAGAAATCCTTTTTGCCGGCGAAATTTCAAATGCTTTTACCTGCGATTCCGGCATTCTTCTGACTTTTACGGACGGATCTTCTGGACTTTTTACGGTAAATAAAGGTCAGGCGGTAAATAAATGGACAATTCCCCAAAAATCATCATCCCCATTTTTTGCAGTAACTGATAATAAAAATGATTTTTTACATTTAGATTTACTTTCTGACGGTGTGATTGTAAATGAAATTGATAAAAATTCTGGTCAAATCAAACACTCTGTAAAAATTCAGGGAATTGATGGGAAAAATATAAAAAAAATCAGCCTTTCCGACCAGGGACTTTTTTTGTGTGATCAAAAATCCGCCTGTTTATACAATAAAAACGGCAATGAATCGTGGTCGGCAAAAATTCCATACTCCAAAAATAAAGAAATCTGGAATTATCTGATTTACACAGATGACAACTACCTGATTTTCTGCCAGAAGGACTGGACTTTGAACGCCTACCACGTAACTTCCGGTAAAAAATCCGCCGTCGGGAATAATAATAAAACTTTCAAAAAATCCTATTCAGATTTTATAAAAATCAATCCGGATAAATACAGTCTTTTGTATACAGATTCTTTTCCTAATGATTTGATTTCAGAAGAAAGAATTTCCAGCCTGAAAAATGGATTTTATGGCAAGAACGAAGAAGAATGGACTTCTCAAATTATTTCAATCTGCCAATTATATTTTTCTGATATAAGTACTTCGAATTTTGGAACGAGGATAGAAAAATCTATTTTTGATTTGGATTCAGCCGGATTTGAAAAAATCCTCATACAACTTCTTTTGCTGGGAACTGCTGATAGTCAAAATACAGCAGCTTCAATCCTTTCTAAAACTAAAAATAAATCATACATAAAAGCCATTTTGACTGGAATTTCAGAAAACGCCTACGACCCGGATGGAAATCTTTTATCAGCCCTTGCCCTTACAGCTGACAAAGTTGATTACAAGGAAAATTCACTGATTAATTCCATTTGCGATGCGGTTTATTCAATCTGCCTTTTTATGGGGCGGCCGGCCTACAATTCCCAGGGAAAAGAC
>CAVFQN010000288.1:0-2970 GCA_963624615.1 Treponemataceae bacterium | reverse complement strand
TAAAGTTTTGGCAAGTCTTGGTTCTGAAAAGTTTGAAAATCTTATGCTTTATTCTACTGCCAACTTATATTGCTACTTAGGCAATTTTGCAGTTATTACGGCTGGCGGTGAATATGCTTCTGGTGAAAACGGTCCATTTACTTATTTCAAAACTATTACATCAAAAACTGCTTATTATGCTAATGGTGGAATGGAAACTACAGCACTTCTTATGCCAAAACTTTCTGCAATGTTCGTTTTTGAAAAACTTTATGCAAATATTTCTGAAAAAATTGTATTTACATTGCCAGGTTCAGAAATTACCCTCCAGGGGGCTGATACGGTTCTCAGCTTGCTTTTCAATGTTATGAGCGATGTTCAGATTGGTTCAGATATTATTGCTTATATTGATTTTAATACATCTTCTTTGAATTATTATGCAGCTTCTTTGAAAGCTTCATTATCATTCTAAAAATGTAGGAGTTTGTCATGAAAAAATTAGTTGGTGTTTTATTTATTTCCATAGCAATGTTTGTAGCCGGTTCTTTTGCTTTTGCAGCTGATGGAGTTGTGACCTATGTTAGCGGAAAAGTTGAGGTTCAAAGAGATTCTGAATGGATTACTTTGAATGTTGGTGATTTAGTTCACCCTTCCGAAATGGTAAGTACAGGTTTCCAGTCAGAAGCTAAAATTAAATTGGCTGATTCTGTTATGTACATGGGACCTCTTACAAGAATTACTCTCGAAAATCTTTCTGTTTCTAGTAAACAGGATAAGGTAAATGTTTACCTTAAAACTGGAGCCGTTCGTTCCAAAGTAAATCACAAAGATAATAAGCGTGTAAATTATCAAGTTCATACTGCGGTTGCAGTCGCTTCTGCCCGAGGTACAGAATATGTTTGTTTTGATTCAAACGAAGTTTTGTGTCTGGAAGGAACTATTGCTGTAGCACCATTTGATCCTGTATTGTCAAATCAGATTTTTGGTGCTGATGATTCTGATGAAGAGACTGCAGATGAAGATGTTACTGATGAAGTTGTTGATGGTGGCGAAGCTGGGGGTAATGAGCTGGCTACCGATGAAGCTGATAGTGGTGATACTGATGCTGGCGAAACTGCTGTTGAAGAAGTAGCAATTCCTCTTCCTGCAAATGCAATTCAGGTAAAAGCTAATCAGACAGTTTCTGTTTCGATAAATAGAAATGTTTCAGATCCTGCAAATAAAGTTGTTCAGTCTGCATCAAAAATTGTACAAACAGTTTCAACTGCCGCAACTAAGAGTAAAGTTTATTCATCTTCTCAGATTTCCATTCCAAAAACAGAAGAATCATCTTCTGAAAATGAAAAAGAAAGCCTAGAACCTACTCCCGAACCAACACCTACACCAGACCCAGTTGAACCTGATGAACCAGATCCTGTCGAGCCAGATGAGCCAGACCCAGTTGAACCTGATGAACCAGATCCTGTCGAGCCAGATGAGCCAGATGAACCTGTGGTAAATCCAGATACTGATACTGACGTAGATCCAACTCCTGAAGTAAATCCAGATACTGACGAAGACAAGGATACTGATAAAGACAAGGATACTGATAAAGACAAGGATACTGATAAAGACAAGGACTCTGACGAAGACAAGGATTCTGATAAAGATACCGATCCAGTAGAACCTGTTGACCCAGATCCAGAACCTGAAAATCCTAGTGGAGAAATCGTTGTTGATCCAACAATTGAAGTAGATCCTACGGGAACTGTAATTATTGAACCAACAGTAGAAGACGAGGACTCTGACGCAGATACAGACACTGATAAGGATACTGACAAAGACACAGATTCTGACACAGACACTGATACAGATTCAGATACTGATCCTGTTGAACCTGTTGAACCAGATCCAGAACCTGAAAATCCTAGTGGAGAAATCGTTGTTGAACCAACAGTAGAAGAGATACCTACATCTTCTGTAGATGTTACTATAGGCCTCCCTGAAGAAGTAGCATCTTCTGTAGATATTACTATAGGCTTCCCAGAAGATGTAACCTCTTCTGTAGATGTTATTATGGAACTTCCTCCAGAATTATCATCTTCCGTAGATATTAACTTTGTAATTCCTGAAGATGTTACGTCATCTGCAAATGTTACTGTTGACTTTGGACAATAAAAATGAAAAAGCGAATAGCAATCATAATTGCATTTTTTGCAACAACATTAGCATATTCGCAATCTGCCCGGGTAATCACAGAAATTCTTGATTCTGATCAGGTTACTTTTGGGCAGGTTTGTTATTTGTCTGCCGTTCAACAGGGATTTGTGGGCGAAAATGCCTCTTATTCAGAAGCAATTGAAATTTTGTATCAAAAAGGGCAGATACCTGTTCGTTTGTATGATGGTTCCGTAGTGCCTTTGGTAAATCTTTCTTACATTTATGCACAAATGTGGAATATTAAAGGCGGATTATTTTATAGAATTTTCCATGGAGCCCCTCGCTATGCCTATAAGCAGATGAAAGCTGATGGAATTTTTCCAGATTATGCAGATCCTGGGCTTGTGATTTCTGGAACTGAAGCTTTGAATATTTATACGGCTTGTTCCATGAAATACGGAAATATGCAGCTTTCTGTAGAATAAAGGCGGTTTTCTATGAAGAAATTTCTGATTACTCTGATTTCGATTTTTTGCTTAAGTTCTTCGATTGTCGCTTTTGAATGGGGTGGGCTTTTAAGGGAAGATTTTAAATATACATCTACAGATTTTACCCCTGAAAATAATTTTTACAGGCAGTCAAATACAGCTTCTATTTGGTTTAAAGCACCTTTTTCTCCAAAAGGAAGCTGGTATATTGCGAACCAGGAATCTTATAAATATTACCTGGATTTTGCAAATGGGAATAAAGTTTTTACTTCTATTTTTGATATTGATCTTTTTAAATTAGCTGGCCAGGTTCAAGCAGGAAGATTTACCCTTAGTTCAGCACTTGGACGTTTTTCACTTTCAG
>CAVFQN010000287.1:0-3155 GCA_963624615.1 Treponemataceae bacterium | reverse complement strand
CTACAATAGTTTTTTTAATTGCAAGATTTTTTTATCAATCCAAAACTTTATCCTTTCAATCCAATAATATTTTTCAAATCTTCATAATTTGAAACATGGTCATACCGCACGCCACTTGTAGAAACAACATTAAAGAGCTTTCTGGCACATTCGATTTTGTTATGTTCAATTTTGCGGAGCTGCATATCGTCAAGACTACCCTTTGTTTCTGCAACAAAGAAAACATGCTTTACCTTGTCTTTATCAAAAGCGATTGCCCAGTCCGGTGCGTAATTTCCTACAGGGGTTGGAATCTGGAATGAACGAGGAAGTTTTGCATAAACTACAACTTCTGTAGCAGCTTCAAGAGAACTTGCAAACTTCCATTCTATGCTTTCTTCTCCACTGCCATCTGTAAAGACAAGATCTTGAATGGCTTTTTTAGAGTTGAAAGGTTTCTTATCAGGAAGTTTTCCGGCAGTAAAGATGCTGGAATCATAAGTATCTGAAAGTTCATGATATTCAATATGTTCAACAATCTTTGTTGATTTTTGCGCGTTAATAATATTAATTACATCACGAATAAACTTTTCAGGATTAAATCCAAACTGTTCTGTTTCTTTTACAGTCAATTGACTTAAAATTGCCGCTGCCGTTCTTCGAGTAATCTTACAACCTTTTGCAATGTCACCTACAAGATCATATTTTGCAGTACCAGCGACAGCTCTTATCAAAGATTTTGTTTCTGTAGTAGAAGTACCAAAAGAAGTCCCAGAACGCATTTCACTTTCATCAATTTTTGACTTCTGTGAGCCCACTTCAAGAGTGTATCGCATTGGTGAAATATGGAGATTGTTTTTAATTTCTTCAACAGAATTTTTAATCAATTCCTCACTTGAAAAATGGCAGGTATAAGTGTATTTGTGATTAATCTTATTCCAAAGTTCTTTAAAAATATCCTTTTCAAAATTTTTGTTCAAAGGATTTTCCTTATATTTTGGTCCCTGGGCGTTATCAACCATATTAGAAAGAACAGACGGATTGTAAACGGCCTGAACATATTTATGAATCTGTTCAAAAATTTCTGCTTTTGCCTCTGCCTTCTGCTGAATATCTTCTGGAAAATACTGAATTACACTTTCGCCAAAACTTTGTACATTTCCCTGTTCAACAGCATCTTTATAAATTTGAGTAGGCTTATCTTCTTCATCAAGATAATCAAGTTTATAAAGATTTTTATTTATGATTTTTGCAAGTTTTTCATCAATTTCAAAATCTTTTCCGCAAATGTTAAGATGCTTTCCTGTAAAATATGCCACATCCGCAATCTTAGGGCGTGAATCCGAAAGTTCACTGACAATATCTTTCTGAAGCCCATCAACAAAATCCCGGTAACTTTCACTTGCAATTACAGTCAGAGTATTAACCGAATGTACATTATCGCCCAAAGTTTCTTTGTCCTGCCTAGTTCCATCTTCATTTACGCAAAGTCGCATACCACGCCCAACTTCCTGCCGGCGACTTATACTATTATCAGAATGTTTAAGCGTACAAATCTGGAATACATTAGGATTATCCCAACCTTCACGCAATGCAGAATGAGAAAATATAAAGCGAATCGGCATATTAAAATCCAAAAGCAAATCTTTTCGCTTTAAGATTAAATCATAAGTTGTAATGTCTTCTTCACTTTCGCCGGTAGAATCCGTAAGCTTCCCCCTCTTATCCCGGCTAAAATATCCTTCGTGACAAGGGCTCACATTTTCTGATGTCGGAAGCAGGACTTTTTGATAATAACTTTCCGGATTGACGTCTATAAAATCATTGATTACAGAACAGTATTCTTCTTCAAAGATTTTTCCATATTCGCCTAAAGTTTCGTTTCCATCTTCATCATAAAAGCGGTATTTTGCAACTTCATCAATAAAAAAGAGCGAAAGAACTTTTATTCTTAAACCCTGGTCATAGAACTCTTTTTCTTTTTCAAAATGACTTCTGATTGTTTCGCGAATCTGTATACGACGAATATCTTTTTCAGAAACTTCGCCCGTCATTTCACCAATTTTAAGCACAGTCGGGTCTACATTGGCGCTTACAGGAACATTAAAGCGGACAGAATTTGTTTCAGGATTAATTTCTGCAACATAAATCCCCTTATATTCTGCAAGTCCATTTGATGCAGTATCAAGTTTGTCCCCTGTAGAAAACTTAACAGGAAGTCTCTTAATTCCTCCGTTCTGCTTAACTTCAATTTCAAGCCTTACATGAGGAGCTGAATGAGGCGAAAGAATTATAGAATCTGCATAGATGTAAGTATTTACCCCTGCAATGTTTTCAAGCTTAAATCCTTTTACTTCTATCTTTTTTACAAGTTTCTGATTATAGGCATCCAAAGCATCCAGACGGTAAACAAGATTGTGATGAATTTTGTGCGTTGCAGAATAATTAATTACAAAAAGAGGAGAAAACTGAACAAGGGCATTTTGAGTTTTATCTCCGCCCATTTTCTGCGGTTCGTCAAGAATCAAAACAGGATGATTTGCCGCAATTACATCGATTGGACGGCGGCTTGCAAACTCATCACGCTTTGTATAGATGATTCGGGCCGCTTCATTTCCTTTTCTGCCTTCAACATTCTTATCTTTATTTAATGAAGAGTTAAAAGCCTGCACATTTATAATCATTACATTTATGTCACTGCTGGCTGAATACTGATCTATCATATTCAGCCGTTTGGAATTATAAATAAAAAAGCGGATTTTCTTTCCATACTGCTGCATAAAATGTTCCTGAGTATACTCAAGACTTTTGTAAATTCCTTCGCGGATTGCGACAGATGGAACTACAATAATAAACTTAGACCAGCCGTAAGCCTTATTCAGTTCGTACATAGTTTTGGTGTAAACATAAGTTTTTCCGGTTCCTGTTTCCATTTCTATATCAAAGCTAGGAACACCTGCAGTACGTTCAATTTTATCTGAATGAATTATAAAGTTTTCATCCTGGATTTTATGAATATTTTCAAGCAAATCTTTTTCGCTTAAACAGATTTTTGCATTTCTATATCCTTTTTCTTCAAGGTCAAGTTCTGCTTCTTTTTCATCACCTTTATCACGAAGATACAAAACTTTATCTGCAAACTGCTGGCCTTCAAAGCATTTTACAAGAGAAGATAC
>CAVFQN010000286.1:0-3199 GCA_963624615.1 Treponemataceae bacterium | reverse complement strand
GTCTTTTAAAAATCATCAAAGGAATTTTTAACTAAGACCACAATAGGCATCTTTAAAGAAGCATTGAAAATGATTTTTTAGAGATGCTCATAATTTTTTGCCTGTGTCGTAAACATTTTGTAGTAAAGACTGGCTGGATTTTCCATGAGTTCAGCGTGGCTGCCGTATTCTTTGACATGCTTTTCGCTGAAAACGGCAATTTTGTCGCAGAATTTGCAGGACGAAAGGCGGTGGGAAATATAGAGGGCGGTTTTGCCATTTGCCAGGTTTTCATTGAATTTTTCGTAGATTTCGGCTTCGGCAAGGGGGTCAAGGGCGGCGGTCGGTTCGTCCAAAATCACAATTGGGGCGTCTTTGTAAATGGCCCGGGCAATTCCGACTTTCTGTTTCTGGCCACCGGAAAATTCTGTGCCTTTTTCGTCAAAACTTTTATAGATGGGAGTGGCGTTTTTATATGGAAGAGTCTGGATAAAATCATAAATTCCGGCTTTTTTCAGGGCAGAATCAACTTTTTCGTCGACGGCGGACTGGGCAGAAGTTTTTACACCACCTGCCCCATCTTCAGCGAGCGGGGCAAAATCACTTTCCCCAAAATCACCTTCCTCAAAAGCAACATTTTCCCTGACAGAAAAGGCAAAAATATTAAAATCCTGGAACAAAACAGCAAAAAGCTTTTTATATTCTTCTTCGTCATATTCGTTGATATTTACACCGTCCACAAGAATCTGGCCTTCCGTAACCTGGTAAAGGCGACACAAAAGTTTTATGAGGGTTGTTTTTCCTTCGCCGTTTAAGCCGACAAGGGCTAAGTGCTGGCCTGATGGGATTTTCAAATTGAGGTTTTTCAAGACAAAATTTTCTGACCGGGGATATTTAAAAGAAACATCCTTGAATTCAATTTCGTGATTTTGTCCAGGGCGAATTTTCCGACTGCCTTTTTCTGCCTTGAGGGCCAGGTCTTTCGGGCAATCCAGATATCTAAGATATTCTTTTGCATAATTTGCA
Source organism: Treponemataceae bacterium (assembly GCA_963624615.1). Classification (GTDB taxonomy): domain Bacteria; phylum Spirochaetota; class Spirochaetia; order Treponematales; family Treponemataceae; genus Treponema_D. Next base: position 2,194 of record CAVFQN010000286.1, on the reverse strand, counting down.
TTTTGATTAAATCTTAAATAAAGGCTCATTATTTGATTTATTGCCCCCTGCAATTCACTGATGGAACTTACGCACATAGAAAAATCACCGACGCTAATCAATTTTTTGACAGCAAGATAGCCTATGTAAAAATAATTCAAAAAAGTGGCAAGAATAGTTAAAAGATTGTCTTTATTTGACTGGCTTCTGACACCTTTTGCCTGCTGTATCCAGACTTTATTCTGGGCACGATTGATTTCTTCCTGTTTTTGTGTAAAAAGATCTGCACTATCATAAAGACGGACGTCTTTTCCGCAGGAAAAATCTGAAATCTGGAAAAAAGCATAACCAAAAACTCTGTTCAACTTGGCCTGCTGAGAAAAAGACTGTAACTGTATTTTCATAATCTTTTTCTGAATCAGATAACTTATAAGGGCTAAAATAAACTGGAGTGGAATTAAAACAGGTGCCGTTTTTGCCATAAGGACAACAAGTCCAATCAAAATAATCAGGGAACTTGCAATACTAAAAATTGGGTCTAAAATGCCGGGTACATTATTGCTGTACCAGGACATTCCTTCTTTGGCAAGATTTTTCTGATCCAGGATTTCGGGATCTTCGGTGAGTTCGTAATCGATGGACATGGAAAAATCGCTGAGCTGGATGTCAAAATATTCATTAAAATATTCCGAGCATGCAGAACTAATCGAATTTGCAATTTGATTTAAAAGTGAAAGCAAAAACTGGGCAGCGACTGTGATAATTGCAAAAATTGCGGCATTTCTAAGGTGAGCAAAAATATCCCCTCCCGAATTCTGGCTGGAATTAAAAATCAGCATAAGTTCATCAATAATAAATTTGGGCAAAAGGACTATTTTTATTTTATCCAGAATAGTTGCCAAAAAGCGGAGGACGTAAACAAAAAAGAAAATTGGCTTGTTTCTTGCGGCAATCTGCCACATAAGTTTTACAAGGCGTAAAGTGTCGGATTTTTTTATTTCTTTCAACTTGATTTTTCTCATTTTAACAGTCTCCATTTTGATTTTCTTCGTAATATTTTGCCTGAGTCCTGAACATTTTGGCGTACTCACCATTTTTTTCTAAAAGTGAAGTGTGACTTCCGTATTCAATCAGCTGGCCGTCTTTGAACATAGCAACATTGTTACAAAATTGGGTGGAACTTAAGCGGTGACTGATGTAAACGGCAGTTTTTCCGCCAATGAGTTTGTCAAAATTTTCATAAAGATTGTGTTCGGCCAGGGCGTCCAGGGCGGCGGTAGGCTCGTCCAAAATCACGACAGGGGCGTTTTTGTAGAGGGCCCGGGCAAGGGCTACCTTCTGTTTTTGACCGCCGGAAAGGTCAATTCCCTTGTCGTCAATGACTTTTAAAATCTGTGTGTTAAGGCCGTCTGGGAATTGCTGCCTGTCGCCAGGGTCAAGTTCTGAATCTCTTAAAACTTTTTCAACCAGAAGGGAATCGGTATTTTCTTTTTCCTGCATGGAAATATTTTCCTGGAGGGTAAAGGCAAAAAGATTTACATCCTGGAAAACCGGGGCAAAAATCTTAAAATAAGACTGGCGGTCATATTGAAGAATATCATTTCCGTTCAAAAGGATTTTTCCCTGGGTGGGCTGGTAAAGTCCCAGAAGCAGTTTGATGAATGTTGATTTTCCAGCCCCGTTCAAGCCAACTACTGCAAGGCGTTCTCCAGCTTTCAGGGTCAAATTAAGATTTTTGAGGGCGTAGGTGTCAGACCGGGGATATTTAAACGAAAGATTCTGGAAGGTGAATTCGTAAGATGAAAAAGAAGGAAGCGGAATTTTGTCAGAGGTGATTTTATCATCACAAGAAACTTTTCCACTCTCTGCCTCACTTTCCCGCACATCTTCTTCCCTTAAATCCATAAAAGAGCGGAAATCGTCAACTTCGCGACTGCGCTGAAGAACTTTTGTAATTTCGCCCAAAAGTGAAGAAATCTTATCATAAAAAACCTGGGAAGATGTCAGATAAAGAGTAAAATTTCCAATAGTCAGCTGGTGAAGATAAACTTTGTAAATAAGGTAGGAGTAAACGGCAATCTGGGCAAGAATCCATAAAAGATTTCCCAAAAAACCAATCAAAAACCAGAAACGTTCGTTTTTAAGCTGGGTTTGATAGCGGATTTTTTTGAGATTTGTGTATTTTTTTGTCAGCCATGGCCGCAAAGAATACATG
>CAVFQN010000285.1:0-3322 GCA_963624615.1 Treponemataceae bacterium | reverse complement strand
CTTTTGAAGCACTTGCCGATTCAACAGAAAACAAAAAAACTATGATTGATGCAGTTGCCCGCATTTCGACAGATTATCACTATGTAACACCTGTTAGACAGAAAGCTTACAAATTGTTGAAATCAATTTCTTCATCTTCTGACGATTCTAACAAGAAAAAAGATAATAAATCTACAACAAGCACAGAGATTTCTACAGAAGTTTCTGGTGACTAAAACTAAATTAGGTAGGACTTTTGCTAAGGAGCTGTCTTAAAACAAGACAGCTTTTTTTTACCAGCTGTAAGGAAAAAACTATGGAACCAATTATACTGGCATCATCATCACCAAGAAGACAAGAAATCTTAAAAATGTTAAAAATCCCATTCAGGGTAATAATTCCAAACATTGATGAAACATTAACTTCCACGGTTGATGCAGAACAAGTTCCAGAATTACTTGCCAGAGAAAAAGTTACTGCTGTAATTCATTCTCTGCCAGCCGGCCAGGAAATTCCCTGGGTTTTGGGGGCAGATACTTTAATCATTCATAATGGAAAAATGATTGGTAAACCTCAAGACCACGAACAGGCTGTTGAGTTTTTAAAAGACTTGCAGGGAGACAGTCATACAGTAATCACTGCTATAGTTTTGTACAACGGTCACACTCACGAAACTACAAGCAAAATCTGTAAAACTCAGGTAACTTTTGCCCCTATGACAGACCAGGAAATTGAATGGTATGTAGAAACTGGGGAATGGCATGGAGCTGCCGGCGGCTACAGAATTCAAAGTCTTGCTTCTTGTTTTATAAGTAAGATAGAGGGGTCTTACTCCGGGGCGGTTGGCTTGCCAATTTTTGAGCTTTACGATATATTAAAATCTCAAGGTTATTCTATATTGGAATAGTTTTTTTTAGGACAATTTTAGATAAACTTGTAAAGGAAGCCTTTAAAAATTGCAATTTTTAAAGGCAACTTTGAAAACAACAGTTCGTAGAACTGGACATTCCGGTCTCTTTTGAGATACGAGAAACAGAGTTTGGTGGCATTTAATTTTTTTTATTTGCCCGTGAAGGAGTTAATCATGGCTGTAGTTACCATGAAAAACCTGTTGGAATCTGGAGTACACTTCGGACATCAGGTAAAACGCTGGGATCCACGTATGAAGAAGTACATCTTCGCAGAACGCAATGGAATCCACATTATTGACTTGCAGAAAACAATTGCTGCAATTAAAGACGGATATGATGAAGTCCGCAAAGTTACTGCTGCAGGAAAATCTATCCTGTTCGTAGGAACAAAAAAACAGGCACAGCAGGCTGTACAGAAAGAAGCTGAACGCTGTGGTATGTTCTATGTAAACAACCGCTGGCTTGGTGGTATGCTTACAAACTTCTCTACAATCAAAAAATCACTTCAGCGCCTCAAGAAAATTGAAAAAATGGAAATTGACGGCACTTTCGAAAATCTTACAAAGAAAGAAATCGCTGCTCTTCAGAAGGAAAAATCAAAGCTCGAAAAGAACCTTGGCGGTATCAAAGAAATGAAAGAACTCCCAGGAGCTATCTTCATTATCGATACTCACAAAGAACAACTTGCAGTTGCAGAAGCTCGCAGAATGGGTATTCCTATCATCGCTGTAGTTGATACAAACTGTAACCCAGAAGGAATTGACTTCCCTATTCCTGGTAATGATGATGCTATTCGTGCTATTTCTTTGTTCACTTCAATCATCGCTAATGCAGTAATTGAATCAGACAACGAAGCAGGTCTTAAGATTCTTGAAAATCTTAATGATGATGAAGAAGTTGTAACTGACGCTTCAAATAAAGATGAAGATGAAGAAATTGTTGACTATTCTAACTATCAGCCAACAGAACAGAAAGAAGAAGATGTAGAAGCTGACAAAGAAGACAGCCTCGTTGATGAAGATAAAATTTATAAGGACTAAAATATGGCAATCACAGCAGCTGATGTAAAAGCACTTCGTGAACAAACTGGTGCTGGTATGATGGAATGCAAGAAAGCCCTTACAGAAACTAATGGCGATATTGCAGAAGCAGTAAAATTACTGAAAGAAAAAGGTCTTGCCGCTGTAGCAAAACGTTCTGAACGTGCTACAACAGAAGGTCGTTTGTTTATCCGCCAGGAAGGAAATAAAATTATTGTTGTTGAAATGACTTGTGAAACAGACTTTGTTGCTAACAACGCTGATTTTGTTGCTCTTGGTGAAAAAATGCTTGATGTAACAATTGCAAATGGTTACACCCAGGTTGAAGATGAACACAAAAAATTGCTTGAAGACTTGGCAGTAAAGATTCGTGAAAATATGTCTGTTGCTAAAGTTGAAGTAATTGAAATTCCTGCAGATTCTGTAGGTTCTTTCTATATTCACTCTGACAAAAAGACTGGAGCTGTAGTTGTAGTAAAAGGTTCAACAGCTGACGCTGTTAAGACTTTTGCTTATGATTGCTGTCTTCATATTGCAGCTTTCACTCCTGCTTACGTATCTAAAAAAGATGTTCCACAGAGTTATATTGATGAACAGAAAGAAATTTTCAAGGCTCAGATGGATCAGGATGAAAAAATGGCTTCAAAACCAGAAAATGTTAAAGAAGGAATCTTACAGGGTAAGGTTAACAAACATTTGGCAGAAATCTGTTTTGAAGATCAGATGTTCGTAAAAGATGACAAGAAAACAGTTACAGCAAAATTGGCTGAAATTGGAAAAGAAGTTGGAGCAAATCTTTCATTTGCTACATCAAAACTTTTTGTTCTTGGCAAGTAATTTGAACTAATCACAGGATAGGGTACTCATACTACCCTATCCTAATTTTTTTTTATTAGGAGAAAACTATGGCAGAAACAAACGAAGCTCGTATGGAAAAAACTATTGCTTCATTAAAAGATTCATTTAATACAATTAGAACTGGACGTGCTAACGCAGCTATTTTTGACAAAGTCCGCGTTGATTATTACGGAACAAAATCACCTTTGAACCAGGTGGCAACAATTGCAATTCCTGAAGCTCGTTCTGTTATCATCACTCCTTTTGATAAATCTCTTATCAGTGAAATTGAAAAAGCCATTCAGGTTGCAGATTTAGGATTAAATCCTTCGAACGACGGCAAGGTAATCCGCATTCAGATTCCTGCTCTTACTGCTGACCGCCGCAAAGAATTGGTAAAACAGGCAAAAACTGTTGCAGAAAACTCTCGTACTTCTATCAGAAATATTCGTCGTGATGGAAATGATGAATTGAAAAAACAGCAGAAAGCTGGCGAAATCACAGAAGACGATCTTAAAATTGAAACTGACAAGTTGCAGAAACTTACAGATAAAT
>CAVFQN010000284.1:0-3364 GCA_963624615.1 Treponemataceae bacterium | reverse complement strand
TGAAGGAGCACTATTACTGATACAAATTGCAAATTCACTTGATTCGAAAGTCTTTTTATCCGAGCTTGAATCATCTGCTACAATTCTTATCTTGTAGAATCCTTCTGCAAGGGTGTCGGTATTTGTTGTACTTGTTTGCAAAGCTTGACTGAATGAATATGATGATTTTCCACCACCATCCATAGTTGCGAAGTCTGTCCAATCAGCTGTGCTAGCATTATCAAAATTCTTGTACTGAAGTTTAATAGTACCAAGTCCATCATCATCAACTACAGAACCAGAAATTTTGTTATTTCCAGTCTGGTCAAAAAGATTCTGTCCAATTTTTACGCCATTGTCGCCAAATTTATTTACAATTGCGAAATCCGCATTTGAAAGACTTACTCGTGGGTAGTCTGTCAACTTACTGATTATAAGATAGCTTCCACTACCCTCTGTACCACTTGCTCCATATTTGTAATCATAAGTCTTTGTATTTCCTGCCCGGTCTGTAGCTTTTATTTCAAGATAAAGTTCTTTTCCGTCGCCGGCGTAAGAGTTAGCTGATGTATCTACAGTAATATTTATTGCAGTACTTGAAAGATTGCCGTTTGCAAGTTCATTTTCTGTAGCGTCAACTTTATAATAAGCCCTCCAACTTCCGCTCTTAAATGCGTCGTTATCACTAATACTTCCTTTGAATGTTACGCTGCCGTTTACATAGCCTTTGCCAGTTTTTGCGGTAAAACTGTCATTTCCAACTGTCAGAGTTGTATCTTGGTCAAATGTCAATACATCATTTACACTTGTAATTTCTACACTTGGCTCACTTGTATCGTATACTACCTGAACTCGTGCAGTTTTTATCTGGTCAGCCTTGTCTGTTACAGTAAATTCATAATTTCCGCCGGCTTTAAGACCTGAAACTGTAAATGTCTTGTTTGTTTTATCAAGAGTTACATTTGTTCTATTACCATTTAAATTGTAAGCCAGAGATTTTACAGCTTCACTTGTATAACTTCCGCTGATTGTAAATGCCTTGTTCAAATAGAAAGTTCCATTTTCAGCAGTGATTGTGCTTTTGGCTTCATCAGCCTTTACGGAGAAAGCTCCAAAAGTCGGGCTTGCCAAAACCTTTACACTTCTTGCACAACCACTTGTGTTTTCAGACACGTTTCCAGCTTCATCAGTTGCCCGGAATTCAATCTTTGTACAATCACTTGACAAAGTAATATTCGTTGTAAGATCTTTTTGAGCCTGGATTGATGTCCATTCTTTATTTTTGTTAGTCCAGTCAAGACCGTCTGTTGAATATTCAACCTTTGACAAATTATTTTTTTCGGTAATTGCAACAGTAAATGTTCCAACTCTAGAAGTTCCTACATATAAAGGATCTGTACTACTACTTCCTGTTACATTTACTACTGGTTTTGTTGTATCTACAGAATATTTTATAGAAATTTCTCTCTTACGCCCAAACTTATCTAGGGCTATATACGTTTTAGTGCAATCGCCTTCTTTGTTAGTAATTCCATCTGTCCAAGCCACTTCTTTTGCACAAGTAAATATTCCCAATTTATTAGAATCAACTACACTTTCCCTGTAAATTGTTACCTGGCCAGAACTATCTTTTAAGCTTCCAGTCAAAGTAAAGTTTTCTGGAGCAATTACATTCTGGCTGTAAGTTACAGTACCAAGTTTTGTTACGCTAAACTCTGGAACGTCGTCATCATAAGCAACTTGAATTGCAACATCACCATCTGGGAATGATTGAGATTTTCCGTTTACGTCTTCTACTGTAAATTTCAGGGTGTGAGAGCCATCACCCAGAGTAGAAATGTTGATTGAAGAGTCAAATGAAGTTGCTGTACCGTCTTTGAGCAAACTTACAGGACTATCAGCTTTTCCATCAACAATATAACTTACATTTTTAACGCCATCATCATCACTGACATTCAAATAGAAAGTATTGCTTCCCATTCCAAAGAGGTTTTTGCCAACTGTTATTTTACTTGCGTCTGTCAGGGATAAATCAGAGTTACTTGATGTCAAAACAGGAATGTCTGTTTCCTGGCAAACAAATACTGGGTAATTTGTTGTTGCAACGTTGCCAGTACGGTCGGTTGAAATGAGTTGCAGGGTAATTCCCTTGTCATCTTCCAATTTTGCCGTATCAACAGTGAATTTGAAGTTTGTAGCGGTATTGCCGCTATCCTTTGTGATAAGATCATCTGTCGTAACTTCACTTCCATCAGCCTTGAAAATTTTCAAATCTGTACTTGTAACTTTGTCGTTATCACTGGCTGTTCCTTGCAAGGTGATTGTGCCGTTTACGGCTCCGTTTTTGTAAGTCTTGAGGGCTTCTACAGCCTCTGTGATTGTTGAACTTGTTACGAGAGGACTTACCTGGGAAACTTCAGGTTTTGGAGATTCATTATCATATACTACAGAAATACTTGCTGTAGCAGTCTGGCCGGCTTTATCGGTCACAACAAAAGAATAACTTCCGCTGACAGACAAATTTTCTACTTTGAAATTACCAGAAGCATCTACATTTACGCTACTTGAACCATATTTCAAAGAATCAAATGCACTTGTCTCAACTTTTCCGCTGATTGAATAAGTTTTATTTACATAATAAACGCTATCATCAGCATTTTTTGTAATAGCAGAGCCATTTGATTCTACCCCAGTTACAGTAAACACCGGAGCGGCCGAAATTACTTTTATAGTTCTCTTTGACTCAGCAGTTTCTGCAGAATAATTTCCAGCTTCGTCTTTTGCACGGAAACAAACAGTTACATCTCCATCACCAAAACTACTAAAGTCAATATTTGCATTCCAAGATTTTTGTGCAGTGATAGATGTCCAAACCTTATCTTTATCATCCCAAGCCTTAGTATCTGTTGAATATTCAAGAGTTTTCAAAACATCTTCTTCGGTTACACTTCCGCTAAAGGAGTAGATTGAAGATTTTGTCTTTCCAAGATAAGCCATAGTAGCCGCATCTGTTACATTTACGACAGGAGGAGTTTTATCAACTTTGAATGTTACGCTATCAGTTGTTTCACGACCAAAAATATCAGTTACAGTATATTCAAGTGTATAAACAGAACTTCCTTCTGCCTTAGTAATTCCAGAACCTTCGGCAGGAGTTCCATTATCACTCAAATCATCTTTATAAGTGATTGGGTCTGTCCAGGTGAGATTTTCACCTACGCTTATTACTTTATTTCCACGTTTGAGGATTGTAACAGCAGAATTTGTGGTATCGAACATACCTGTCAAAGAACCACTTGCATTAAAACTATCACCCTTGTACTCCTCCGTATTTTTTACAGGATTTTTAAATGTGATTGAAGGAGCACTATTACTGATACAAATT
>CAVFQN010000283.1:0-3790 GCA_963624615.1 Treponemataceae bacterium | reverse complement strand
AGAAAAATAAACCACAAGCGACTTTGCAAAAGAAGAAAAACAAAGCGCAGATGAAGCAAGCAAAGTTAAAATCAGTTTTTTCATTATTTAAAAACCTCTAATAAACTATTTTCTAAAAAGACCGTTTATGCCTTGAATATAAACCAGGCGGAAAAATATTTAAAATACAACTTTCTTTTGGTCAGCATAAGTTTTGGTTATGGTACTGCGATTCATCACCATCCGAAAAGCCAGCCCATAATTGCGCTGTCCTTGGAGAAAAGTCCGCCTCCGCCGCCATGCTGATTTGAAACGCCGCCGTCCTTAAAATATTTTTCGTCCTTTATATCAAGCACAAGGATTCTTTTGATTTCGTTGTTGGAGAGTCCGCCTTTCTTGTATTCCGAACGCAATGAACTGTACGCCGAACGGAACGGCTCCGAACCGTAATATTCGTCGTTTTTTCCAATCACAAAGTAAAGCGGAATCCGTGCGGAAGCGACTTTTTCAAATCCGCCGTCCCACTTTGAGCTGCACATCAGGGCAGCCGTGTAAAGTTCAGGCTCTTGAGAAAGCACAAGCGAAAGCGTCTCGCCGCCGCCTGAATATCCTTCGATGTAGACTTTCCCTAAATCAATGTTGTATTCACTAAGAAGGAATTTCGTTAGAGCTATGGTCTGTCTTGCGGAAGTTTCGCCCCAGTCATAAAGCTGAGGAGCTGCGACAATCATCTTTGATTTGTACTTCTGCGCCTCAAAGCCAAAATTCTCTGTCCGGATATTCATTCCGACTCCCTGGAAATAAAGCCCCTGGTAGCCCGGAAGCGTTATAAAAAGCGAATACGGCTCGCTTCTGTCGTAGGAATCAGGTACATAAAGATTGAAATGGATTCTTTCTTCAGAAGAAAAAAGCACGTTGTTCAAGGAAAATCCGCGGTACGTCGAGACGCCTTTTATGACATACTCGTTTTCTGCCTGCACCGCACTTCTCACCAGCCTAAGACCCAGCCCTTCGCCGCAAAAATCCGCAGTCGTAACAAACCGATAATCAGGAGTGCAGTAGCCTTCATAGTAAATCCAGCAGCCGCCACGACCAACATGGGCAGGATTGTTTCCTTTGTAAGACGGATTCCCGCATCGCTCGCCAACATTTCCGCTCATGTCGTAAAGCCCAAGCTCATTCGCCTTTTTCTGCCCTACAGGATGTGAATGTCCGCCAGAATTTTCCTCGTACCAGCCGACTTCTCTGATATTGTCTGAACCTGAATACTTGAAGCCTTTCGACTTTTTTTCGCCACGGGATGCATATTCCCATTCAGGCAAAGTTGGAAGCCTGTAGCCGTTCTTTGAAAAATCGCAGATCCATTTTCCGTCGGACTGATAATAGCACTCGTCAAGATTTTCCATGCGGCTCAAAGCGTTGCAGAATTCAATGCAGTCAAGACCTGAAATCTTTTCGACCGGCCGCCTCATATCAAAAACTCCGGCAGGATTTTTCCCAGTCACGCTCTTGTAAAGTTCCGCCGTAACTTCGTATTTACAAATGTAAAAGTCCGCAACAGTCTCAGCATGAAGAGTATAATCATCAGGATTTTTCATGCTGGAAGAAGAGATGAATTCTCCGCCCTCCACAAAAACAAAGTTGCTGTCAAAGTCCGAAGCAAAAGCCGGAAGCCCCGCAAGAAACGCAAACGCAAAAAGAAAAGATTTTTGAATAATTGTCATAAGAAAAAAATAACCAGGATTTGAAGATATTTAAAATACAACTTTCTTTTAGCCAGTATGAGTTTTGGTTATAACAAGAAGATAAAGATAAAAAAAGCAGCCCCTGCCATAAAGCAGAAGCTGCATAGAAAAAAACAAGTGATGTAAAAACGCAACAAGCGAAAAGATTTTTTAGATGAAGAAATCCTGCGTTAGAGATTGCAGGGGCGGCGTAGCCGTTCCGTAGCGAAGCGGAGGAATGAAGCGGCAGCGTAACCCCGAAAAGCCCGACCCGAACGAAGTGAGGGGAACGCCCAGAAAAAAAACTGGAGAAAGTTGTTGAAGTTCTCCCTCCAGTTTTATGATTCAATACGAATGTTTCTACCTTAACATAAGTTTCTATTCCCAGTTGTATTCAGGAGCAAGAAGCCCAATCAGTTTTTTGTCGTGGTTGCGCACAAGGCGGGTATTTTCGTCAAAAATCATTGTTGCGCAGCCGTCTTTTGTGTAGGCCTCCCACTTTAAGTTTTGAGTGCTCGGGTCGCCGGTTTTAGCAAAGGAAATCCATGCATCAGACATTTCGTCCTGCACTTTTTTGGCTGTGCTAAGGTTTGTTGTTTTTATGGCTGAAGTTTCCATATTTGCAAATACGAACGGAATTTCTGCTGTGTGAACCGAAAGAGGACTATCCAGCGCGAAAATATACGAATAAACCGGGGATTTTTGTGCTGCCTTTGCCCTCATAATCTTTAGCATTGGGATTCTGATTACACGCGAATCCACAAAGGCGGCCTCAAAGTCCTGTTTTTCAGGATACGCCTTTTTAAAAGCCGCAAGAACTTCATCCGCCTTTTCGCCGTATTTTTGTTCCAGAAGCGATTTTGTTTCCTCTTTGTCAAAAGTAATTTTCTTTCCGCTGTTCCATAAAGCGTCGCCCGTTTTTTGCATTGTTTCCCATTCGTTTAAGTTTGAGCCGATTAAAAGAGAGTATTTTTCACCGTTCTTTGGAAATCCGTTTTTGCCGGCAATGTCGTCAGGAATAAAGTCGCCGTCAACGTAAGGTTCCCACGAAAGAGAATAGCCTTCGCCAAGAGATGCTGGAATTTTGAATTCTTTTCCTGTCTGCTCAAGTGCCTTGTCGGAAGCTTTTGCAAGGTCAGAATAAGGAACGCTCTGAAGCTTTTCAAAATCATCTTTTGTAAGCCCAAGATTTTCAAGAGTAAGTTCTGTAACGCGCTCAGATGCCGCTTTTGGTGTCCAGAGAACGCCCATTGTTTCTGTTGCACCGCTTTGAACGATTCCGCGCTTAAAAAGTCCTTTTGCGTAAGGAGTTTCCATAAGGGCAAGAACTTTTGCGCCACCTCCGCTTTCTCCAAAAAGAGTTACATTGTTTTTGTCCCCGCCAAAGTCTTCGATGTTTTCGTTAATCCACTTTAGAGCCTGAACCAAATCATAAATTCCCACATTGCCTGAATATTTGTATTCATCTGAATAAGAAGAAAGATTTAAGTGACCAAGCACGTTAAGCCTGTGATTTACGCTCACTACAACCACATCGCCTTTTTTTGAAAGATTTTCGCCATCGTAGGCAGGCTGTTCACTTGCAGAACCTGCCATAAATCCGCCGCCATGAAGCCAGACCATTACCGCACGTTTTTTATTATCCGCAAATGGAGTCCAGATATTTAAGTTCAGCGGATTTTCACTCATATTGTCAGGACCAGCAGTTCCCGGGAAAAATCCAGTTTGAAGAGAAACAGAGCCGTATTTTGTTGCGTCAAAAATTCCACTCCACTTTTGAACTTTTCTAGCAACGGTAAATCTTTTTTCAACCTGTGCGTAAGGAATTCCTTTAAATGAATAGATTCCATTAGAAACACTTCCGCGAACCAGGCCGTTTTCTGTTTTTACGACAGGGTTGGAAGAAAGGGAAGAAGAAAGATCCTTATAGTCCTTTTCAGAAATCCGATCGAACCACTGAACGCCGCTTTTTGAAGGATTTGTGTTTACCGCAAGATGTGCAAAACTTGAATCAGAAGTCGCACCGTGCCAATGCTTAACGTTTGGAGGACAGAAGGCAACATCGCCGGGGTACATTACTTGAACCG
>CAVFQN010000282.1:0-3828 GCA_963624615.1 Treponemataceae bacterium | reverse complement strand
GGTTAAAAAAGAGCCTTTATCTGTAACTTCAATTTCTGATGTCACAAATCTTCTTGCCATCAATGGCGAAAAATCTATTCCGGTGCTTTTGAAGTGGAATGCTTCTAGTGATTATGAGACGGAAAATATAATAGTAGAAACAGCAGCCGACAAAGAATTTTCTAAAATCAAAAATACTTATACTGTAAAAAATAAAAACTCGTTAAGTTTAGATTCTCCGCTGGGAAAAACTTATTGGCGAGTTTATCCACAAGGACAGGTTGATCTGGCCGCTTCTGGACGAATTTCTTTGGAAAAAGTAAATTCTGTTTCTCTTACATCACCGGCCTCTGGTTCTGCTTTTTCTTATCGTAGTGATGCAGACCTGCCAAAAGTTCAACTTTCCTGGTCTGGAAATGATTACGCCGACCATTACAAAGTTCAGGTTGCCAAAACTGCCGATTTTGCCAGCCCGATTATTGATAGCGATGTAAAAAATCTCCAGGCTAGCGTAAAAAATCTGAAAGAAGGAACTTACTACTGGAGGGTTACTCCTTTTTATGCGGTAAATTCTATTGGTTTAGGAAAATCATCTTCTGCTCCACCAAGACTTTCACTCCCGGCTCAGGGCGGAAAATTGGTTTTCACTGCCGCCAAAGAAAATCCTGTAACATTCCAGTGGAAATCTGATGTAAAAACTGCTGATTACAAAGTTCAGATTGCAAGTGATAAAAATTTTGAAAATCTAATTTACGAAAATAATACAAAATCAAATAGGCTTACGGCTTCTTTCACGCTGAAAAGTTTGCCAGCCGGCACTTATTATTGGAAAGTTGAAAGAACTTCTGCCGAAGATGATGGATCAGCTCTGTCAGATATCAGGGCTTTTTCGATTGAAGCCTACGTTCCTGGCGAAAATAAGCTAGTCTATCCCCCTGATAATTTTGCCGTAGAAAAACAAAAGTTAAAAAATACGGCATTTATGTGGAAACTTGCCAGCGAATATCAAAAACAGGAAACGACTTCGGTATTCCAGGTTTCTAAAACTTTGGATTTTAGCAAAAATTTGGTGGAAGTAAAAACTACAGACATTCAGACAAAAGATTTGGATTTGAATGACGGCTCTTATTTCTGGCGGGTTGGAGTTTTGTCGCCATATTCTGATGAAATGGTTTATACCGGGGCCAGAATTTTTAAGGTTTTGGGGCAGCTTGCAAGTCCTGTAATCACCAAACCTCTTTCTGGGGCGAACCTTACAGTTTATGGTGAAAATCTTGTCAGAATTACATGGAACGGCGTTGCTGATGCTGATTATTACCGGGTAAAAGTTTACGATCAGAATGAAAAGCTGGTGGGCGAAGTTTCTTCCACAAAATTCCTGTATGCAAATCTTCCTCTGCCACCTGCTACTTATAAGTGTACAGTTCAGGCCTTCACAGAAGAAACTGAACTTTCGCCTCGCAGATCAGGCAAAATTTCTGAATCAGAATTTACAGTTCGCCTTCCACTTCCTGTAAAACTCATGTCTCCTATTAATAATGCAAAAATTGACGGTTTAACGGCTGTCCGAAGCCAGACAACTTTTACATGGCAGCAGGGGGATAAAGTTGCCCGCTCTCAATTTGTTTTGAAAAAACGCCAATCTAACGGCAATATGAAGACTATTCAGACTTTGAATAATCCAAAAAATCAAATAAGACTTTCAAGACTTGAACCGGGAACTTACGAATGGACAATTACTGCAAGTTCCGCTAGTGGAATTCCTTTGGATGCAGAAAAATCTTTTACTTTTACGGTAAATCCTCTTCCTCAGCTGGCAAGTGCAAAACTGGTGAGCCCGGCTGCTAATCAGAAAATTGGAGCTGATTATTTGAAGAAAAATCGTAGCATTACTTTTGACTGGGAAAATGTTCGGGGGGCAACTGATTATAAGTTTACTCTCTACCAGAAAAATGCGAATGGATCTCTGAAAAAACTTTATGAAGAAAAAAATCTCCGTTCGTCGGAAATAAAAATAAAAAATCTTTCCATTTTGGATATTGGTGATTTTGAATGGAATGTAACGGCCTATGCTCATGCAAAAGACGGCTATGAAGAGCAAAAGAGTAAGACTGTAAGTGGTAATTTTAAAATAGATTTTACTCTACCGGGGAAAGTTCAGACTATAGATCCAGGAAAACTTTACGGTGAATAAAAACAGAATTTTTGCTGTTATTTCTATTTTTCTCATCATGGTGATTGTCCCACTGCAAGTTTTTGGCCAGAGCCAGCATCTTGAACAAACTTTAAAATGGCAGGCTGATAAAAATGCAATGGAATACAAGGTCGAAGTGCAAAATATTGATACCGGAGCAAAATCATCATATAAAACCAGCGAAAATTTTATCACTGTAAAACTTTTTGCCGGGCATTATAAATACAGAGTTTTTGTTTATGATTTTTTGAGCAGGGAAAGTAGCGTAAGCGAATGGCGGTCTTTTGATGTTATCAAAGCCCTTGCTCCAAAAGTAACAAAATCCGAAAATGCAAAAAATGACGTAACCACCGTAAAATCCGGTTCAAAAGTAAAAGTTCCTCTTGAAGTCACAAATATCGACAAGGAAGCCAAGGTTGAACTTATCAATACGGAAACAAGGAAGTCCATAGAAGGAACTTTGCAGACAAAAAATTCTGATGGCCAGCTTGTTGTTGCCTCTGCAAGTTTCCCTCAGGTCGAAGAAGGCACCTGGAAGGTTCGTGTTACAAATCCTGGCGGTTTATACGCAGAAAGTCAGGTTGTAAAAGTTACAGATCAAGTAAAATCTGATAAAAGCGAAAAAGAAGTTGAAACAGCCGTTGCTAAATCATCAAGAGAAGAAAAAAAAGCAAAAGATGTCGCAAAAAATGCAGAAAAAGCTGAAAAATTAGCACAAGCAGAAAAAGAAGCTGCCGAAAAACAAGCCGCAAAAGAAGCAGAAAAAGCAGCCCAGGCAGAGAAAAAAGCTGCAAAAGAAGTTGCCAGGGAATCTGAGAAAATTGCAAGAGCGGAAGAAAGCGCTGCCGCAAAGGCTGCCGAAGAAAAGGCGAGGGCGGAAGAAAAAGCTGCAAAAGAGACCGAAAAGCAGGCGGCAGAAGAAGCAAAAGAAGCCGAAAGACTGGCCAAAGAAGCTGAACAAAAAGCAAAAGAAGAGGCGGAACGAAAGGCTGCCGAAGAAAAACGCATTTTGGAAGCTCAGAAAAAAGCAGAAGAAGCCCAGCGTCGTCAGGAAGAAATTGCAAAACGCCAGGCAGAAGCCAAGGAAAGAGCTCGTATTCGAGAAGAACAGGTAAAAATTGCGGCCCAACAAAAGGCGGAACGAAAAGCCCAGCAGGAACTTTTAGCTCAGCAAAGGGCTCAGGCTGCCGCAGAGCGGGAAGCCAAGGCTAAAGAAGCGGAAGAAAAATATCAGGAAGCTTTGCAAAAAGAAAAAGAAGAAAGGGAAGCCCATGAGGCTCTGGAAAGGAAGACAGAAGAAGAGCAAAAAGCCCAGTTGCAAGAGAAGAAACAGCTTGCTAAAGAAGAGAAAAAGCGAGAGAAAGAAGAAAAAGCACGGGAAAAAGAAGCCCAGAAAATTGCCAAGGCAGAAGAAAAGGCCCGTAAAAAGGAAGAAAAAGCTGCTGCCAGAGAAGAACGAAAAATTGCCTGGCAAAACCGCAGGATGATAGATTTGAACATTCAGGCAGGTGGAGGGGCAATGTTTAATCTTTATGATGGAAAACTTTTTGCTTATTCAGATAATGAAATTTTGCCAATGGTAAAACTTGATATTTCTCTACTTCCTATTAAAATAGGTGGTGTAAACCTTGGCTTTGAAGTAAACGCCCTGGCAT
>CAVFQN010000281.1:2737-4048 GCA_963624615.1 Treponemataceae bacterium | reverse complement strand
TACTTTACCGACCCAACCGACTTTTCCGCCACTCAGAACTTTTCTGACAAATTCACAGGCTTAAAGTTCACCGATGGCAAATTGAAAATCTACTTCCCCGTAGGCTACCGTAAGCCCGATGACCATGCTGATGAAAAAGAAATCCGTTCAAACATTTTGAACTTAATCTACATTTTGCGGACTTACGGCGAAAAGGGCGAAAATCTTTTGCAGGGCGAGCCTTTTTCAAAAAATCCGCAAAAAGTTTTTCCAATTCACGCCTACATTTTTATAATCCGAGATTTTCTTTCTAACGGATATTTTTCTATAAAAGAGCAGCACTATCAAAAAAATGCCGGCGGAAAAATTAACTGGGGGCGGACTATTAAAAATGTTAAGCCACAATTTTCTGACGGGAATGTTTTTTATCTTGATTTTGTCACACAGAAAAATCTTTACTCTCAGAGCGAAATGATTTGTAAAATCCACAAGGCACTGGTTTATGAATGCTTTTTAAAACTGGGATTTTTGTTTACGCCTTTTATGCCACAAAAAAGCGACCTTAAAATGAACAAGACTCTTTTTATTTCTGTGATTAAAAAGGTGATGAGCGAAACTTTTAATGAAAACACACTTTTCCTTTTAAAAAATATGATTGATGTCCTTGAGTGGCTGGACGATTTTAACGATAAAAAAGATTTTGTTTACGGAACTGAAAATTTTCACGTCATATGGGAGCGGATGATTGATTCAATTTTTGGCGAAAATGACAAAGAATGTTTTTATCCGAAAGTTTACTGGCGCCTTTATGGAAAAGAAAAATCAGAAAGCACTTTTACTTTTAATGATGATGAAAAACGCAATTCTTTAAGACCAGACACAATTATGATTTTAAACCGCGGGAAAACCGGTCAAAAGATTTTTGTGCTGGACGCAAAATATTACCGCTATGGAGCCAGTGGGAATAAATATCATCTTCCGGACAGTTCAAGTATTGTAAAGCAACTGGCATATGCTAAATATATAGAAGAAAATGCAAAGCCATGTAAGGAAGAAAGTCGACTGCCAGAAGATGTCCGCGAAAATATAAAAGAAAATACGATTTTTAACGCTTTTATAATGCCAGCAAATCTTGAAGGAAAGTCGCCCGAAGAAAAAATGAAAAATATCGGTTGGGCCAGTGCGGATTATGTTTTGCCGATTTCTGAAAATGGGACTGATGATGAAAAAGCAAGCTGCCAAAAGTCCTGGTATAAAATACATGGAATCCTCCTGGACACAAAATCTGTTATGGAACACGCGGCTTCAAAAGATGAAAAATGGGTGATGGAA
>CAVFQN010000281.1:0-2521 GCA_963624615.1 Treponemataceae bacterium | reverse complement strand
TTCTTTTGTGGACCAGCTTGTTGCAAACCTTACCACAGTGTGATTTTCGTCGAACTTTTCCCAAAAGCTGAAATTGACAGATTTTTGCATTTCCTGCATTTTCTGATTTTCTAAAATTATAAAAATCTGATTTGTCGGTGACTGCCTGAAAAATGTAAATCCTTTTTGTGAAAAAAGCTCTTTCAAAAGGGCAGCCATTTTGATTGCGTGACGGCTGATTTTAAAATACAAATCGTCTGTAAAAAGAGCGTCAAATTGAGCGCCGACCAGCCAGCCTTTTGCAAGCAGGGCCCCGTGCTGTTTTATCTGAGTCATAAAATGGAGGGGAGCATTTTTGTGGGTAAAAACGACAGCTTCGCCACAAAATGCACCAACTTTCGTTCCGCCGATGTAAAAAATGTCGCACAAATCTTTTAAATCACAAAGTTTTACGTCACATTCATCACTTGAAAGGGCATAGCCCAGCCGAGCACCGTCTATGTAAAGTGGAATTTTATATTCCTTGCAAACTTCGTAAAGGTCGGTCAGTTCTTTTTTTGAATAAAGACTGCCGTATTCTGTCGGAAAAGAAATGTAAACCATTCCAGGCTGAACCATGTGCTCACAATTTCCGTCAGCGTAAAAATTTTCAAGATAAGATTTTACTGCCTCTGCGTAAAGTTTTCCGTCTTTTTCCGGAAGGGGCAAAACTTTGTGGCCGGTATATTCAATTGCCCCGGCTTCGTGGATGCTTACATGGCCAGTCGTTGCCGCAATCACGCCCTGGTAATTTTGCAAAACAGAACTTATCACAATCTGATTTGTTTGAGTTCCGCCGGTAAGAAAAAAGATTTGGGCATCCGGGCATTCACAAGCCACTTTTATTTTTTCCGCCGCCTGCTGACAATATTTGTCACTTCCGTAACCAGGAAGATTTTCAAGATTTGTTTCAAAAAGTTTTTGTAAAACCTGAGGGTGCGCCCCCGCAATGTAATCGCTAGCAAAAGAAATCATGTTGATGAGTTTAGCATTTTTTGAGGGGGAAAATCTATTTTTTTTGATTTTGATTTTTTTGGGCACCTGCCCATTGCTAGTCGCAATGGGCACCGGGCTTTGCGGTGTTCCGCTATCGCTCCATTCCTCCGTTCGCTGCACTCACTCCGGAACGCCTTCGGCGCACCTCCAATCCCTGGTGCGGGGGCAAGTATTTATAAATTTTTTTATAGGTGGGCGCCTCTATAAAAATATCACTACCTTGTCATTGTGTGTCACTATCTAATGTCACTGTGTCACCATCTTTGAAAATCTCTATCTTTTTTGAATTGTTTACTTTATAATAAAGGCGTTTCAGGTAGCATTTTATGGAAAGAAGAAACGCTCAGTATACAAGCCAGGAATTGGAGTTCGCAATTTTTTGTATTGAAAACCTTGCTGTAAAATTAAAAATCGACGCTCCAAAAGTATATGACGCTCTTGCCGAAAAATCAGATATTTTGAACAGCTACATTATTCCCGAATATGAAGTTCTGCACACCCAGGGAAAAGATTACATTATTAGCGACATTATTGCCGTTATGAATGAAAAAGGAATAAAAATATGATTTTGTACCACGGCTCATTTGTTGCAGTAGAAAAACCAGATTTAATTCATTCCAGAGAAAATGTTGATTTTGGAAAAGCGTTTTATACAACTCCGCTTTATGAACAAGCTGAAAAATGGTGCAAAAAATTTAAAAAACTTGGAAAAGATAGTTTTATTTCTTCTTATGAATTTGACCAAAAAAAATCTGAAAATTTAAAAATCCTAAAATTTGATTCTTACTCAGAAGATTGGCTGGATTTTATTTTAAACTGCCGCAGAGGGTTAGATAAATCTGATTATGATGTAGTTTTTGGTGGCGTGGCAAACGATAAAGTTTTTAATACGGTAGAACTTTTTTTTGATGGTTTGATAGAAAAAAGCGTGGCACTTTCGAGGTTAAAATATGAAAAGCCGAATCTTCAAATTGCCTTCCGTACAGAAAAAGCTCTTTCTTGCCTTTATTTTAAGGAAGTAAAAAAAATATGAATGCAAATCCCATTCTTTTACAAAAAAAATATGCACGCCTTGTAGAACTTTTCGCAAAAAAAAGTGGCATTTCCAATCAAAAAGCATTGGAAATTTTTTATCACTCGGATTTATACAAACTGGTAAGCCAAGGCGTTTCCGATATGCACTGTATGAGTGATGAATATCTGGTGCAGTGTTTGATGGAAGAATGCGGCAAAAAATTAAAGATATGACAATTCCCGCATTAAAAAACAATAAAATTTTCCCAAAAGACAGATTTATAGATAAAACAAAGGAATGAAAAGTTTTTGCTTTTAGCTTCTATTTTTTGATTTTTTGGGCACCTGCCCATTGCTAGTCGCAATGGGCACCGGGCTTTGCGGTGTTCCGCTATCGCTCCATTCCTCCGTTCGCTGCACTCACTCCGGAACGCCTTCGGCGCACCTCCAATCCCTGGTGCGGGGGCAAAGTTTAGACTATTCCCCTTCATCA
>CAVFQN010000280.1:0-4167 GCA_963624615.1 Treponemataceae bacterium | reverse complement strand
CGTTTTTAAGGCTGTTTTCATACAAACTGTTGTCACTTGAACTGTTCCAGTAGAATTTATTTATCTCTACCTTAGGAGCCTGGTCGTCCACAAGATCCTGTTTCAACTGAACATTGAGGATTGTCCACTGAGAAGTACTTCCCGGAGTGGTTTCTTCGGTTGAATCCCAGAAACTGAAGCTGTAAGTGTTTGTTTGGCCTTCATAGGTGATAGTTGCTTCAGTAGCAGTTGAATCAATCAAACTATTTGCAAGTCTGATTGCACCCCTATTTGCAAGGATTTTTCCGATTACGAGAGTATTGTCTGTGCTATCAGCTGTCGCAGTTGTAGTCGCAGTTGTAGTCAAAGAACTTTCCTTCTTCGGTTCAGTCAAATTCGTACCATCACCAGTTCCAGCAGCCTTCGAGAATACATAATAGAACGGAGCTGTTCCACCTACAAATTCAGGCTCAAGCTGGAGGCCATTTTTGATTGTCCAGCCGTTTGTACCACTTTCGCCATTATCCAAATTCCAAATATCTGCGCCATCTGTTGCAGAAGATAAATTGTCACTCCACATCTTTGCACTGTCGTTCTTGTTTTGTGCAAAAATCTGGCTCTCGCTTTCTTCATAACTGCCGTTTCCATTCAAGTCAGTTGCCAGGCGAATTCGAGCCAGACGAGGAGCGTTGTTACTTACAGAAGTCCTTGTGTAGCCGTGCGCAGAGTTGCCGGCTTTATCAAATGCTACAACGTGCAGTTCGATTGGACCGTCCGGGATATTCTTTGAATCAATAGAAGCATCCCAAGTGTAGTTGGATCCGCTCTTCTGGTAAGATTCAACCATTCCGTCGCCATCATCATTTTTGATAGTATTCTGATTTAAGCTTTCGCCAGAATTGTCAATTACCATACCGTAAACGAATTCGGCGGTTGTATAAGAAATTGCACATTCAGAATTAAATGTAACTTTTCCATTTGTAGAATCAACTTCTGTAATCTTTCTGTAAACACCACCAATTTTTACAAGTCCACCCACTCGGATATTTGCATTATCCTTGGCAACATCTGTTGTAAGATAATATTCACCAGCAGTTTCATCTCGGGTAACGCCAGTTACATATAGAACTGGGAGGTTGTCACTATTAAAGTAAACTTGGCCGGATGTAGGAGAGACAACCTGTTCCAAGATAATTGTATCTTTAATATCCGTACGGTTTTCTTTGCCAACTTTATCTGTTGCACTATTCGAAGTTGTATGAGCCTCCATTGGGTTATAAACGCGGACATCATCACCGCTAGAATTACTTCGTTTGAAGTAGAAGATTACGTTTTCGTATCCACTACCCGCTTCAGAAACGCGGCCTGCAAGTGTGAATGCACCATTTGAGTTTTGGATAGGATTAGAAGTATCCAAAAGTGTCGAACCGTAAGAATCTTTATAAACTTTTATTGTTCCACTTTCGCCACCACCAGATGTATTTTCAAAGGCTGGAGCTGTATTATCTATATTCAGTGAATATGATGCAGAGCTATTCTTTTTATCATCAGAAGCGTCGGTAACCAAAATCCTTAAGCTACAAGTAGACTTTATACAATCCAAAGGAATTCTGTAGGTCATTTCTGTGATTTTTCCAGAATCGGCAGTAGTAGAAACAACAGTGATATTAGAACTTTCGCTAACACTTGCAGCCCCATTAGTTACAATAATAGAGCCAAGCTCTGTTCCTGTAGAATCTGTAACTTCAACCGTACTAATTCCCGCAGTACTAGATATTTTGCCTTCCAAGTACCAGTTTGTCCCAGAAATATATTCATCAGCCTGGTAGGCAAGTGTCTTGCTAGGTTTACCGTCGGCGGCAGCCGCATCAGTAGCAGAAGCAAACTGTTTGAGTTCTACTGTTTCAAATGCAGGTACATCGTTACTTACAGAAATATGAACTGTCTGGCTCCAAGCTCCCATGAGTTTAGCAGTGTCTAGACCGCCACCATTATCGACAGCAACGGCCCTCACATTCAAAGTTTTTTGATTGTCTGAAGTGTAATTTAAGCCCTGTAATCCAGAAACTTTGAGAGAATAGTTCCAGCTCTGGGTACCGTTCGCTTTGACACCTTTTTCGTTCGAATTTAGGATTGTCTCTGTTTTTACTGTATCTGGGCAACCTGTAACATTTTCACCATTTTCAAACTTGCCATCACCATCCATATCGAACTGGAGATAAACAGCCGAAATGCCTTCATCATCAGTTGCAGAGCCTGTAAAGCGGATAGTTCCACCCATAATTACATAATTAAAGGTTCCGCCGACCGAAAGCGTAGCTGTTGTCGTGTGCTCTGGATAAGTAATTGAAACAATTGGCTTATCGGCATCTGGATTGTAAAGCATAGTGCTGTCTGTCATGTAAGCAGTGTTTCCGGTTGCGTCCTCAAGTTTGAACCAAAGAGGAAGTTCATAAACGCCAGAACCTTCTGTAGTTTCGTAAGCAGCATATTTTTCATTTACAGTGATTGTAGAGCCTTCCTTTGTGAAAATATTGTTTTCGCCTGTGAAGTTAAAAGACCAGGTTACAAAAGGAGCGTCGCCTGTAATTGGAATCCAGACTTTACCAAACTCTGTTGTGATTTTTCCATTAATCTTACGGTTACCATTAGAATAAGAGTTGATGATGCTGTATGTTGTTGCTGAGCTATTATCTCCAAGTTTTGCCTGTGGAATTACATAATACATCTTTACAATTCCGGAGTTACCCTGACTTTCATCAGAAACTGTACCCCTAACTTCAAAATCACCCGTTTGCTGCTCTTTCAGAGAAGGACTTGTTACAGTCAGTTTATCTGGAACCTTTCCATCTACCCAAATATTCTGATTAACAGTTTTTGGTTTACCAGATGCATCCGAAGCTGCAAATTCAATTCCATAGTTACCAGTATAGAGGATAAGATCACTCTCTTTTGTTTCAAAATAATAGAACGTTTCATTCAAAGATGTATCTGTATAAGTTTCACCAGTAGTATTCAAAGTGATACTAGGGTCATCTCCCTGATTTGTGAGATCTATATTAAGGTCAGAATTTGTAACTGTAACAACCAAATTATCTTGAGGAGTTACTGTATCGTAGGCCACAAATTTGAATTTTACATAACAGTAATTAGGACCTCCCAGGTAGGTTGAAGAATCAAACTTTTTCCAGTCAGACCAAGTATTATTTGTTTTTTGTTCAGCTGATTGTGTAGCATAGAAAAAGTTTACAAGCTTTGGAGGATTTTGGTCTATGTGGAACGAAACAGGATCCCCTGTTATCGTTTTTCCATCGACGTCTGTTACACGAGGCTGTGAAAGTGGATCTGTATATCCAGAGATGAAAGTTTTACCAGCGTTGCTTTCTGAAGAACAACCGGCTTTTGTATCGTAATTTTCACTGTCCTTAAAATCTGTTACCTTGAAGTAAAGCTTATAATCACCATCAAGCACACCTGAATTGTTGTTACCTTTATAAGTAAGAGAATAATCTGTTGCATTGTCTAACATACTTATTTCGACCCAGCCGTCATCACTTGGCGAACTACCATCTTTTACAATCTGATAGTAGAAGGCATATAAATTTCTAAAGCCACAAACATCATCATCCGCAATCGAAAAATTAATTGTTCCACTTGAAATTGTAGATTTTTCGTCAACTTTAAGTGTCTTTAGTGTGATTACAGGACGGTCGGTGTTTTGATCTACCTTGAGTTTTAAGGCATTGCTTTCACTAGGGGTTAAAGTATTACCAGCAAGGTCTGTCGGAAGAACAGCAAAATAAGCATACTTTTCTGAATCAGAACCAAGGGCTGCTGTGTCTACTCCATGAACTGTAAAGGTAGTTGCATTTGCTGTATACGTCAATTTTGGCATTACAATTTCAGAACCAGTAGAAGCATTTTCTGTAGCCTTAGTAACCACAGGAATAAATGTACTTTCGCCTGGCTTTTTTACTTTGAGTTGTAACTTCCAGCCTTCTGCTGTAGTTGGAGCGTTTACATCTGCAAGTGTACCAGAAATTGCAATTGTTTCATTAACTTCGCTTTCTTTTGCTGGAGAAGTGTAAGTTACAGTAGGAGGAGTGTAATCAGCAATAAAGCTTGGAGCATATTTTTCTACAACGTTACCAGCCTTATCTGTAGCTCTGACGTAGATAGTATGTTTAC
>CAVFQN010000279.1:0-4221 GCA_963624615.1 Treponemataceae bacterium | reverse complement strand
TGAATTTGTCAGAAAAGTTCTGAGTGGCGGAAAAGTCGGTTGGGTCGGTAAAGTAGGTGCAGAGAGAAGCTAGGGGGAAAGAAAGATGTTTTGAACTATTCAATTTTCTTTAATTCCCCTTGCTTTTTCAAAAGTTCAAAAAAATCTTTTTGATAATCAAAATCAACCAAATCAACTTTCATATTCAAAGCCCGTTCCAAATCAAAATGAAGGGCAAAAAACTCTGAGCAGACAATCCTTTTACCCCCAAATCGACATCAGAAAAACCCGTTGCTTTTCCATTTGCTTGTGAGCCAAAAAGAAAAACTTCAGTGCAACCTGAATCTTTGAGAATTTTTACTGCTTTTGAAAGTTTGTTCAAATCCACATGTTGAATTATACTTTGCTTTTTGTAAAATTTACAGATGCATAAAAAAATTAAAACAACATTCCCTGTGTAATCTCACATAAATGTTCTTTCTCTTTTAATTCCTGCAACAAATCAGTTCTTGTTTGCATACGTACAATACGTTTGCAATCATAATACTTAGCCATGAAATCAAAAACTTTTCCATACCAACAAATATAATCCGGCTGAACTAAATCAATCCCATACCTGATACCTTTTTCAAAAACATCAAGATTTGAAATTGCCTGTGATGACACTGCAACAATGCTCCCTTTTTCTATATTAGAAAAAGCCATTTTATACGTATCTTCATTTCCCCAGATCCAAGTCAAAATTACGCGTTCATCTTTTTCATTCTGCCATCGGTATGCACAAATTCTTGCTTTTAAAATATTTCCAATGTTAAAACATGAAAAACAATTGTTACTATCAGCACTAAAATCAGGACTCGTTACTGCATAAACCTTTTCATGAAGTTTAGAATCAGCAAAATTATTAATAAGAAGCCGATTTTGAACTTTATCATAAGCAAAATGATGTAAAATCAAATTTTCTTTAGGCTTGTCACACAATTTAATTCCAAGAGAAAAATCATCTATGGGAACAAAAAATTTATGTGACAAGTCAAAAGTTTCATGATAAAAGCGTGGAGGTTCTTCATAACCCGGATAATATCTGGAATAATCCATTACATCATTCATCGTCATTAAAAACTACCCTCTCCATTTTTTATCTACCGGCTCTGGAACTAACAACCTTCCTATTGAATTAAAATCACAAATATAATCAGCAATAGTCCGACCATCATTTCGAAGTTTAAAAGTAAAAGAAAGGTCAACAATGTCTGCATAATCAAATCTTGGCTCTTTTCCCCACACAACATTGTAAGCATATTCAGGGTCTTTTAAGTCTCTGTCAAAAATTGTCCATGGTTTATCTTTTGATTCAAGATTTTGATAAATAAAATATTCGTGTCCTTTATGGCAAAAACTTATGTCAGAAAAACAGTCGTAGTAAAATTCCTGAATTGAATTTCCAGGATTCCATTCAATATCAAAATATTCTTTATTTACTGAATCTAAAAATGCTTTTTCCTTTTCTGTCATAAACTACTACCTCGTTTTTTTGAAAGTTCTTTTAAATTATGCTTTTTGTAAAAGTTGAAAATTGAAGCAACCTTACTTTTTTCCTTTGAAGTAAGAGCCGTCGTTTTTCCACTTCGCATATCCTTAGCCATTGGATCAATATGGTGAACATGTGGGGATATTCCGTCATGCTCATGTAAAAAATCAATTTGCTTATATTTTCTACGACTTCCATTATAAAACGAAACTGATTGTACATCTCCTGACTTGGCAAGAGTAACATACACCACCCATTTTGAATTTGACATTTCTGGGCTTTTTACAGATTTTGCAGCATCTTTTAGTATTACAAACCTGTTGTTGTTATAACGCATAATGGTTTTGTATTTGTACTCCGTAAAACCACTAGCTTTAATATAAGAACCTCGACTTCCCATATATGAAGTCCTCCTTTCATGAGTTTTTACCGCAATTAACACTTCCCCGCCACCAGCAGACGGTTCTAGAGAAGGTACTAGAAAATGCTCAAAAAAGACTGTACAATACGACGGATTAGCGACAATTAAATCTAATCACTTAATTAAGCACAGCTTTTTTGAGTAGACGCCACTGAAAATACGCCAATATTTTCAGTGGCATTTTTTTTCTGTTTTCACAAGCACCTCCAACTTCTTTTATTATAACATATTCAGATTTAAAATCTTGCTATTCTAAAAAGGAATAGGATTCATATATTCATCAATAGAATTTCTAGCAGAAGGTGAAAGTTTTACATGACGACTAGACTCTGCTGCACTTTTGTACAAATCATCAATTTGCATATACAAATCAGAATCTGAATAAGCTCTGCAGATATTTTCTATATGAGTTTGAAATCCTTCAGAAATGAAATACATTTCAAATCCTGTTTTGGAAGTATCCTTATTTTTTACTTTAACGAAATAAAGTTCCTGGCTATTTATTTGAACTTTATAACAATCGCCTGCAATTTCAACATCAGTATCGAATTTTGATTGATAATGAAAAGCTGTTCTGTAATCATTCGGATTGTCAGGATAAAATAATGGATGGTTACCATTTGTAAGACATTCATCTAATTGCTTTTTTGTTTCTAAATCCCAAATTAAAGAACAATTAGAAGTGTCCTTTTCCAATTTATCAAAAAATTTTGAAAGATATTCTTCATTTGGAGTTAATGCAGAAATGTCTGTTGAAATTAAAGTATTTACAGACGTATCCAATTTTTCCGCAACCTTACATATAGTGTCCATTAAAGTTGAAGAATTTTTCCCATCTTCATTTAATAACCTTGAAAAATAACCAATACTGACATCTACTTGATTTTCCAAATCCCCAACTTTAATTCCTTTTTGGGCTGCAAGATATTTTACATTCTTTCCAAGTAAAGTTTTATTAAAATTTGCCATAATCTTAAACTCCTAACTTTTCTTGTTTAGAATTTAACACATCATTATTTATTATTCAAGTAAAATATTAAAATTGAACACAATTTCAATAAAAGATTAATATTAACTATATCTTCAATTAATAAATATTTTTATTTCACTTATTTTCCAAAAATTCAATTCCTTTAAATACACCAAAATTTGGTTCTGACATTGTGACATCTTTTTGCAATTCTTCAAAAGAATTTACTTCCACAAAATACTGTTCACGACAAAATTTAAATGCGTCGTCCCAAAGATATTTTAAAATCTTATTTTTAAAGGCTTCCTCTTTGATTACAAATGTTCTGCCAGCATCTTCTTCCGCTTTTACAAACCAGCAGCCCAACCGCTTGTCCACCATGCTGGAAAAATTTGAATCTTTAGAAGCTTGAGCGATTGCTGCATTTATCACTTTTAGAAAATTTTCCCAAGTAACGGAAGAAGCTTCAAGTTTTGCCGTTCTCTGATTTTTTTCTTCCTCGGTATCAGAAAAAGTATTCGGCACAAGGCTCATATTCCATCGGCGCTGAAAAGCGTTGTCCAGGACAAAAACATTCTGGTCGCTAGTGTTCATTGTGGCAAGGAGGGAAAGGTTTGGGGGCAGGCGGATGCCAATATTCAGTTTATATTTTTCAAAAATCTCTTTTGGCAAAAATGGGTCAATATCAGACATTGAATAGGCTTCCTGGATTGCTTTATTGATATTGTCATTATTTACAGGATAAGAACTCCAGCCAGATGTGTAAGTAAAACCATTTGAAGATTCATTTTCAGTTTTATCAAGTCGATCCAAAAGCTGAAAAAGTTCTCCAAAAATTGCAGCCGCATTTCCACGGTTAATTTCTTCTATTATTAAAGCGTAATTTTGACTTTTGTGAGTATAGGCTTGTGCTAAAATTTCTGTAAAAGGGCCTGCTTTAAAAGGATATGAAACATTTTTTTCGTCATCAGTTTGCGGCAAAATCTGCCCAATGAAATCTGCATTCGTGTATTCAGGATGAAAAACAACTCGTTTTGTAAAATTACATTCATCAGATTTTGAAATACCTAATTTCCGAAGTTCGGCTGAAATTGAATGCGACTTGCCACAGCCTGGAACACCGTAGTAGATGATTTGGAAAAAGTTTTTTACATAATCATCTGAAAAACTTGAATTCAAATTCCATACCTCATCAGGTAAGAGCTTATCTTCTATTTTTTTTCCTATAACATTTTCAATTGGTTTTATTAAATATGAATTCTTTCTACAAATTTGCTCTAATAATGATTTTGAATATTCATATTCCGGAATATATTGTAA
>CAVFQN010000278.1:0-4433 GCA_963624615.1 Treponemataceae bacterium | reverse complement strand
AACTTCAATTTCAAAATTGAATTCTTCTTCGTACCATTTTTTCATTTTTATTTCCCCCGTATTTTTTCATCCCGCTGATAAAAACATCCAGCTAGACTTCAAAATTTTATTTAATTTGAGCGTGCCTTGCAACCCCATAACCTCATGCAAGAAAATCCTTTGCCTTGAATTTTCCAAAAACCCTGTTATAATAAAATAACATTTTGTAAAAGTTAACTCTAAAATTAAGGTTAACCCTAAACAACATGGCTTGACAGAACAATTTGGAGAGGTAACAATGTTCTCAGTTAGAAATCGCTTTTTTTATAAAAAATATAGCTCATAAAAACAAATACCGCTTTGGGGTGTGGAAAAATCCACGAAAACCAGGCGGTTTTTTGTTTTAAAATAAATTTTTATTCGGAGTAAATCTATGAAGAAAAATCAATTTTTTACAAAATTTTTGACTTTTGGGATTTTGCTGCTCATTTCAACAGTGTCCTTCTCTTGCAATTGGGATTCTGATAATGACGATTCTTCTGAAGAATCTAGCATATCTCTTATTTCTCCTGTCATTTCACCTGCAAGTGGTGAATACTCGGAAGGTAGAAAAACAGTTTCTATCACGAACAAAAATAATGTCGGTGAAATTTTTTACACTTTGGACGGAACAGAGCCGACAAACGAAAGTCCGCGTTACACCGAAGAATTTACTGTAATCGGATCAAAAACAATCAAGGCGATTATTATAAGCGGAAATAGCAAAAGCGCCGTTACGACTGCAAAACTCAATCTGAATGCCGGTAAAACTCAAACTCAGCTGGGTGTTGTCAGCGGAAAACTTGCACTTTCTGCAAATCTCACAGATTCTGTAAAAGAACAATTGAAAAATTCTACGATTTATATTTTCAGTGATGAACTCCCTGGTCTTGTAAAAAAATCTTCTATTGGAGGTGAATTTTATTTTGACGGGCTTGATACTTCAAAATCATATTCCTTCTATTTTACAAATAAAGAGCCGGGCGTTTCTTACTCTCGTGCGGCAACTGTAACTGATGATGACGGCAATCCTAT
Source organism: Treponemataceae bacterium (assembly GCA_963624615.1). Lineage (GTDB taxonomy): Bacteria > Spirochaetota > Spirochaetia > Treponematales > Treponemataceae > Treponema_D. The sequence continues at coordinate 3,380 of CAVFQN010000278.1, read as the reverse complement.
TGTTTCGACGGTGATTTCAAATGTAACTCCGGAAGAAGGTGCGGGGCTTAATCTTTCGGAAGTTGAGCTTAAACCTGCCGGAAAAATCTCTGGTAAAGTTAAACGATTTGATGTAACTGGCAAAGAAGAAAGTGATTTCAGTGGAATTACGGTTTATGTTCCGGGGACTTCTTATTCAGCTATAACTGATAAAAACGGTAATTTTACAATTTCTGGAGTTCCGCAGGGACTTTTGACAATTCGTGCTTCGTATGCTGGTTATACTTCTGCAGAAAAAGAAAATATTTTGCTCAGTGGTAATTCTGAAGATGTGCCGGAAACTGTTATTGACGAGCTATTTGAACTTTATTTTGGAAAAGGAATTGTAAAAGGTTCGGTTGTTTTAAGTGATGTAACAGATACATCTGGTTTTTCTGGAACTGACATAGTCTTTGTGGATTCAACAGGTTCTTATACTTATTCTGCGTCAACTGCAAAAGATGGAAGTTACTCTATTGCGGATATGTATCCGGGCGTTTACACAGTTGAAATTTCAAAAGACGGATATGAATCTGCTACCATTTTGGATATTAAAGTTGTAGGGGCTCAGGTAACTTCTGTGCCATTAACTTCACTTCAAGTAATTGGTGGTTCAATTTCTGGCAGCGTTTATCTTGAAGGTTCTAAAAAACAGGCCGGCATTTCTGTGATTGCAGAAAAATCCACAAGTGATGGCGAAAAATCTTTAAAATATTACGCGACTACAAATGCTTCTGGTGAATATTCTTTTGTTGCAGTTTCTCCGGGAATTTATACAATTACGGCAGCATATCCGGGATATAAAAATTCTGTTCTTGAAAATATTGCCGTTTCCATTGGAAATGAACTTACTGGTCTTGTTTTAACAGAACTAACAAAGGCAACTTATTCAATCAGCGGAAAAGTAATTCTTGAAGGTCTTGCAAGCGGTTTTGAAGGTTCTGAAGTTTTGCTTCGGGATTCTTCATCACTCAAATCTGTGGCAAATACAAGCACTGGCACAGACGGTATGTTCACAATTCCTGATGTTGAGCCGGGGGATTACGTTCTTACAGTTTCTCATGACGGCTATCTTACAAGTGATGGCATTGTTGTGAATGTTGGAAGTGTGGCTTCGGTAAGTGTAGAAAATATCGTTTTGAAAAATGCAAAGGGCAGTGTGAGCGGAACAGTAACAATGGAATCTGCTTTGGACAATGCCGGAATTAATATTCTTTTGCAGAATGAAGACAAAAATATCACAAAAACTTATTCAACAGTAACTGATTCAACCGGGCATTATGCATTAAGCGGAATTGAACCAGGTTCATGGCGAGTTCAGGCTACAAAAAGTGGATTTAACAACGGCTATACGGATCCTTTTGAAGTTTCCGCAAGCGTTTTGACAGTGGCAAATACAATCGAACTTTCTATAAGTCTTCGTTCAATAATTGGAAGCGTAACTTTGCAGGGAAAAACTGATTATTCGGGAATCCGCGTTACAGCAACAAAAACTACGGCAACAACGGAAATTTACAGTGGACTTTCAAACAAAGAAGGAACTTTTGCTTTGAGCGGAATGACGCCTGGCGAATATATCCTTTCTTATTCTTATGAAGGCTACCGTTCTCAGACAAGTTCTTCTGTAGAACTCACAGAAGATTCTTCCATTACATTGGATGCAGTTGAACTTACAAAGGCAACTGGAAAAATCAGCGGAATTGCAAATCTTGAAGGCTGCACTGACCATAGCGGAATTTTAGTCAGCCTTGTGGGAACCGATTACACTTACACAACAGAAAGTGACGGTTCTTATGAATTTACAGTTCCAAGTGGAAACTATCCGGGCGGCGTTCGTTTTAGTCGTGATGACTTCCAGCTTACAGCAAAGGCAGAAACAATTCCAGTTTTGACAGATTCAACTTACGGTGTTCTTACTGTTGAATTAAAGTGTCTTGCTGTAACCGTAAAAGGAAAAGTTGATTTAGCCGGCAGTGATGATGATTCAAATATTATGGTAAGCGTTGACGGCGAAGAAAATCTTTCTGCTGTTACGGATTCTGAAGGCAACTGGCAGATTCAGCACGTTCCGCTTGGTTACAAAACTTTCAGATTTACAAAAACAAATGTCCCGGAAATCACTTGTGAAAAACTTGTAGAAGCCGGATTAACCCTTGATATTGGAACTTTTGAAATGATTCCGAACTGTGCAACGTTAAAAGGCTTTGCATATCTTACCGGAATGACCGACCACGCAGGAATTACAGTAACAATCACAACTTCCGGCAAAGATGATATTGTCGTAAAAACTACGAGCGACGGTGCATTTGAAGCAACAAACATTCTTGCAACTACGGACGGAAACAAAATTCCGCATACAATTACATTCAGTAAAAACGGTTGGGATTCAACTTCAATCACAATTGACGACCTCGCTCCACTCGAAGAACGCGAAATCGGAAAATCTGAAGAATATAAACTTGTAGATACAACTGCTCCAGTTTTGAACAGCGTAGTTTTAAACAGCGGTGCGAATTTTACAAATACAAGCAAAATTCACGTTGAACTTTCGTCTACAGAAATTGGTTCTGGAATTACAAAAATGGCAGTTCAGGTAAAAAGAACTGTGGACGGCGTAACTTCGGATATTTATCCGGTAAATAAACCTTGGCAGGATTATTCAGTAGGTTTTGATTACGATCTTGCAGATTTGGGAACAAAGATTTTTTCTGGCAACGGTTCGTATGAAATTATTGTAACTTTGCGTGACAAAGCTGGAAATGAATCAGCAGCAAATTCAAAAACAATTACGGTTACCGACTTAGTCACTTCTGTAAGTGGCGTTCTTACGGAAGATTATTTGCACTGGACAAAAGAGCGAAGCCCATACCTCGTAGAAGCCGACTGTCTTGTTGGCGAAGATTCAACCTTAGTGATTGACCCGGGAGTTGAAGTGCGTTTTGCTGGAGATTATTCAATTGCTGTAAACGGTGGAATTGAAGCACGTGGTACAGCCGAAGAAAAGATTTTGTTTACGTCTAATTGTGTAGAGCAGGAAACGACTTATACAACAACAGAGTATGAGGAATACTTCGATGAAGATGGAAATTGGTATTGGGGCGAACATGAAGTTACAAAAACAGAAATTACTACGGTTTATTGGAACAGCATTGTTGTTTCTGGTGGAAGCCTTTCTGTAAACAATAAATACACATACGTAAGTGGAAATATTTTTGAATACTGCGAATTTGAATATGGTTCAAATGCTCTTGTTGCAAATGCCGGTGTGTATGTTAAAAATTGCAGTTTCCATGATGGAAAAGGTATTGATAAAGAATATTACAACGATAGTTATTGTGTAAAATCTACAGAAAGTACAAGTG
>CAVFQN010000277.1:0-4714 GCA_963624615.1 Treponemataceae bacterium | reverse complement strand
TCAGTTTCTGAAATTCCACAGATTGAAGAATATTTTTCTTCTAAGGAGATGTCTTCCAATTGATTTAATCCGCTAAAAATATTCATGTGGCTTATTCGCGTGATTCCTGTAATAAACAAAAAGCGGATATATCTATCGCTATTTTTTAAAGGACTGTAAAACGCGCGCAAGATTTCTCTGTTTTGATTTTCGTATTCTGTGTAAAGGGCGTCTAAAATTGGTTTATCGTATTCGTCAATTAAAATTACGACAGGACGGTTTGTTTTTTCAAAGGCTGTTATAATGACATTTTTTAGTCTGGTTCCAAAGTCATCTGAATTTCGTGCATCAACTCCATAATTTTTTTCAAAACCAAAAAGCATATCATCCAGATAACTTTTTAAAATATCAGTTTTATAAAAAGAATTTCCGCCAAAGCTGATATTTAAAACCGGGTATTCAATCCAGTCTTTTTCTAACTTTTCTAGTGCAAGCCCTGTGAATAATTCTTTTTGACCTAAAAAATATGCTTCAAGAGTTGATAAAAACAGGCTTTTTCCAAAACGGCGCGGGCGACTCAAAAAATACGGCTTTCCTTCTGTTGCTAGTTTGTAAACAAAAGCTGTTTTATCTGCGTAAACTGCATTGCGGGAGCGGATTTCTGAAAATGTCTGAATACCGATTGGTAAAAATCTTCCTTGAGCCATAAGAAAAATATAACACGATTATGGGATAAATAAAAGTGTGAGAAATTGCGTTAGCGCTGGGAAGGGCGCCGAAGGCGTTCCGGAGCGAGTGAAACGAGCGGAGGAATGGAGCGATAGCGGAACCCTGGACATAGCGACGGCAGCTTGCTGCCGGAACGCCCAAAAACGCCTGCTATTTTCCAATCCACCCGCTTACTTCTTTTTTCACCGCTTCCGCATCTTTTTGAGCCAGGCTTCCACGGATTGCCAAAACGCTTTTTACATCCGCACCTTTCGCAGCCTTCTGAATTTTTGTCTGGGTGCCGCTTGCCCCGCTTCCTTCGTGAGTGCAGAAAGGTTTTACAGTTTTGCCGGATAAATCAACACTATCTAAAAAAGTGTAAACGCACATTGGAGCATTTCCCCACCAGATTGGTTAGCCTAAATAAACTGTGTCGTATTGTGACAGTTCTGGGATTTTTGTGGAAAGGGCAGGGCGGGTATTTTCGCGAAGTTCGGTTTGGGCAATTTTTGTGGTTTCGCTGTAGCCTTCCGGATATTCTTTTACGGTTTTGAGTTCCAGAATGTCCGAGCCGGTTTGAGAAGCAATTTCCTTTGCTACTTTTGCAGTGTTAGCCGCAAAACTACGGTTTGCTTCTCGAGTTTTCTCACGAAAACTCGCTGTTTTTATCTTATGATTTTATATGGCAGTAGAAAATTGCCCGGCATAAGTTTTAAAATTAAAATTGATTTTTTCATAATTTTCCTCCGAATACAGGGAAATAACTGTGCTCTCCGTAATCCTTGATTTTCTCAATGTTTTTTAGAGTTTCCATATCTTCATCAGAAATAACAAAGTCGACGTCGCCATTATTTTTCATGTGTTCAGGATTTTCGCTTTTTGGAAGAACAATCATTCCCATTTGAATGTCAAAGCGAATGCAAAGCTGGGCAACACTTACGCCGTATTTTTCTGCCATTTTTGTAATCAAAGGATTTTTCAAAGCTTCCCCGTGAGCCACTGGAGAATAGGCTTCCATTACAATTCCTTTTTTCTCACACCAGTCAATCAGTTCGAGCGGAGAATTTGAAATATGGCACAAAATTTGATTTACCATCGGTTTAATTCTGGCACTTTCAAAAAGATTTTCAATATCACACTGCAAAAAGTTTGACACTCCGATTGCCCTAAGTTTTCCATCTTTGTAAGCATCTTCTAAAGCACGCCATGCCTCGCGGTTTCCTTCAAAATAGCGGTCATCACATTGATTTACTTTATTCCATGGCTGGGGGCTGTGAATTATCATCATATCAAGATAGTCGAGCCCCATATCAACAAGTGTTTTATCAATGCTTTCTTTTGCATCCTTATAAGTTTTGTGTTCAGCGGCTACTTTTGAAGTTACAAAAAGTTCATTTCTGGAAACACCACAGGTGCGGATTCCTTCTCCAATTCCTTTTTCATTGGCGTAAGCCTGGGCGGTATCTACATGACGGTAGCCAAGTGATACGGCAGTTCTTACAGCCTGAGCTGCCCTGTCATTGTTTATAAGCCAGGTTCCAAGTGCTAACTGCGGAACTTCTACTCCGTTACTTAATTTAAAAGTTTTATTAAACAATTTTTGCCTCCAGATTCGTCTTGCACCGCATTTTTTCTTGCGTTATAGTAAAGATACAGCCTAAAGTTGACTTTAGGTCAAGATTTTTTTTGATATTTTTGAGGATTTTCCATGTACACAATCGGGCAGGTTTCACAAATGTTTGGTTTACCAGTTTCAACCCTCCGTTATTACGACAATCAGGGACTTTTTCCTTTTCTCAAGCAGGATGGTTGTGTCCGCCAGTTTTCAGACAGGGAAATTGAAGCCCTGCGGGTAATTGAATGTCTTAAAAAATCTGGTCTTGAAATTAAGGATATAAGGCGTTTTATGGATTGGTGTGCACAAGGGACTTCCACATATTCAAATCGCTACAAATTGATTCAGGAACAAAAGAAAAGGACTGAAAAAGAAATCGGGCAGTTGAAAAAGGTCCTTGCTATGTTGAATTTTAAGTGCTGGTATTATGAACAGGCTTTAAAAGACGGCAGTGAGGATAAAGTTAAGGAGATGATTCAAAAGGGGTTGCCGGAAGAAATCAGGGAAGTGTATCGCATTTCGCATGAATTATCCAAATAAATCCGAATGACTTCCGGTATCAATCAGTTCAAGGCTCTTTGCTCAAGCATTCAGTCTTGACCCAGCCAGTAAAACCTGCCTGCCGAATCTTGCACCATTTGCAATCATGTGATATTTCCAAAGCCCGAATAAGCCTGTCATCATCATATTGGCCCTTATGCAAAATCTTCGAGTTTTCATTTGGCTCTTCATAAATATTTGCCGAAACCGCATTGTAGTAATCAGTGTGTTTTAAAATATCCACAGGTTTGCCATCAATTGTCATCGTTCGAATGTAGGAATAGCCTCCGTTTTCAAAAAGGTTTTCTTCACTTGTATAGATGTACCCCTCACTGCCATCCGCAAGTTGAACCAGAGCAAACGTTGGTGCACTCCAGATTTTGCTCTTATAGGAAATTACAGCCTTCACAGGAATTTGATCGCCAGCTTCAACCTTATATATTACGTCTTTCAAAAAAGGCTCCTTTACCACCTGAACGCCATATCCAGAATAGACAAAATCCAAAATGAAATCACACTTGTAGGTGTAAACTTCAATTTTTTTGACTTTGCCATCCACATTTACTTTTGCGTTTTTACAACAACCCCATTACCTCGCGCAAAACAAGGCAATGCACACAAAGCTACACACAAACTTAATAATTTCGAAAATTTCTCATAGCATTCTGTATAAGGGGACTGCGAACTTTTGCAATTTATTTGTCTGCAGCCACAACTTTCACTTTATTTTTGATTGCAGGAACAGTTCTCCGGGAAGCAGTAGATTCTGGCGAATAAGTTCATTCTAAAAAAGATGCGGGGCGTTGCGGGGTGTCCCCGCAGAAGGGGTAGCGGAAGACACGGCACGTGGCTGGAGCGAGGGGAAGGCTTTCCCCTTTTACCCCCTATTAAATAGAAGAAAACGCAATAGAAAATTTTTGCAATATCCACTATATTTTTTTTATGCAGGAAAGGATGGAGAAAAAGCGAGCGGAGCGGAACAGGACGCTCAGACTTTTGCCAGAAGAAATTGAATCACTAAAAAAAGAAATTATACGACCTGAATATTTGTCCACCGATAATTTTCTTGACAAAACAATTAACGGCGATTTGCTGGAAGTACTGCCTCTTTTGCCGGATGCCTTTGCGGATTTAATTATTATTGACCCGCCTTATAATCTTTCAAAAAATTTTAACGGTTTTTCTTTTAACCAGATGTCTTCTGAAAAATACGATGATTATCTTGATTCCTGGCTTGGCCTGGTTTGCAAAAAATTAAAAGCGGACGGCAGCCTTTACCTTTGCGGTGACTGGAAATGTACTTCAAGCCTTCAGCGCGCTTTGGAAAAAAATCTTACTGTAATGAATAGAATTACATGGCAACGTGAAAAGGGCCGGGGGGCAAAATCCAACTGGAAAAATGGAATGGAAGACATTTGGTTTGCTGTAAAAAATCCGGACAATTATTATTTTGACGTTGACTCTGTAAAAATGAAGCGCCGGGTTCTAGCTCCTTACAAAGTTGACGGTAAGGCAAAAGACTGGGACGAAAGCAGCGACGGAAATTTCAGAATCACTTACCCTTCAAACTTTTGGGATGACATTTCCATTCCATTCTGGTCCATGCCGGAAAACACCGACCACCCTACTCAAAAGCCGGAAAAACTTTACGCAAAATTAATTCTTGCTTCATGTAAAAAAGGTGGCATGGTTTTTGATCCATTTTTGGGCAGCGGAACAGCCAGCGTTGTCGCAAAAAAATTAGACCGCCACTTTTGCGGCATAGAGTTGAACGAAGAATATTGCCTCTGGGCCGCCAAAAGACTGAGCCTTGCTGAAAGCGACAAAAACATTCAAGGCTACAAAGATAATGTTTTTTGGGAAAGAAATTCC
>CAVFQN010000276.1:3529-4840 GCA_963624615.1 Treponemataceae bacterium | reverse complement strand
AAAGACTTTCGAATCAAGTGAATTTGCAATTTGTATCAGTAATAGTGCTCCTTCATTTAATTTCACTAACCCTACAAAAAATAGTGAAAGTTTTATGACAAATGTGTTTGAGGCAAAAGGAACTGTTACAGGAATGCTGTCATCCGGAACTAAAATTAAGCGAGGCACGACGGAATTTGCGGTAGGTGAAGATGGTTCTTGGACAGATAAAATTACCTGCGTAAAAGTGGACGATAATGGGAATATTACAGAATATGTTGATTTACCAGAATGGAAGTCAGGAGACAGAAAAGTTGAGAAAAATGGAATTTCAACATCAGATGGCGTACTTTATACAATTACTTATAGTGTAATAGACCAATTTGGCCGGGAAACGACGGATACAGTTTCTTTCAAATCAGACTTTGTAAAGCCTGTAGTGACAATTGATGATGCTGGAACTGCTGCCTATGTAGGAACAAAACTGACAACACTTTATTCATTTACCGGTAAAGTTGACGAAGCAAACTCTTTGAAATCGGTGGAATATTCTTTTGACCAAACTAATTGGCATAATGTTGGAAATCAGAAGAATTTTAATGCAAATGTTGATTTCAAGGATAAGATCGAGAGTGGAAACATAACTGTATATTTCAGAGCAACAGATGGTGCAGATCAAGTTTCTAATATTACAGAAAGTTCACAACGAAATGTAATATTCCTTGCAAATGGTCCTGTTTTCAGTGATATGGCTGTAAAAGTTGGAAATACGTCACTTACTGCAGAAAAAGACATTTATTATGCAAAAGAAAGTTATACAATCAGTGGAAAAGTAACTTCGACTGCATTAGATTCATTGATGTTTGGTTCTGACAAGATAACTGTAAATACAGACGGAACATTTAAAAAAGAAATCAGTAGTCCTGTTGCCGGTACAAATAAATATACATTTGTAGCGACAGATAAGGCAAAACAGACATCTGATTATACAATTCAGGTAGTATATGATGCTGTATCTCCAAGCATAGACTTCTCGAATGTAACAGGCATAGTAACGGTAGACGAAAAAACAACATTCACCGACGGGACAAATAGTTTTGAAGCTCAACCTAATGTAGGCTACGTAAACGGAACTATAAAGGTTTCTGGAAATATCACTGATGATTACTTCCAGAGTGGAACTTATAGTGTAACAAGTGGCAGCAGCAATAAAGTAATTACAAGTGGCAATATCACAACCAGCAAGTTCAGTTTTGATGTTGATACGACAAAGTTCAGCGATGCAAGTGCAACGACTAACGGAGATGAACTAACAATCACAATCACAGCAAA
>CAVFQN010000276.1:0-3404 GCA_963624615.1 Treponemataceae bacterium | reverse complement strand
GCTGGCAACGTTGTAACTAAAGCCTACAAATATGGCTCTAACAACGGCGGTACAGAAGGTTCGAACCTTGTAATCCATCAGCTGACGGACTATCCACGAGTAAGCCTCAACAACGCTAATGACAACATAACAACTTTGGCTGGAATTACACAGACCGAAAACCTTTTTGCCCAGAGTGGAAACAATAAGATAACAGGTTCAATAGTTGACGATGACGGAATTTCAAGTGTAAAAATCCAGTATCAGAGCATTACTGTAGGTTCAGATTACAATGATACTATTGCTGTTAGTTCAAATGGCACTTGGTTAACTCTTTCAACAAACGAAAGTGTTGGTGGAAAGACTTCATACTCATTCAGCCAGGAATTGAAGGAAAATGCAAAAAACCTTGCAGAAGGTATGTATGCAATCCGCTTTGTAGTAAAAGATTCACAAACTACTGCAAAAGAATTGACAACTAAACCATTTGCAATTTATATCAGCAATAACGCACCGGTAATCAGCTTTACAAGTCCTACAGCTTCAAGTTTTGCAAGTGGAAGTCTTGGTGTAAATGGAACTGTGACTGGCGTTTTGAAAGCCGGATTAGAACTTAAACGAGGAACTACTACGGTAGGTACAGCGGGTAGTTCTGACCTTACAAAATATACAATTGCAGAAACAATTTCGTTAAGTGGTGATAGTGGAGTTTTGAATAATGATAACACTGTAAAAGATTCTGCTGCAAGTGGAATTAAACAGGATGAGGGTGATAAAGAACTTTACACAATCACTTATTCATTCACCGACCGCTTTGGACGTACAAGTACAGAGACGGCTTCATTCAGATATGATAATACAAAGCCAGTAGTAAAATTAAATAATGCAGGAACAGACAATTATATTCCTAGTTCTTCAAGTTCATATTCTATTTCTGGAAGTGTAACTGAAACTCACTTGAAACAAGTACAGTATTTGTTGAAAACTACTGGAGAGGTATCAAATACCGATGTCTGGACAGACTTCAGTAATCAAAATACATGGAATTATTCGGTAGACATTTCAAAAGTTGAAAGTGATGACTTTACAGTTTACATCCGGGCAACTGACGAAGCTGGAAACGTTTCAGAAAATGTAAGTTGCAAAGTAACTAAAGTTGCCCTTCCTACAATCACAATTGCCGATTCCGGCATAACTGTAGGCGATTCTTCTAGCCAGGCTAAAAAAATCAGCAACGTTTACTATGCAAATGGTAAATATAAGATTTCTGGAAGCGTAACAACTACGGCATTCTCAAGCCTGACTGTAGACGGTGGAGAAATCACTAACAAAACATCTACAACCGGCGGTTACACTTTCACAACAAGCGAATATGCAGAATCAAAAGACCTGGTAATCAAAATTACAGATAAAGCAGGCCAGTCAGCTAGCAAGACTATTTCTGTGGTATATGATAATGAATCTCCAAAACCTGAAGTTTCCCAGGTAAGTCCTCTCGTAACAAGTTCAACAATCACAGAGGCTGTAGAAGCCCTCAAGACTTACAAAAACGGAGCCGTAAACGGCACAATCACCTTGCAAGGAACAGCCAGTGATAACGACAAAGTTACAAGTACAATCTTAAAAGTATACAAGGCAAAAATTGAAAACGACAGTATTGTAATTGATGAATCAGCTACTGGCACAGAAAGAGGACTTATTTGTGCCCTTCCTGCAAGTGGAAAAGATTCAACTTACACCGGCAAAATCACAAAAGACAATAACACAGTTGCCGTTATCACTGTGCCTACAGGAACAACAAACACCGCAAATAACTTTAGATTTAGTGTAGACACAACTGAGTTGACCGATAATAGCGGAATTATTTTACGTCTCCTTACAACAGACCGAGCCGGCAACGAAGAAGAAACCGATTATCCAGTATTCATTTGCCAGGAAACAGACCTGCCAGTTTTGACATCAAGTAACTCTGATTTATCCCTGACAGATGCAAGTAAAATAACAGTTGGCAAAAACCTCTTTGGAATGGGAAGCAATACTTTCTATTTGAATGTCAGTGATGATGATGGCGTTGCAAGTGTAAGCTACACAGTAGACGGAAAAACTTCTGCAGTTGAACTTCTAAAAGCTGGAAAATCAACTACATTTGACGGAACAATAGACGTTTCAACATTAGGAAGTGGTGAACACGCAATCCGCTTTACAGTTGTGGATAAAAACGGCAGAAAAATCTTCTTCCCAAGTGGAGCCACAGCTGCGGAAGGCAAGACTGCCGACCAGGTGGACGCAGGCACAGTCGCAACCGCAGGCTCTGCAATCCAGGTGGCTTATGATAATGACGTGCCAGTAATCTCTGTAACAAAACTTGGAGATAAAGATTATGTTTCCGGGGCGTGGGCAAAGAATGCTTTTGAGCTCATAGGAAGTGTAAGCGACAATTCTGGAGAAGTTACAATTTACGAGGTAACTTATGATAAAGATGGAAAAGAAACTGTGCGTACCAAAATCACTTCTACCCAAGACCAGACTGATGGCTCATCTAAAGATGTTTCAAGCATCACAAACTGCACAACATCATCAAAATGGCATACATCTATTTCTAGCCTCTCAGACACAAGTGACGGAAAATCTACAAGCCTGACCTACCTTGCCAGCGACAAATACGGTCGCGAAGCTTCGACAACTATAAGGTTCAATGTTGATAGTACCGCCCCTGTATTCAACCTCAAAAATATCACCCTTACCGGAACTATTACAGATTCAGGCAACTCTGCAACAAAACTTTACTATCTAGGCGAAGACGACTCAGATTCTGGAAGAAATGTTTATCCTAGTAGCTCTACGAGCAAAGTTTGGTTTACAAGCTCTTCATTTACAATTGCTAGTGGCAACAGTAATGAAGATGGTAAGACCGGTGTAACCGAAGCAAATGGATTTACTCTAAAACTTTACACAGACTACGCTTCTTCAAATGCACTTACAAGCAATAATCTTGCTGAAAAAACTGACTACATTACAGTTAATCCGAACGGTAAGAATTTCTCTACGACGGTGGATGTTGGTAATGAGTACAAGGATAATAACTATTCTACAATCTACCTTGTAGCCGAAGATGATGCAGGAAATAAGTCTGCTGCCCTTGCAATTCCAGTTTATGTAGACAAGACGCCACCGACGTTAGATATAAAATTCTACACAGATGAAGATAGAACAAAAGAATTAACTGCCGATACTTGCTTTAATGATTGGTACCTTTACTTTGCCTATGAGTCAAAAGAAGAAGGCAGTGGTTGTGGCACGCTAGATTTTTATGATGATAGTTCTATGAAAAAGAGGTATGCATCTAGTAAAGCAGATAACAAACCTATTTATAACTTTACTTTTAAGAATAAAGATGAAAAAAATATATATTTTTACAATAGTCT
>CAVFQN010000275.1:0-5310 GCA_963624615.1 Treponemataceae bacterium | reverse complement strand
CAAAAGCCCTTCGCTGCTCCATAGCCTAACGCAAGAGAGTTTTGAAAAATAGTGTAGTTTAAATTGACAAAAAGTCAAAAATAGGACGATATTAAAAAAGGATATAACATAAAAACCCGGCATGTAATTCATACTGTCTGACCTGTCTGGGGATAATTCTTATTGCTGACTATTTGCTGGGAAAAATTAGAAACTATGATTTGGGATAAACTTGCTTTTTGTTATGATTTGTTTGCAAATGTAATAAACCGCCGGGCTAATAAAAAATTGTGTCAGGTGGTGGAAAGTCTGATTTCCGCGGATGATGATGTGCTTGAATGTGCCTGTGGAACAGGGCTTTTGACTGGCTGCATGGCAAAAAAATGTAAAAGTCTTATTGCAACGGATTTTTCTGAAAAAATGATTTTTCGCTCTCAAAAAAAATACTCTAAATATACTAATGTAAAATTTCAAAAGGCTGATATTATGAAGCTGGATTTTGCTGATGAGTCTTTTGATGTGGTGGTCGCTGCAAATGTGATTCATCTTTTGGAAAAACCTCTTGAAGCTTTAGCAGAAGTTGAGCGGGTTTGTAAGAGGTGCGGAAAAATCATTATTCCAACGTATATTGGAAAAAATAAAAAAGGGCAGCAGAATAGGGTGACAAAAGCAATCAGAAAACTGGGTGTGAACTTTAAGCGTAATTTTACGGAAGATTCGTACAGGGAATTTTTTAAGATGGCCGGATATTCTGATGTGGAATACACTTTATGTCCTGGAAAAATCCCTTGCTGCATAGCGGTGATAGAAAAATAAAACAGTATATTGCAGGGGAGTCTGCACTTTATAATAAAGTTCTTTCAGATTGCAATTTCTATTTCAATCGGGCTTGTGGCTGGCTGCATTCCGATTGTCGGTTACAACATCGGAGCAAATCGAAAAGACAGGGCAAAGACTCTTTTTATCTATCTGTTAATTGCAGAGGCTGTTGTCGGGGGCCTTGCGACAATCATTAAGGAATTTCTAATCTAAAATACTTTCAAGAACCAAAACAAGTTGCAGAAAATTCAAAGTCTGACAAAATCGTTAGAAATGGTTATTTTGCATATAATAAGGCAACAACGCGAAATGGTGAGAAAATTTCTATTGCATATCGGGAAGGTCAGGATTGTACTGTATCTTCTGCATATGGTGTATTTAAAATATCAAACGAAGAAATTTTAAATCCTCATTTTTTGCTGTTATGGTTTAAGCGTCCAGATTTTGACAGATATGCACGATGGAGATCTGAAGGAAGTGCCCATGAATTTTTTACATTTGAAATGATGCAAGAAGTCCTCCTTCCCCTCCCACCGCTCGAAATCCAGCAGAAAATCGTAGAGCTTTACTCCTGCTACGAAGAATGTAAACGCATTGCAAACGAAGCAAGAGAAAAAATAAAAAAACTTTGCCCGGCCTTAATTCAAAAAGCCGCCCATAATAACTAAAAATGCCAAATCGCCATATAAAAAAAATTACAAAACGCCGAAAAAAATCGTTACAATTCGCCGAAAAATAATCTTACAAAGCGCCGAAAAATAAATAACAGGAGATAGTATGCCAAAGTTAAAACAATACGCAGGTCGTTTTTGCGAATATGATTTTGAAAATGTTTTTATTCAGTATCTTGAAGATGCCGGGTGGACATACTTGTCTGGCGATGAAATTGTCCGCCCAACGCAAAGTGAAACGCTGATTCTTGACGATTTAAAATCATTTAAAAAAAAATGCAAATCCCGCCTTACAGGAAGATGACATTACTCAGATTTGCGACACGATGCGTCTTATTGGCGGCCAGAGCGAATTTGAAACTTTGCATAAAGCCTACAATTATTTTGTTGACGGAATGCAGTATACCCCTAAAGACAGAATAGCAAGAACTGTCAATTTTATTGATTTTGACCATGCTGATAAAAACATCTTTAAGGTTGTAAATCAGTTTACTGTTGAATATGTAAATAATAATGAAAGAAAAACCAGGCGGCCGGATATTCTGCTTTATGTAAATGGATTTCCGCTTTGCATTATCGAACTTAAAAATCCTGCTGATGATAAAGCTACTATTCATGATGCCTTTGAACAGATTACAGTCCGCTACTGGCGTGATATTCCTCATCTTCTTCATTATTGTCCGCTTGCCTGTATTAGTGATGGTGTAAAAACCAGACTTGGAACTGTAAAAACTCCTTATGAGATTATTAAGGGAAAGTATAAAAAAATCTGTTGCTTTACATACGGGCAAGGGCGGAACTTATTTTGGGGCTACCGGCTGCGGAAAAACTTATACTATGGCTTTTCTTGCCCGTCAGCTTTCTCTGCGATGTCAAAAAGAACTGGGCTCTCCAACCATTTTGATGATTGTTGATCGTGATGATTTGCAGAAGCAGGGAATAAAACTTTTTGGAAAATCAAAAGAATTCTTAAGTCTTGGAGAAGTAAAAGTTGTAAGAACCCGCAAAGAATTAAGAAATGAACTAAAAATCCGGGAATCTGGCGGATTTTATATTACAACTATACAGAAATTCTGCGACAGAAAAGATGATCCCATCGGCGAAATAAATCCTCGAAGCAACATCATTTGTTTTAGTGATGAAGCGCATAGAACTCAGCTGGAAAACGCAAAACAGATAAAGTTTACAAAAGACGCAGATCAGAATATGAAGACCCTTGTTTCAAAACCTTATGCAAAAGTTTTAAGGGAAGCCTTGCCGAATGCAACTTTCGTTGGTTTTACAGGAACTCCTATTGATGAAACATATCAGACTTTCGGTGAAGAAATTGACCGCTACACAATGGATCAGGCGGTGGCGGATGGCCTTACCGTTCCTATAAAATATCATCCCCGTATAGCAAAAGTTCTGGCAGACCCAAAAACAGTTGCCCAGATTGAAGAATATTACAAAAAATGTGCAAACGACGGCGCAACGGCAGAAGATATAGAAGCAAGCAAAAAAGCTATGAGTTCTATGGAAATAATTCTTGGCGAAAAAGGCAGGCTTTCAAAACTTGCAGTTGATATTCACGATGATTTTACAAGCCGGTGTGAAAAAGACCCGGAACGCGTTCAAAAAGCAATGGTTGTGTGTGCAAACAGAAAAATTGCCTATGATTTGTTGCTTCAATTCAAAGAAAAATATCCTGAATGGTTTGTAGAAAAAAAACATCCTGACGGAATGGAAGTAACGGCTGAAAAACTTTCTGAACTTAATGACATGCCCTATATCGCAATGGTCGCAAGCGTTGGTTCTAACGATAAAGAAGAAATGTACAATTATCTTGGCGGCGTAAAAAATGATGAACGCAATGACAGATTGGACAATGCATTTAAGCAGGCGGAATCAAACCTTCGTATTGTAATTGTAGTTGATATGTGGATTACCGGATTCAGCGTTGATACTTTGACATATATGTATAATGATAAGCCGCTTCAAAAACATGGACTTATTCAGACAATCAGCCGGGTAAACCGGAAATATCCGGGAAAAGATTATGGACTTATCATTGATTACATCGGCATTAGAGAAAATATGCTGGAAGCAATGAAAATTTACGGCGGAGGGCAGGGCAGTAAAGGTCCTTCCGAAGATGATATTGAGCAGGCGGTAGAAATTTTCCGCGAATATCTTGAAATCATAAAATCACTTTTTAAAGATTTTGATCTTGAACCTTTTATCGATATAAATATAACAGACATTCAGCGTTACAAACTTTTAAATCTTGCGGCAGAATATGTTTACAGGTCTACGGAAGAATTGAATATTGAAAATAAAGGGGTAAAAAAAGCTAAGAGCGTTTCTTTTAAAACTTATTTCTTAAAAATGGTAAAAAGGCTTAGAGCTACTTATGACATTTGCCAGCCGTCCGGAGTTTTATCTGATGCAGAATCTGCACTGGCACAAAGTTTTATGGCTATTGCAGGTTTTGTCCGTAAGATGAGCGGAACGGTTGATTTAGACACAGATTCAATGAACAAATATGTGGCAAAAATGGTTGAAGGAGCCCTTAAGTACAGCAATGTTGAAAACATTCTGCAGGAAGGAGACCAGGAAGATATTCTAGGCCCTGAATTTCTTGACCGGCTGGCTAATGTAAAAATGCCGGCAACCCGTCTGGAACTTTTGATGAAACTTTTGCGTAAAAAGATTACGGACTACGGAAAAGTAAATAAAGCTTCAGCCAAGAAATATAAAGATATGCTGGATGAAACAATCTCTTATTATCACGAACGCAGAAAGCAGCTTTCTGCCCAGGAAATTGGCGACACTCAGGAAATTGCTGCCGACCAGATTATTAATGAAGCAACAATTCAGGCAGAAGAAATCCTTAAAAAGTTGAATGAGGACAAGAAACGCTTTAGAAAACTCGCTCTCACATTTGAAGAAATGGCCTTTTACGACATTCTGATAAAACTGCGGGATGAAAAAGATTTTGAATACGGGGAAGATATTTTTGATGCAGATGCTGGAATTATGGTGAATAAAAAGATTCAGAAACTGGCAAAGAAAATAAAAGAGCTTATTGATTTAAAATCAAGTTTTACAGACTGGCTGAACAATACCAATGTTCGAAATCAGTTAAAATCCGATATTAAATTCTGTCTGTTTGATAATGGTTATCCGCCAATTTATTCTCAGGAAGTATTTAACCAGGTAATGGAGCAGGTAGAAAATTATAAAACTTTCGAGGAAGAAATGCAGTAGGGATTGTAGCCGCACCGAAGGTGGCCACGAAGTGAGGAGGCTGGAGCGATAGCGGAACGGCGAAAAGCCCGAACGGAACTAGTGTTAGCGCCGAGCGAAAACAGCTAGCAGAGGGGCTAAAATTATTTGCGGCACCAGTTTACGGCATTTTTCATAATTTTGAAGAAGCCTTCGCAAAGTAGATTCTTTGTAGTGTGAGCCGGGGTGATGCAGCAAATTTTTCCTTTTCCAAGTTCATTTACCCAGACAGCGGGTTGAGTTCCATGTTCTGATTTTGATTCAGCCAGGATTTTAGAATCTGTATTCTCCAGCATTTTCATTTGATAGTGTTCGTCAAAATCCGGGAATTCAAAATTTTCTACACCGTCCATCACAGGGTGATTCTCAATTTTTTCAATTTTAACAGAACATTGAGCAGGATGAGTTACGAACTCAGCTTTAATCATTTTTTCGACTATTTTGTGTTCCAAAGGTAAATCGGTAACGGCTGCATGAACAAAAATTACTCCAGTTCCGTTATTTTCTACCAGTTCAAAAAGATTTTTTGTCCATTTTTTATCGCACCATATAGGAGTTGGAATCTGATCATTTT
>CAVFQN010000274.1:0-5499 GCA_963624615.1 Treponemataceae bacterium | reverse complement strand
GACTTCCAGACCAGGCTATTCCAATGGAAAATGATTACGGCAAGTTTAAGGATTGGCTGCTGGCTAATCTGAAATAAATAAAAAAGGATACCGGAAAATAAAATTCGGTATCCTTTTTTTTATTTCAAATTTTTAGACTTTTACAAAGTCACAAGACCTTTTTCTACCAATTTATCTACAATAATCTGGACAATTTCGTCCGGAGTTTTGTTATTTACATCAATAACAATATCAACAAACTGATAATCGTTGTTATCAATTCCGTAAAATTCTTTGTAGCGGGAAGTGTCTTCCCGGTCTCTCATAGCCGTAAAATCTTTTATAGACTGCAGGTCGCCGCCTTCCCGGTTAAAAACACGATTAGCTCGAGTCTGATCACTAGCGAAAAGGTAAACTTTTAAATCTGCCTCTTTGAGCATCCAGATGGCAAGGCGGCTTCCCAAAACACAAGGCTGGGCTAAAGCCAGTTCAACCTGGTGCTTATCAACATATTTGTCATAAGAATCATCATTTTTAGCGGCGTCAATAACCTGGGCAAGAGTCATGCCTTTTTCGGCAGCCAGCTGACGGAAAGTATAATTTATAAGCTTCACCCCAAGTTTTTGAGCAAGCAGAGTGCTGACTGTAGTATTTCCACAGCCGGATTTTCCGCTGATTGCGACCCGTAAATCTTTGTTCAATTTCATAAAATCACCTCGCCTATTCTACATTTTTACTCTGTTCCCGGATATTTTCCAGAGAATCTTTTGCCGTAATGACCATTGCCCCAACTTCCGCAAACTGATTTTTACTGCCGATTGTATTGATTTCGCGGTTCATTTCCTGGCAGATAAAATCCAGTTTTTTGCCCGGTACGGGGTTATTTTCCAGTTCAGATTTCATAGCCTGAATGTGACTGTTCAGGCGGACAATTTCTTCGTTAATTGTGTATTTTACCAGCATAGCGGCCGTTTCCGTCATAATCCGGTTTTCATCGGCGTGATCGCCCAAAAGTTCATTGAATTTGGCAGTAATCTGTTCTTTGAAAATCGCCTCCATTTTTGGCTGCCACTGAATAAAAAATTTCTCACAATCTTCCAGTTTTGAAAGTTTTTCTTTCAAATCCTTTTTCATATTTTCGCCTTCACGCAGACGGTCGGCACAGAATTTTTCCAGAGAAGAATTAAAAACAGGCTCAATCAGTTTTTTGTATTTTTCAACATCATAAGATTTATTTGAATTCAAAACTCCCGGCTGGCTGATTATCAGGCTCAAAGGAATTTCAGGAGAATAGCCGGTCGCAAGGGCAACTTTTTTAATTGCTTCCAGATATGATTTTGCCACCCCGGTATCAGCAGAAATTTCAGCATCAGATTCAATTTCTTTTATGCGGATAAAAACATCCACCTTACCCCTGACAACTTTTTCGGTAATTTTTGAGCGGAAATAACTTTCCAGCTGATTAAGATAAGGCGGAAGATTGATTACCAAATCCAAAAATCGGGAATTTACAGATTTTATTTCAACTGAAACTACAGCAGTTTCTGAGGAAACTTCTTCATAGGCATAGCCAGTCATTGATGTCATTTTTTTACCCCTTAATGTACGTCATTAATAGTCCATTCTATCACAAAATCACTTATTCTCAAGAATTGCCTTGCCAAGCTTCCAGTTATCGCCGGCCCCCATCGTAACAAAAAGATAGCCGTCCGGATATTTTTCTTCGAGAGGACTTTCCAAAAGGTCTTGTGCAAGATTTTTTGCATCTAGGATTTCTTCAAAATAAAAGACATTTTCTGCCTGCAAATTGGCATTTTTTTGATTTTGAAGATGATTTTTTACCTGGTCATATAAAGTTTTTCCAGTAATTTCAAAATCATCAGGATTTTCGCGGGCTGATGAATAAATTTTGTGCAAAATCACAGCATCGGCCGAATCAAAAGAAGCAGCAAATTCGTTGAGTAAGGCTTGAGTTCTTGAATAAGTGTGACTCATAAAATCAACAATAATTTTTCTGCCCTTGTAAAAATCCTTGAACCCTTCAAGTGTAGTTTTTACAGCGGTAGGATGGTGACCATAATCATCAATCACCATAACTGATTTTCCGGCCTCGTTTGAAAACTGACCGACAATTTCGCTGCGACGCTTTCCGCCGGAAAATTTTTCCAGGCCCATGGCAATTTTATCCTGATAATCCTGCGGATTTTTTTTATATTGCTTTAAAAGCTGGCAGACAAGAGCGACCGCAGCAGTAGCGTCCATAACTTCGTGCCGGCCTGGCATTTTAAGATAAAATTCTTTTTTAAAAAGTACTACTCTGAACTTATTTTTTTCATCTTCGACTTTGCCGAATGTAAGGCAATAATCCCCAGAAGCTTTTGTGCCATAAGGAATTAAATTGATGTCCGGACGTTTTTGCAAGGCAAGATCTGCGACTTCGGCCGCCCCTTTATCATCACAACAATAAATCAAATCGCCGCCGGAAGGCAGTTTGCATACATAATCTACAAAAGCGTCGCGAATGTCATTGTAAGTGGGGTAATAATCTTCGTGATCAGACTCTACGGAAGTCAGGATGATTTTTTGAGGACAAAAAGACATAAAATGCCGCTGATATTCGCAGGTTTCGGCAACGAAGATGTTTTGGCCAGCGACCTGCCCCTGGAGGCCATTTTCCGCCATCGGAGTGCCATTTCCGCCACCAAAAGCCCCCCTATTTTTCACCAAATTCGAAGTAAAAGTACAGGTATTTCCAAAAGAATTGATGATTGAACCAGCCAAAACCTGACTTGGTAAATCAATTTCCTTTAAAATTGTGCCGACAAGGCCGGTCGTAGAAGTTTTTCCGTGAACTCCACAAACTCCGCAGGAATAAGAGCGGGAACTGTAAGAGCCCAAAGCCTGAGTGTACAAAAGGCAGGGAATCCCGCGTTTTACAGCCTCAATCAAATCTGGATTTTTGTCCAATTTGTAAGCCGAAGAATAAATCACATAATCAATATCATCAGAAATATTCTGAGAGGAAAATGGAAGGGCTTTTAAGCCAAGTTTTTCGATAATTTCATCAGTGTAAAAACATTCAGAAATATCAGAACCTGTAATTATTGCCCCATTATGAAAAAGGATTTCGACAAGGGCAGCCATTCCAGTTCCCTTAATCCCGACAAAATGAATATGAAGGCCGTGCAAATCAGCCGGCAAAGAAATTTCGTTCATAAAATTATTATAATTAAGTGGCGGATTATTTACAAATTCACAAGATTTTTTCGTGAAATTATTTTTTTGGACTTTTGCAGTAGCGCTGTGCAGGGCGCCGCAGGCGGCCACCGCAACGAAGAGAGGAGGCTGGAGCGGCAGCGGAACCCGGAACATAGCGACGGCACTCAGTGCCGGACTGCCCTTATGTGTAAAAAAAAGGCCCGGAAAGCAACGCAGTCCGGACCATAGTAGGATGTAAACATATATTCAGAGAGGATTCCCCTCAAAATATCTTTTTATTCGGAAAATCTAAAAAAAAGACTTTCCGTTTCAGATTTTCAAAACTTATACTAAAGAAAGATAAATCTGATCTGCCAGTCCAAAACCGGCATTTTTTGTCAAAGCAGTAGCATATTCTTCGTAAAGCATATCTTCGTAAGTGTCCATTGCAAAATCATTTTTCTGAGACTTCATTACAGTTTTGCGCATTTCGTTTACCATTTGCTTTACAAAATAATTTTCAAGTTCCATTGATTTTTCATAAAGTCTAGAAGTTTTATCAATAGTTTTTTGCTGAACATGAACATTGGCCTGATTTGCGGCGGCACCGGAAGGTCTTGCACTTTTATCAGCTTCTGACACGAAAGTTCCGCCAAAACCGCTTGTATAATCGCCGTTCAGTTTGCCTTCTTCAACAATCTGACTTGAAGAAAGAGTCCCCCGTCCATCATTCTGTTTCTGGAGACGTTCGAGAAGTTCACTGAATTTTGAAGACTCGTTATTCATTTTAGAAGCCTGTAATGCTCCGCTGCCATTTGTAATTGAACTGTAAGAATTTGAAACTAAACCAACATTCATTTTCTAAACCTCATTTTTTACCGCGTCTTAATAAAACTTACCGTTAGCGCTTTAAGTTCACGGCAGTCTGCAACATATTGTCGCTTGTCTGAATTGCTTTACTGTCAAATTCATAAGCGCGCTGGGCAACAATCATCTGTACCATTTCGTTTACAACAGAAACGTTTGACATTTCCAGAAACTTATGACGAACATCTCCAAAGCCTTCGTATCCCGGCCGACCGGCAATTGCCCCGCCACTTGCATTTGTCACTTTATAAAGATTATCGCCTTCGGCTTTTAAGCCAACTGCATTTGGAAATCTGTACAATTCAAGCTGACCAACTTCGATTGGCTCATTACCGCCGTTTACTTTTACGCTCACAAGACCTGTCTGAGTAATATTCAGCGTAGAAACGTCATAACCTTCAGGAAGAATAATTTCCGGCATAACTCTAAGTCCGTTGTTTGTTACAAGCTGGCCGTTAGAATCAACTTTAAAAGAACCGTCACGAGTATAAGCATAACTTCCATCATACTGTTGAACTCTAAAAAAACCTTCGCCGACAATCGCAACATCAGTGTCAACGCCGGTATTCTGCAGTGACCCCTGACTCATAATTCTCTGAGTTGCGCCAATTTTTACACCTGTTCCCATCTGAATTCCAACCGGAGTTACTGTGTCTTCTGTTGCAGGTGTTCCGGCCAGTTTTACATTCTGATAAACCAAATCTTCAAATTCAACACGCTGCTGTTTATAGCCGGTTGTATTTACATTTGAAAGATTATTTGAAATTGCATCTATATTTGACTGCTGACCGTTCATTCCGGTAGCCGCTGTCCACAAACTTCTAACCATGACTTTCCTCCAGATTTACTATTTATAAACGGCAACCTTCTGCCACAGCGTACTCATCATAGAATCTTCAGAAGTAATTGTTTTCTGATTCGCTTCATAAGCACGGTTAACTTCAATCATCTGAACCATTTCGTTTACAACATTTACATTGGAAGTTTCAGTGTAGCCCTGTAAAAAAGAAGGTCGTTCGTTACCTTCTGCAATATGTGCCGGGCCCGCAATATCATTTGTTGAATAAAGACTTTCGCCCATTTTTTTCAGATAACGTTCATCATCAAAACGCACAACTTTAAGACGGTCAATTTCAACAGAATCTTCTTCACCAATTACAATTCCATCTTCATTAACCGTAAATCTATCGTCAGAAACATAAATATAGCCGTTTTCCCCAAGTACCGGATATCCGTCCTTTGTTTCTAAAATTCCTTCCTTACCAATCAAAAAATCGCCATTACGCGTATATCGCTCGCCATAAGGAGTTTCCACTGCATAAAAACCTTTTCCGTTCAAGGCAACATCAGTTTTTGTATTTGTTACTTTAAAAGAACCCTGCGTAAAATCAATATAATTTTCGTTAGTTTCAACGCCAAGGCCAAGTTTACCAATCACAGGAGCAGCATCTGCAC
>CAVFQN010000273.1:4416-5634 GCA_963624615.1 Treponemataceae bacterium | reverse complement strand
AATTAATTCCGACTAGTAGTACATCACCGGATAGTTTTTTAACGACTTCTGGATAATTTTTTTGTTTTATCTGATTTAATGCACCATCAGAAGTTTTATTCCATTTCAGTTCAATAATCATGGCTGGTTTGACGGAAGTCTTTTTTGGAATATAAACAATATCTGCATATCCCTTGCCAGAAGGAAGTTCCTGAATTTCAATGTAATCATCAACTGTAGCAATATATGCAAAACGGATTGTGCTTCTTAAAGCCTGTTCATTGTTATAAAAAGTTGGGGAAGTAGCTTGAGAATGAACTTGTTCAATTGCTTCTGCAACTTTTTCTGCATCTTCATTAATTGTGTTTTCAATAAGTTCGTCTGAACTACTGACCATTTTTGCAAGTTCTTTATGAGAGCCATTTTTTACTGCACGAACGAATTCTTTTCTAACTTCTTCATTTGGAATATGAACAGTAGACTTATCAAAATCAAAAGCAAGGTAACCTAAATGAACAAGAAGTGTCAAAACATCATCTTTCGATTGAATTGTGACTAAATCATTCTGGAAAGTTTCAGAATCGATAGAAACATCTTCATCTGAAAGCAATTGAATTATGGCCTGCTGAATTCCATCAAAATCCATATCGATATAAACTTTAAGAGATTCATAAGTTTCTGAACGAGTCCAATAACTTGCATACTGGCCACTTGCCATACATCGCATTATTGAGTTCGGATTATAAATGGATTTTACGTTTACAAAAGAGTAACCGTCATACCAGTTTTTGGCTTTTTCAAAATCGCGTCCGTGTTTTTTACAAAGGTTTCTAACTTCATCTTCAGTAAAACCTGTGTATTCAGCGAACATTTCTGGGCTGAGCATTGTGTATTCACGGAAATTTGTCAAAGCAGATTCTGTTCCATATTTTTTTATAGGAAGAATACCAGTCATATAGGCGAGTGCAAACATTTTATCTGTAACAGGAGTTTTGAAAAGAGAGCGGAGTAGAATTACATAGTTCTTTTGAATTTCTGTATTGTTCTTAACTTCACGAAAAATAGCATCCCATTCATCTATTATAATGATAAATTTTGTTTGATATTGCTGGGTAGCCGAGGCAATAACTCGAGCTAACGAATTTGATGCTTCTGTTTTCGGATATGCTTTAAGGAGTTCGTTAATAACTTCTTCCTGCATATATGTAAGTACATTTTCTATATTACCACAAGTAGAAG
>CAVFQN010000273.1:0-4406 GCA_963624615.1 Treponemataceae bacterium | reverse complement strand
GTAAACTACGTCATATCAAGGTAAATTACAGGATATTTGTTCAAATTCTGTTCAAAAGTCGGATTATTTGCAATTTTAAGATTTTCAAAAAGTTTTCTGGAATCACAACTTTTGTCGTAATAGGCACACAGCATTTGTGCAAGAATAGATTTTCCAAAACGGCGTGGGCGACTGATACATACAAGATTATTATTTGTATCAATTCTATTGTTCAGTTCTGAAATCATCAGTGATTTATCAACATATTCACTGTTTAAGACAGTTTTAAAGCTTTCGTTCCCGACGTTTAAATAAATACCCATATATCAAATATAGCATAAATTTTATTGATTTTGTAGAAATATTCGCGTCCGCGTTTTTGCTCGAGGCTAACAACGATACTTCCAGATAAAAAATTTTAATCTTTAAATGTTAAAAAAAATCAATAAAATTAGAATAATTTTGATGACAACAACGAGCAAAAATTTGAAGAAAACAGCAAAGATAATGTTTCTGTAGCAGAGAAAGAAAAGCAGTTATCGAATATTTTTGGATTTAAGCAGATTGGTTCTGTTACAAAATATGTTGAACCCGTAAATAGTTCCAATCCATTGACTTATTTGTTAGCACCAAAATTTTTAGAAGACCAGAGTTTGATGGCAATTCCTATTGAAGAAGATGATCAGATTATTGGTCTTGTGGAACGGAGGAATGTTGAAAACTGCTCAAAAGCAAAATCGGGCTTTTTTCTGCTAAGAAAATCGTTGATTTTATAAAATCTTCGGAAATTACGCTCTTTGCCAGAGATTATATTAGGAGATTTTAACCAGGAAAAATTGCTGAACTTGAACAAGCTGACAATTAATCTATTCTTTCTATCATCTTTTTAAGTTCAGCCTTATAGCATTCCTTCAATTCCGGTGGATTCAGAATCTGAACTGCAGAACCAAAATGCAACACCCAGTACAGAGTTTCCTGCATCTGATTTGATTCAAAGCTGAGGTAAACAGAACCATCTTCATTCTGGTAACATTCCTGATTTTTATGCCAGGTGCGTTCTAGAATGTAGGTGTTTATTGATTTATCAAAGAGTAGTTCGATTTTCTGGCTTGGAGCATCGTTATTCCAGATACCAAAATTCGGGTCGATATGCACTTTCTGTTCATAGTCAGGGTCCGGAATAAATTCATCTGTAAGAACAATATCCTTCATTCGTGATAGGTTGTAAGTGCTGTACTTGTTGTGAGTATGACAGAAACCGACGGCATACCAGTCACCTTTCTGACAGTAGATTTTATAGGGATCAAGGCTGTGAGGTGTATGTTCGGTTTTACTGATTGAACGGTAACAGAAGCTGATGGTCTTATGCTGGCTGATTGCGGTAAAAAGCTTATCAAAAACATCAGGTTCTATATTTGGCAGAGGGTCAGAAATAAATTGCACATCATTCAGAAGGGAAGACTGAACCTGTACCTGGTTTGGAAGCATCTGAGAAATCGTATCGTAAACTTTAGTGATAGTGCCTTTTAGCGGAGTATTATCGTAGCGTTCAAGGAGTGGAAGAATTCCGGCAAGTGCAACAATTTCGCCTTCAGTTACAAGAACATTTCGGACAAAGTAAGTTTCATCAGTGTAATAGTAACCTTTATGAAAACGATCATATTCAATTGGTGCGTAAAAATCATTCTGCAGATTCTGAATATCACGAAGAATAGTACGGCGGGAAACTTCCAGTTCTTTCATGAGCCGTTCAACGCTCGGATAATTTAATGCCTGGATTGCTTTCTCTAGTTTCAAAAGTCTGATTGATTTGGAGTGATTCTCTCTTTGCTTCTTTTCTTCCATATGATTTATTATACCACGAATTTAAATTTTAGAGTGTCGTTCGTTGGCACGTTGACACTTTATAATAGTCCTCAGAAACTGAAAAAAGGGGGCTTTTATACGTCTACGTCAAGGCACACTTCGCTTAAAGCCTTGAAATGAGCGAATTCAAGCCTGAACTGCGTTCCTGTATTCTTGGCTGCAATGGTGAAGTCATTCAGTTTGGTGCCGTTATGCTGGATGAAAACTGCAATATGATCAGCAAGTTCAGCTCCTATGTAAAGCCTGTTTACAGTTCAGTTACTCCGATTATACAGGAACTTACGGGTATTACAAACAGCAACCTTCAAGGGGCAGATGATTTCATCACTGTTTTTGATAAGTTCAGTTACTGGCGTGGGGAAGGCGATATTACAACTTTCTGCTGGAGCAAGTCTGACCATAAGCAACTTTGGAATGAACTTGAAGCAAAAGGACAGCACCGATACGACCTTTTTGCATGCCTTAAAGATTTTGTAGATTTACAGAAAGTTTTCGAAAAACTCGTTTCGTCCCGTGTTTCTGTTTCTCTTGAGTCTGCAATGAGACTTCTGCAGATGGATTACAAAGGCCAGATTCATACTGCTTACAGCGATTCCTTCAATACAGCCCGCATTCTGCATAAACTTTTCTGTACGGAATCCTTAGACCTGGATTTTGATTACATCAATCCTAATGAAAATAAAAAAGATAAGAATTCAGAATTTAACCCTCCTGCAGAAAACTACAAGTGTTCTTTTGCAAGTTTCATGTCTCCCGAATTACTGGCTCAGTTCGGTTTTAATGCAGAATCAGAACCTGAAGAAGAAAATTATGAAGACTACGGAACAGAAGAAGATATTGAACTTCTTGAATCTTCACCGCTTGCAGGACTTATTGATAACGAAGAAATTACCGGTTTGTGTGCTAAATACAAGATTACTTTCAACAAGTGGCTCAGGCTTGCGACTGAAGTAATGGAAACAGAAGAAATGTTGGTAGCGTAAGAGAGGGTGTTGGGAGAAATAACTATGGAAAAATCACGTGAAATTACCATTAAGGGAATTGAAAATCTTACTGCAAAGCCAGATTTTGTAATGACTATGAAGATTATTATGGTGATATTCAACTATTAGAGCATTTTCCATGGTATAATGGGATATTAACAATAAAAAGGGTGAGAAGATAAATGGCTGCTTTAACTGCTGATGTTGTAGGATTAATTAGAAAAACAATTCTTGATAGTTATAAATATAGTGATGGATTTCCAATTCTTAAAGAATTGGTTCAAAATGCGAATGACGCAGAAGCAACAGAAATGAGTATATATTTCATTTCGGGAATTCCTAATGCGAAACATGAATTATTAAGAAATCCTGCTTTGGTTGTTTATAACAATGGTGGATTTACTGCAAAAAATGAACGTGGAATTCAACGTATTGCAGACAATAATAAGGAAACAGATAAATCAAAGATTGGAAAATTTGGACTTGGAATGAAAAGTATTTTTCATCTCTGTGATATGTTTTTCTATGCAGTTAATACAAGTGAAGCAAAAAATGAAGATGAGAGGGTTCCTTACCATTTGGAAACAATCAATCCATGGGAAACCGATATTGATGAGCGACACTCTGAATGGAAAGATTTTTCAGAAGAAGATAAAGTTCTTTTCGAGAAAGCATTACCTGTAGATATGAGAACAGAGCAAGGTTTTCTCTTATGGATTCCAGAGAAAACAAAGGATAATTCTGTTGACCATATAACTCAGGATTATATAGATTTAACTAATTCTTTTAGTAAAGGTGATATTTATACTATTGTTGATAAATTAAAAGTTACTTTGGCTTTATTAAGTAAGGTATCACCAGCTAAGAGTTCTTTAAAGAAAATCAGTATCAATAAAGAAAATAATCGAATAGAAATTGAATTAAAAGAACAGAATGGGAAATTCTCAATAACAGAAAAATCATCAAGAAAAGTTGAAGATTTCATATTTGAATCATATAAACCGGAAAAAAATTCAGAATTTACAAAAGTACTTACTGAAAAGGATTCCTGGGCAAATGATAAAGACACAGCAATAGACTGTGGGCTTGTTTTTATAAGACATCAATTACCTAAAGGTTCTAAAGGAAAAATATACATACAGTATTGTGTTTATCTGCCATTAGAAAATCCTGAAATTGTTATTAATCCAGAACAGTTAAAAGATAGAAATTTTGATAAAGAGATAACTCTTGATGCAGATTATTACATCCTCTTTCATGGAAATTTTTCTGTTGATTCTGGACGAACAGGAATACAGGGATATTTTGGATTATTAGATGATGCGGATATAAATAGTGTTGATGATACAGAAACTGCTATTAGATATTGGAATAAAATCATAGCTCAGAAAGTGCTTTTTCCAAATATACCGGCATTTTTCGATTGTATCGCTAATAGTAAAACGCTCCAGATAAAACAAAGAGAAATCAATGATATTATAAACCTGATTGATAGATATCCAGAATTTGGAAAAGTGCCAGTCACTAAGGAAAATAAATTTTCAGTTTCTCAGAAAGGCTTTGCGCTATGTTATAAGC
>CAVFQN010000272.1:0-6109 GCA_963624615.1 Treponemataceae bacterium | reverse complement strand
GAATAGTTCTGTTCAGGTCTTCCTCTGTTAGATTAAAATCTTTTGAAAGATTTTCTGTAATCTGTTGAAGTTTGTGTTCATTTCCATCTGCAAGACCTTTTAAAACCGGCAGCATTAAAGTTTGATAATCTGGAATTTCTTTCATTTTTTGTTCTCCATTTAAATTATTAGGCATTAAAATCAGTTTTCTCAATCATCCTGTCAATATCCGCAAAAGCATTTTCAATCGCTTCGGAATGATACATTTCATACATATTAAAAACTTTGTCCGTAAGGTTCAGGTGGTCAAGCTGGTTCAAGACTTTGTCAGCGGTGGTTTTCTTAAAAAATGCATATTGTTCAAGCAGAAAAGAAAAAAACTCCATTTCTTTTGTCATTTTGTTCTCCTAAAAATCCAGGCTAATCGCGGCAAAGGTAAAGGGAAGTTTGAGGTGTGCCGGTTATCTGTTCGTTTTCCCACATGTCAAAAATTCCGTCCGGGCTAAAATCCCACATTTCAAGTCTGAAATCTGAAAGCATTCTGTAGGTTTCTGAGTTCAAGAATTTTTTGAAGGATTCCATTGGAGAAAATCCGTATTTTTTTAGAAACTTCCTTGTCATAAAAATCAAGAATGTAAGGCAGTTCATTTGTCATAGTTTTTTGCCTCCGTGATATAAAAGCAAAAGTTCCTCCTGTGTTGTGTTTCTATTAAAATTAGCATGAATTTTAGAATTTTTCCATTGATTTTCCTCTTGACCTAAAGTCGACTTTATCTCATATCATAAAAATATCTTTTAAATATCCAGGAGTTACTTTATGAAAAAATCCCTTTTAGCAATTTTAATTTTATTTTTGACCATAACATTTTCATTTGCTCAAAACGCTCCACAAACAAAACAAAGCGTCGTTTACTTTACAAGCGACATTTCTTCGAAAGGGCTTATGAAAGTTTACAGGGCCTTGAACCAGAAAATCAGCGGAAATGTCGGAATCAAAGTGAGTTTTGGCGGACCTACGGAACAGGTTTTGGCTCCTGAACTTTTGACTGACCTTATCCGCACAACTGGCGGTACTATGTTTGACGGCGACGGACTTTCGGGGAATCGCTGGACGGCAAAGCAGAATCTTTCGCACGCAGAAAAGCACGGATTTACAAAAATCGGAAAGTGCATAATGGTTAGCGATGATGACTATATCAATCTGCCCCTAAAAAACGGAAATATTTTAAAATACGCTCGGACTGGTAAAGAATTTGCGGATTTTGACACTTTGATTTCAGTTTTCAGGGTGCGACTTCATATGCTGCCGGCTTTTGACGGAAACATTAAAAATATTTCGCTCTGCCTTGCAAACCGCAGTGGAAAATGCATTATTCATTCAGGCGGAACTGACGAAAATCACTATCACAATACTCCTGCCGATGTTCTGGAAAAATCTTTTGCCGACGCTGCAAAGGCTGCCCTTGACTACAAATCAAACTGGGCTTTTATCAACGTTCTTGACGACATAGACCCGCAAGACGGCTGTCATGATGCAAAAAATCTTGGTAAAATCGGGATTATTGCTTCAAACGACATTGTTGCCCTTGAGCAGTGCACGCTGGATTTTGTAATTGAAAAAGTTGATGTCAGTAATGAAGTAAAATCTGAATGGAAAAAAGAACACCGCACCGGCATGGTTGAATACCTTGAAAAACTCGGCGGTGGTACAAGAAATTATAAACTTGTGGAAGTGAAGTAATAGGGCGTTCCCTTGAAACTTCGTTGGGCGTTCCGGCAGGCAAGCTGCCGTCGGGCTTTTCGGGGTTCCGGCTTTCGCCTCCATTCCTCCGTTCCGTTCGGGCAAAGCCCTCTCTCCACTCCGGAACGGCTTCGTCGCCCCTACAATCCCTAACGCACCCCTCCTCCAATCGCACACACTCCAGCCGTAATCGCAATATATTCCAAAAATCCTGCAACTACATTTGGGGCAGCCATTTTCCAGCCACCAGTATTAAACATAAATACATAAAGTTCAGATTTTATAAAGCAGAAAATTCCCAAGGCTACAATCAAAACTCGCACTGCATAAAAAAGAACTTTCTGCCACTTATTGCAATTTCGTTCAATTTTTTTTAAGTGCCCTGAAGTGTGAAGCGACAGATGAAAACTCATAACCATAAAAGCCCAGCTTGTACTCATCAAATGAATCACCCGGGCAGTCTGGCTTGCACGAATCACACTCCAGTCAAAAACAAGGCCACTCATCATAACAGAACTTATTGCCATTAAAATCATCAGAATAAAAAGAAGCCAGTCTGTTACATTCAGCACAATTCTTTTTTTGTTCCATTTTCCTTTGAATGCAACTTTATAAAATCCGACATTCAAAAGATGATGAACAATAAATAATCCGAACAGACAGATTCCAAATATTCCATGAAGATTTAAAAGACGCACAACGCCATGATTCATCAAAAAGAGAAAATCTGCATACATCAAAATATCAACAAGGATTTTTATGATTTTTTTCATTTACAGACCCATTATCGTGTTTTTACAGATAACCTATAATCCATTCTTTTTTAGCCATTCATCAATTCGACTTTCTAAATCTCTTCCGCCACCATAATAAAATTCAAAAGGAAAGCCGACATAACTTTCTGGCAGGCTTTTGCTTAAATCAGAAATACTGTCTCCAAGGCGAGTTCCCCCGTGACTTGAAAAACTTGCCACTGTCTTTCCGCTAAAATCATAGTCTTCAAGAAAAGTCATAACTGGCATTGGAATTGTAGCCCACCAGGTTGGGTAACCAAGCAGAACAACATCATACTTTTTCATATTTTCAACTTTTGTCTTAAGAGGAGGCCGGGCATTTGCATTTAAATCTTTTTGGCTTGCTTCATAAATTCCGCCACGATAAGGATTTAACATTTCAATTTCAACTAAATCTACATTGGAAGAACCATATTTTTTCTTCATCTGTTCAAAAATATATTCTGCAGCACTTTTAGTGTTTCCAGAATAACTGAAATATGAAATAAGGATTTTAGGATTTTTAGGAATTGAAATAGATTTTATTTCAGAATCGTAAACGGTTTGCACAATTCCACTTGTTGCAAGTGCATTTCTTGCAATTCTGAAACCTAAATTCTGATCACTGTCCAAAGGATTTGTTGCAGAGCGATAGGCAGAACGAAGATGTTTTCCAAAATCATTAAAGGCACCTCCACGGTTTACGCGGTAGATTCCTTTTTTTGCACCACAAGGATTTAATTTTTCAGAAACATCATATTCTCCATAAAAATCAAAAACCCATTCACTTACGTTTCCGTGCATATTGTATAAACCAAAAGAGTTTGCAGCCAAAGAATCAACTGCAATCGGTTTATCGCGGACAAGACCGGTTACAACATTTTTTTCTGTATGATGCATGTAATTTTCTTCTATCAGATAAGGATAACTTCCGTAGTAATTTGCATCTTTTACATTATTCCAGTTTCCTGTATTAAAAATTGTTGTAGTTCCTGAGCGGCATGCATATTCCCATTCTGCTTCTGTTAAAAGTCTGTAGCCGTTTGCACTGCGGTCAAAAGAAACGTCCCTGCCAGATATTTTATAGCATTCTTTAAAACCTTCTGCCCGGCTTTTTTTATTGCAGTATTCCAGGGCATCAAAGTAAGTTACATTCTGAACAGGAAGATTTGGGCCTTTATAAGTGCTCGGATTTTTTCCCATAATTTTTTCATAGTCATCTTGCTGAACTTCATAGGCATCACAGTAAAAATCGCTGACTGTTACCGTATGCTGCCTTTCGTCCTTGTTTCGCTGGCGTTCAGTCTCCGGGCTTCCCATAGTAAAAGTGCCGCCTTTAATCAGAACCATTTTTGATTCTGCAAAAGATGAAAACAAGATTACAGACATTATAAAAATTCCAATAAGTTTTTTCATTTTTGCGTTCTCCTATACTTGAGTTTTGGATCAGGCTTTGAATGACGTTTTTGAATAGTTACAGTGCCTTATCAAAAAAAGATTTCAATTCACTTTCACTGACAGAAGAACGGAAAAGACTTCCTTTTTTCCAGACTGCCTTTGGTGCAAACTTTTCAAGATCCTTTCCGCTGTTTCCAATTCCACTTCCACCACTGGTACAAAGAGGAATAATTGTTTTTCCTTCTAAATCAGTATTTTCAACGAAGGTATAAATGATTTTTGGAGCATAAGCCCACCAGATTGGATAAGCGATTACAAGAGTGTCATATTTACTTACATCAAAAGTTCCGGCATCTTTCAAAACTGCCTTTACACTTTTTATCGCAGGCCGGCTTTTTGAATCATTACATTCAATTGTTGAACGAGATTTTCTGTCATTCCAGTTTAAATCTGCATTTGTGTAAGCTTTTTCCGGGATAATCTCAAATAAATCAGCTTCAAGAACTTTAGCTGAAGTTTGAGCCAGCCTTTTTGTGTTTCCAGTGCAGCTAAAATATACAACTGCAGTTTTTGCATAAATTGAAGTCATCATAAGACCTCCTAGTAAAATTGATAAAAGTGCTTTTTTCATAGTTTTACTCCTATAAGAATTCTTTTTACTGCATTAAAAATCAAATCGTAAATCGAACTGTAAGTATAATTTACGTTTGCCTTTTTCATTGCTTCCTTTTGTTTTTCAGAAACAACTGTATAAGGATAAATGCCGAACATAAACGGAAAAAAAGTGTAGATAAAATCTTTTCTCTGTTTTTCAGACATTTGACCTTTAAATTTTATGAGCAGATTTTCTATCGTAGATAAAGCCTTTCCGTACGAAAGTTTAAATTCAATTAAATGCTCTACACGGCAGTTTTCTTCCAGGTCATAGTGATTCATAGAAAGGATTTTTAAAAGTTGAGTGCGCCTTTCAAGCGTTTTTGCAAGATTTTGAGCAATGTCTTCATCGTTCATCGTTTCGTTTTCTGCAATCACCTTTTCTAAATCACAAATCCACCTGTCATATTCACGCTTTAAAAGAGAAAGAAAGATTTCTTCTTTTGTTTGAAAATAATTGTAAATTGAAGTGCGGGAAAAACTTGTTTCATTTCCAATATCCTGCAGTCTAATTTCCTTAAAACTCATGGTTTTATAGAGTTTTTCACAGGCATTAATGATTTCTTCTTTTCTCGCCTTAGTTTTTTCGATAGAGCCAGATGGCATATTAATTCATCCCGATGAAATTTAGAATAACCTGACACGATGTCAGAATGATAATTAAAATATACACTTGTTCTGACATCATGTCAACGTTTTTCTAGTTCCCATAAATCGATTTTACCTGTGAAAAAGTTGAACTTATCATCTTTTCATTCTTTTTTAAGCAGACGCACCAGAATGTTACGTTTACTTCGCTATCAGAAAGAGGAACGGCTTTTTTGTCTTTCATTTCAGAAACATTTTGAATCGTGAAGTTTGTTACAAAGGACGGCAGTTCGGTGAGTTTTGCAAGTTCTCTTAATGCAGACATTTCCTGCTGGTCAAAAAATTCTGCATTTGGAATAAGATTTTTTACCGTCTTATACCAGAAGCCCAGTTTGTTATAAATGAGGATTTTTTC
Source organism: Treponemataceae bacterium (assembly GCA_963624615.1). Lineage (GTDB taxonomy): Bacteria > Spirochaetota > Spirochaetia > Treponematales > Treponemataceae > Treponema_D. The sequence continues at coordinate 561 of CAVFQN010000272.1, read as the reverse complement.
GCCGGCAAGTTCTTTTAAGTTGATTTTGTCTTTTTGTGCAAGATTGTGATTTTTTGGAAGAACGATAAAAAGATTTTCTGTAAAAAGTTTTACTGCTGTGTATTTTTGACTATCTTTGGGAGCGGTAAGCGTTACAATCAGTTTTGATTTTCCGCTGTCGAGTTCTTTATAAAGGGCTTTTTCGTTTTCTTTTAATTCAGATTTTATCGTCATTCCCATAAACTGCTGGGAAAGAATGGGCGTAAGTTCTGTGATTGGCATAGGCGCAATCGAGGCAAAATTAAAAATCCGGTGAGTGCGCTCGTATTCAAGGACTTTCTGTTCAAAAACTTTTTCTGCTTCTACGACTTTTTTTGCATATTCTGCAGCGATTTTTCCGTTTTCGTTCAGCGTAATGCGGTTTTTTCCGCGGTCAAAAAGCTGAACGCCAAGTTCACTTTCAAGTTTTTTCATTGAGCGGGTCAAAGCCGGCTGCGAAACATTTAAATTCTGTGCAACAGCGGTAAGAGTTTTGAATTTGGCAAACTGGGCCAGTTCGTTTAAGACGTAAAGTTCGGTCAT
>CAVFQN010000271.1:0-6221 GCA_963624615.1 Treponemataceae bacterium | reverse complement strand
CCGGCCGTAAAAACTTTTTCGACGGAGGTTTTGTAACCGTTTGGACTTGCCAGTTCCGGAGTAAATTCTCCAACAGATTCGACCGTATTTCTTGCAGTCAGCGGAGTTCCAAAAGCAGTGGCAGTATAATCTTCGCAGCCCAAAAATCCGGCGGCGACCAGAATTAAATCTGCCGGCAAATCTTTTTCACTGCCTTCGATTTCGCAAAGTTTTCGAACGCCGTCCACCATTTTAAATTCAACCTGAACTGTTTTGATGCCGGTCACATGGCCGTCTTCCGAATAAACTTCCTTGATTGTAGTTTTGTAAACCCGCGGGTCATGACCAAATTTTGCGATTGATTCTTCTGCTCCGTAGTCGGTTTTCAAAACTCTCGGCCACTGTGGCCATGGATTATTTTCCGCCCTTTCAAGTGGAGGACAAGGCATCATTTCAATTTGCGTTACAGATTTACAGCCCAGCCGGATTACAGAGCCGGTACAGTCGTTGCCGGTATCGCCACCCCCCAAAACGATTACGTCTTTGCCTTCAACGTCAATTCCAAATGTGGATTTGAGGTTCCCAGCCAGGATTTTGTTGTCCTGGCTGGATATGGATGCAAGAGTGGCAGGATTTTCCTGGCAGGCTTTTGCTTTCGCTGCAATTACCGTTTTTGTTACGGCCTTCAAAAAATCTACCGCGAACATCAGACCGCCGTCCGCCCCATTATTGCCGGTCGCAAGCTTTTCAACTCCTGCCGCACTCAAAGGTCTGGCCTTTTTTGCCCCGCAGCACAAAGCAACCGCATCAAAATCATTTAAAATTGCAGAAGCATCAGCCCCACGTCCAACATCCGCATTAAAAACAAATTCCACGCCTTCCTCTTTCATCAACTGGATTCGTCTTTCCACAATCTTCTTGTCCAGCTTCATATTCGGAATTCCGTACATCAAAAGTCCGCCGGCCTTATCCTCACGCTCAAAAACAGTAACCGAATGGCCACGCCTATTCAAAGCATCCGCAACCGCAAGTCCTGCCGGTCCAGACCCGATCACCGCAACTTTTTTCCCAGAGCGAACATCCGGAATCTGAGGCTTCATATAGCCGGTTTCAAAAGCCTTTTCAATAATAAAAAGCTCGTTGTCGTGAACCGTAACCGCACCTTCTCTAACCGCCGGACTTCCGCAGTTACAAGCTTTTTCGCAAAGAGCCGGACAAACCCGCCCGGTAAATTCTGGAAAACTCGAAGTTTTTAAAAGCCGCCAGGCCGCCATATCAAACTGACCTCGATAAAGGGCGTCATTCCACTCCGGAATAAAATTATGAAGCGGACAACCTGTCACCATTCCGGCAAGTTTTATTGCACTTCCGCACATAGGCACGCCACAATTCATACAGCGGACAGCCTGTTCTCGCCGGGCTTTTTCGTCCAGTTTCGGATGAAATTCCTCAAAATTACAAATTCGTTCCATTGGCGGAACATTTCCATTTTCAACTCTTTTATAATCCAAAAATCCAGTCGGTTTTCCCATATTTCACCTCGATTATAAGAGGGGGAAGTCTCCCCCACGGCCGCACTTCGTTGCGTCCTACCCTCTCTGCGGGCCTCAAACGCCGGCCCGCAACGCCCGCTTATTATGCTGTGCACTTTTTAAAAGCTGCCAGAACTGCATCATCATGATCCAGCCCGTGACTTTCTTCCGTAGAAATCTCCGTCATAATCTTCAAATAATCATTCGGAATAATCTTCTTAAAAAGTCCCTTGTATTCAGTCCAGTTCTCAAGAATTTTCCTGCCCTTTGCAGAACCTGTTTCTTTCACGTGCTTTTCAATCAACTGTTTCAAAACAGATTCGTCAGGACTTTCGCCGGCCCGCGGTTTTGTTCTCACAACCGTAGTTTCATCTTCCAGTTCGTAAACCGTAACCAGTTCCTTGTTCAGCCGCTTGTATAAATCGTGATTTTCGTCCAGAACATAGGCAACGCCGCCACTCATTCCGGCACAAAGATTTTTTCCAGTCCGTCCCAGAATTACCGCAGTTCCACCAGTCATATATTCAAGACCATGGTCACCGCAGCCTTCCACAACGACAGTCGCACCGGAATTTCTTACACAGAAACGTTCGCCTGCAATTCCGTTTATAAAAGCCTGACCGCTTGTCGCACCAAAAAGTGCAACGTTTCCTACAATAATATTTTCTTCGGCCTTGCCGCCAAAATCTTTTGAAGGATAAAGAACCAGTTTTCCGCCGCTCAATCCTTTTCCAAAAGCGTCGTTGGAATCACCTTCCAGCCGCAAAGTCAGCCCCTTTGGAATAAAGGCTCCAAATGACTGGCCACCCCCGCCCCTGCAGTTTACAGTAAAAGAATCTTCTTCAAGAGTGCTGCCAAATTTTTTCTGGATTTCAGAACCCAGGATTGTTCCCACAGTTCTGTCCGTACTTTCAACCTTGAAGGCAGAGGATGTCAAAGTGATTTTCTGGGATTTAAGTCCGCCATTTCCATCAACAGCCTTCTCTTCACGTTTACCGCCTGCAGATTTTTTCACCTTACTGCAAAGTTTTTCAAATTCCGGCACAAGCCTTGTAAGGTCAACCGTAGAATTCAATTTAAAATCATAAAGTGAACGGTCACTTTTCCAGGCTTCGTTTTCTCCTGCCCCTTCCGCATTTGCAAGAATACGGCTCATATCAACACAAGCCGCTCTCTTAAATCCCTGCTTGCTCTTGAGTTTCAGCAAGTCAGTTCTTCCGCACATTTCGTCCACAGAATGCAGGCCAAGTTTTGCCATAATTTCCCGCATTTCCTGGGCAATGAATTTCATAAAGTTTTCAACGTATTCAGGTTTGCCGGTAAATTTTTTGCGAAGTTCGCTGTTTTGAGTTGCAACGCCAAAAGGACAAGTGTCCAGATTGCAAACCCTCATCATGGCACAGCCCATCGTGATAAGCGGTGCCGTCGCAAATCCAAATTCTTCAGCACCCAAAAGCGAAGCAATCACAACGTCACGACCGCTCATCAGCTTACCGTCAGTTTCTATCACGACCCTGCCGCGCAAGCCGTTTTGAATTAAAGTCTGATGAGTTTCTGCCAGCCCCAGTTCCCAAGGTAAACCTGCATGATGAATAGAAGAAATTGGAGCAGCCCCAGTTCCACCGTCGTGGCCAGAAATCAAAATAACCTGAGCACCGGCTTTTGCAACGCCAGCCGCAATTGTTCCAACCCCAGCCTCGCTTACTAGTTTTACAGAAATACGGGCATCGCGGTTAGCATTTTTCAAATCGTAAATCAACTGAGCCAAATCTTCTATTGAGTAAATATCATGGTGAGGTGGAGGCGAAATCAAAGAAACGCCCGGAGTCGCATAACGCGTTGTGGCAATCCAAGGGTAAACTTTTTTACCAGGAAGATGACCGCCCTCGCCAGGCTTTGCCCCCTGTGCCATCTTAATTTGAATTTCCTTTGCACTCAAAAGATATTCTTCCGTAACGCCAAAACGGCCGGAAGCCACCTGCTTGATTGCAGAATTGTATTCAGTTCCCAAGCGCTCAGGCTTTTCGCCACCTTCCCCGGAATTAGATTTTCCGTGCAAGTGATTCATTGCCGATGCCATACATTTATGTGCTTCTTCCGAAATTGAACCGTAAGACATAGCCCCAGTTTTAAAGCGCTGGACAATTTTTTCTACACTTTCAACTTCTTCAATCGGGATTTCCTTTCCAGCCTCAAAATTAAAATCCAGCATAGCCCGCAAAGTATGAGGGTGAGCATTTGCATCAACCAGACTTGTGTATTCCTTAAAGCGATTGTAGTCACCGTTTCGGGTAGCCTGCTGCAAGGCGATAATCGTTTCAGGCGAATATAAATGATCTTCTGCCGTAGGCCCGCGACGCAATTTGTGATTTCCAACAGAATCAAGGTGAGTATTTACAGTCAAACCAAGAGGATCAAAAGCCTGATTGTGATGATAGTTCACATCCTCCTCAATTTCCTTGAGACCGATTCCCCCAACCCTGCTGACCGTATTTGTAAAATATTTTTCAGTCACATCTTTATCAATTCCAACCGCCTCAAAAATCTGGGCCGACTGGTAAGACTGAATCGTAGAAATTCCCATTTTTGCCGCAATTTTTACAACGCCGTTTATAATAGCCTTGTTGTAATCATCAATTGCAGTGTGATAATCCTTATCCAAAAGTTTCTGGTCAATCAATTCCGCAATACATTCGTGGGCAAGATAAGGATTGATTGCACGCGCTCCATATCCCAAAAGCATTGCCGCCTGATGAACGTCCCGCATTTCTGCCGTTTCCAGAATAATAGAAATTGCAGTACGTTTTTTTGTGCGGATTAAATATTGTTCAACGGCACTTGTCGCAAGCAAAGATGGAATTGCAACATGATTTTCATCAACGCCGCGATCACTCAAAACAATAATATTTGCCCCGTTACGATATTCGCGGTCAATTTCCACAAAAACCTTATCAATTGCCGCCTCAAGCGAAGTATTTTTGTAGTAAAGAATTGAAACAGTCGCAACTTTAAATCCGATTTTGTTCATGGCCTTAATTTTCATCATATCAACGCCAGTCAAAATCGGGTTATTAATTTCAAGCACAGTGCAGGATTTACTTTCCGGCTCCAGCATATTTCCGTCCGACCCCAGATAAACCGTCGTGTCAGTAACAATTTTTTCCCGCAAAGAATCAATCGGAGGATTTGTAACCTGGGCAAAAAGCTGCTTAAAGTAAGAAAAAAGCGGCTGATGTTTTTCGGACATAACGGCCAGCGGAGTATCAACTCCCATTGCCCCAGTCGGTTCCACACTATTTTTCGCCATAGGCAGAACCATCTCATTTACATCCTCATAATTCCAGCCAAAAGCCCTGTACATTTTGTCCCGCATTTCCTGACTGTAAACCGGGATTTTGTGATTCGGAACTTTCAAATCCTTCAGGTGAACAAGATTTGTGTCCAGCCATTCCCCATAAGGATAAAGCGAAGAATAAATTTTTTTACACTCATCATCAGAAATAATTTTTTTCTGAACTGTATCAACCAAAAGTATTTTTCCCGGCATCAAACGGCTTTTCTTTTCGATATTTTCTTCCGGAATATCCAGAACGCCAACTTCCGAAGACAAAATCAACATTCCGTCTTTTGTGATGTAGTAACGGCTAGGACGCAGACCGTTTCTGTCCAAAGTTGCCCCCAGTAAATCCCCATCACTGAACAAAATGGCAGCCGGCCCGTCCCAAGGCTCCATCATAGTTGCCCAGTAGTGATAAAAATCCCTCTTTTCCGCCTGCATATATTCATCGTGTTTCCAAGGTTCCGGAATGCAAATCATCACCGCAAGAGGAAGTGGCATTCCGTTCATCACTAAAAATTCCAGAGTGTTGTCCAGCATTGCAGAATCCGAACCTGTCGTATCAACCGCCGGCAAAATCTTTTCCATATCTTTATCAGAAATTTTTGCAGAATGAAGCGTTTCTTCGCGGGCCAGCATTCTGTCCACATTACCGCGGATTGTATTAATTTCGCCGTTGTGGGCAATAAACCTGTTTGGGTGAGCCCTCTGCCAGCTAGGCTGAGTGTTGGTAGAAAATCGCGAATGAACAATAGCCAAAGCCGAACGATAATCCGGCGACTCTAAATCATCATAAAAAGTACGCAGCTGACCAACCAGAAACATTCCCTTGTAAACAATCGTACGGCTGCTCAAAGAACAAACATAAGTTCCCAGCTGAGAATGTTCAAACTGGCGACGCAAAATATAAAGCTTGCGGTCAAAATCAAGTCCCTTTTCCACATCAGATGGCCGCTCAATAAAACACTGCATAATGACCGGCATACAGTCCCGCGCCTTTTGCCCAAGCACTGCCTCGTTCACAGGAACCTTTCGCCAGCACAAAAATTTCATCCCCTCTTTAGCCGTCAGATTTTCAATCATCCTCATAGCCTTTGCCCGGGTAAAATTATCCTGAGGAAAAAAGAACATCCCGATTCCGTAGTCGCGGGGGTCTTTCAGCTCAACTCCCAAAGCCGCCACCTGAGCCTTAAAAAAATCGTGCGAAATCTGAAGCAAAATTCCAACGCCGTCACCAGTCTGCCCAGACGCATCCTTACCAGCCCGGTGTTCCAGTTTTTCTACAATCGACAAAGCGTTATCAACAATTTTATGTTCCGCCCTACCGTCAATATTCACAACCGCACCAATACCGCAGTTGTCGTGTTCAAAAG
>CAVFQN010000270.1:0-7669 GCA_963624615.1 Treponemataceae bacterium | reverse complement strand
GGCGCACCTCCAATCCCTGGTGCGGGGGCAAAGTTTAGACTATTCCCCTTCATCACATTCTGAAAGGGGAAAGCGTTTTTCTACCATTTCTTTTACTTTTGGCGAAAGTTCTTTGTCAAAAAAATTCCTTACGTTTTCGCGGGTCTGGCTGGCGTTACGCAGGAAAAGATCGGCGGGGTGGATTTCGAGGGCGTAGGCAATTTTAACAATAAGTTCAAAAGAGGGAAAATTCTTTTTTGATTCAATTCCGCTGATGGTACTTTTTGCACATTCACAGATTCCTGAAAGTTCAAGCTGTGACATATCTTTTTGTGTTCTATAAAAAATCAAGTTTTCTACAAAATCATTCTGATAGTTATTCATACGGTCAAAATAGCCGTCTTTTTATTCTATTAGTTGGTTAAAACTGAACTTCAATATATAATAATTCAGTTAAACCGACTTTTTAACAAAATAGTTCAGTTTATCAAATCCAGATGCAAAGAGTATGCAATGAAAACAGACACACAGACCGCAAACGAAAAAGCAAGACCTGCAGACAGAACTTTAGAAATCTTAAAAAAATACTTTCCCCAGTGTTTTTTAAAGCCTGAAACAGACAAAAACGGAAATGTAATAAAAGAGCATTTTGACACAGAAAAACTTTCCGCCCTTTTGAACGACAATGTTGACATTACAAAAGAAGGTTTTACTTTAAACTTTCTTGGCAAAAGCTATGCCCGCTACCAGGCAAATCTTGAAAGCGAAACTGTGATTGTGCCGGATGCAGAAAATTCTAAAACAGAAAGTAAAAATATTTACCTTGTGGGCGACAATCTTGATGCCCTGCAGCATTTACGCCATTCCTATTCAGAAAAAATAAAGTGCATTTACATAGACCCTCCATACAACACCGGAAAAGATGATTTTGTTTATAACGATAAATTTGGCTTTACGGCAAAAGAACTTGTTGAAAAGCTTGATATTGATGAAGACGAAGCAGAACGGATTGTTGAAATGCAGGGAAAATGCACTCATTCTGCCTGGCTTACTTTTATGTACCCGCGGCTGGCCCTTGCAAGAGACCTTTTGCGTGATGACGGCGTAATTTTTATCAGTATTGATGATAACGAGCAGGCGAATTTGAAAAGGCTGTGTGATGAGGTGTTTGGGGAAGGGAATTTTGTAGCCAATATTGCATGGAAACGAAAAAAGGAAATTTCAAATGATTCTGGTAATATTGCTATTCAAGGCGAATATATTTTAATTTATGCAAAATCGCAAAATACTATTTTAAATTTAGAGCCTCTTTCAAAAGAATACATCAAACAATCATATAATGAACCAAACGAAGAATTTTCAGAGGATAAATGGCGTCCTGTCCCTTTGACAGTTTCAAAAGGATTGAAAGGTGGAGGGTATAAGTATGAAATTAGTACGCCAAAAGGAATAAAGCATAATAGAATATGGGCATACCCTAAAGATAGCTATGAAAAACTCATAAAATCAAAAAGAGTTTATTTTGGGAAAAATTTAGATGCAATTCCGCAAAGGGTTATGTATTTAAAAGAAAGTAAAGGACAGCCTACTTCAAATTATTGGGATAATGTAGCAACAAATAAAGAAGGAAAAAAAGAAATTATTGATATATTTTCTGATAATTATTTTGATACTCCAAAACCTACAAAACTTATTGAAAAGATATTAAAATTGTCAACGTCACATAGGGTGGATTTTGCTAACAAAGAATCTAAAAACCAAAATGAAAATTCTTTAGAAATCTCAAATCTGTGTGATAATAAAGATTCCGACATCATCCTCGACTTCTTCTCCGGCTCTGCCACAACCGCTCACGCCGTAATGCAATTGAACGCCCAGGACGGCGGAAACCGCAAATTCATCATGGTTCAGCTGGACGAAAAAGTAAAAAAAGACAGCGAAGCAGAAAAAGCCGGCTATCACACCATCGACGAAATCGGCCGCGAAAGAATCCGCCGGGCAGCTGCAAAAATCAAATCCGAAAATCCTGACACAAAGGCGGACCTAGGCTTTAAAACCTACTATTTAAAATCAATGCCACAAAACACGCTGGATAAAATAAAGACTTTTAATCCTAAAGAACTTTTTTCAAGCGACGGCGACATTGTAAAATCACTTGGCGAAGAAACTCTTTTACAGACATGGCAGATAAAAGACGGCTTTGGCTTTGACTGCATTCAGCAAAAAATCGACATTGAAGGTTATACGGCTTATCTTTTGGAAAACGAAGAAATTGGAAACTATTTGTATCTTCTTACCCAGATGAGCAAAAATTCCATAAAAGAGCTTATCCGCAGAATTGAAGCAAAAGAACTAAACCCGAGCAAAGTTTTTGTTTACGGTTATTCTTTTGATTTTGATTCCCTCACATCCCTCACAAAAAATCTGGAAATGCTCAAAAACAGAGAAAAAATTGACGCAATCATAAGGTATTAAAATGAAACTTGAACAGAATCTTCCTCATCAGACAAATGCAATAAATGCGGTACTCAATGTTTTTAAGGGCGTTGAAATAAAAATTCCGCAGGACAAAACAAAATGTCCTTTGGCAACGGTTGATCTTGAAACTATCAAAAATAACATTTGTCAAATTCAAAAGGGCGAAATGCAAAATTGTTTTTTAGATGATTATTCTGTACCGGAAAATCTTCGCCAGAATTATATGGATTCAAGTTCAAAATATCTGAACATTGATATAAAAATGGAAACCGGGACAGGCAAAACTTATGTCTACACAAAAACAATGTTTGAACTTCACAAACATTTTGGCATAAACAAATTCATCGTTTTAGTTCCGACCGTTCCTATAAAAGAAGGTGCAAAGGCATTTTTAAAATCTGCATATATGAAAAGTGATTTACAGTCGCTTTATGATGGAAGTCAATTACGTCTTCATATTTTGGATGCCCAGAAGCAGAACACAAAGGGGCGAAAATCTTTCCCGGCGGCAATTCAGGCTTTTGCAGAAAATACGGACATAAACGGAAACAAAATAGATGTCCTTCTTACAAACAGTGGAATGTTGAATTCAGCTAAAACTATGGATGCAGAATATGACCAGACTTTACTTGGTTCTTTTACAAATCCTTACAAAGTTTTAAAGAATATCAATCCTTTTGTAATTATTGATGAGCCCCATAAATTTAACCGTACAAAAGGAACTTTTAAAACCCTTGTTGAAAAAATTCAGCCCCAGGTGATTATCCGTTACGGAGCAACTTTCCCTGAAATGGGTAAAGATAAAATTGATTATGAAAATGTGGTTTATTCTTTAAACTCCTGCAAGGCTTTTAATGACAATCTTGTAAAAGGCGTGGCAGTTGAATACATTGCAGACGAAGGAAAATTAAAAGACCAGATAAAAATAAAAGTTCTGGAAATTAACACTCCAAAAGGAGAAGTAAAAACAGTCCGCTTTCAAAATGAACAGACAAAAAAGACTTTTGATTTACAGGAAAGCGATTCTCTTTCTGAAATTGATTCAAATCTGGAAAACATCCGCATTTCTGCAATTTCCAAAAACGAAATTGAATTAAGCAACGGAATGATTTTGCATAAAAGTGAATCTTTGTATCCTGAAGTTTTTTCAGAAAGTTTTCAGACTACAATGCTGAATCTTGCACTGGAAGAACATTTTAAAATTGAACATGAAAATTTCTGCAGCGGCTTAACAAAAATCAAAACACTTTCGCTTTTCTTTATTGATTCAATTGAATCTTTCCGCGATGACGGATTTTTAAGAAAAGAATTTGAAAATCTTTTAAAAGAAAAACTCACTCTTTTAATAGAAAAATATCAAAAATCAGACTTAAAAAAAGAAAAGGAATATGCAGATTATCTTGAATTTTCTTTGAAAAACTTAAAAAAGACGATTGCCGGTTATTTTTCTCAGGACAACAATACGGACAGCGAAGAAGTTCGGGAAGAAGTAGATAAAGTTCTGCGGCAGAAAGATGAAATAATCAAAATTAAAAAAGATGACGGCGAATGGGAACCGACGCGTTTTATTTTTTCAAAGTGGACTTTAAAAGAAGGCTGGGATAATCCTAACATTTTTGTAATTGCAAAACTCCGTTCGAGCGGAAGCGAAACGAGCAAACTGCAGGAAGTAGGTCGCGGACTTCGTCTTCCAGTTGATGAACTTGGAGAAAGGCAGAACAGGCAGTTTTACCTTCGTTACATAATCGACTATTCAGAAAAAGGTTTTGGCGAAAAACTCCTTGCAGAAATTAATGCCGGTCTTGAAAAAGAATTTAAGATTACAAAAACTTTCCTTGAAGAATACGCAAAGAAAAAGCAGATTGATACAAAGGCCTTCTTTAAAGATTTAATAGTAAAAGATTTTATTGACCCTGAAACTCACGAAGCAGTTGAAGAAAATCTTGATGAATTTAAAGAAAATTACCCGGATTTGTTTGATGCCCTGCAGGAAAGAAAAATCATTACTGTTAAACCTGGAGAAAAAACTGGTGCACAGGTAAAAATCAGAAAAGAAAATTACGACAAACTTGCAGACCTTTGGCACAGCATAAACCAGAAATTTTATCTTCGTTTTGGAAATACAAGCGAAGCGGAATTAAAGGCAATGCTTTTGAATTTGCTTAAAAAAGGAATAGACGGTTCTTCAACCATTTCTACTTCAATTGAAAAAACAGTAAATGATGATGGAAGAATTACTTTTGAAAAAGAAATAGGTTCAACTTTTTCTGTAAAAAAAGAACTTTCATATTCAGACTTTTTAAAAAAGGCTCAAAAAGAAATAAAAATTCCAATCAGAATTTTGCATGAAGTTTTCTGCCAGTATTTTAGTGAAAATCCTTTGCCCCCAAAGTTTTTTAGCAGGCAGACTTTGTTTAAACTTATTGCAGGTTACCGCGACTGGTACATAAAAACTTTTGCAACGCGTTATTCTTACGAAAAAATTGATGTGGAAGTAGAGGACCCGCTTTGTGATGAAAATAAAAATGTAAAAGAATATGTAGTTCAAAATGATATTGGCGTTTTTAACTGCAAGGAAAAGCCTCTTGAAAATTATCTTTACGAATCCTGTGCTTATGATTCAGAACTTGAAAGAAAAGATATGACGCTGGAAATAAAATCTCCACTTGCCTCTGTTGAAGTTTACGGAAAAATTCCGCGTAAAACTGTACGCATTCCAACTTATGCAGACGGAACTTACAGCCCGGATTTTATGTATGTCATAAAACACCAGAACGGAAAAAAGCAGCTGAATCTTGTTGTTGAAACAAAGGACAAGACAAAAGACAACATAGACCCGGAAGAAAGACGGAAATTTAGTGCCGCCCGAAAACTTTTTGAAAAACTAAAAGATGACCTTCCGGAAGTTTATTACCGCCCGCAGATAAGCAGGCAGGGAATGACGGAAATCATTGAAAGTCTTGTAAACGGTGAAGATATAAATAGTGATTTGTATGATGGAGAAAAGTAATACGTACAGTTTTTTACAATCTGCTTCGTTTTATTTTCGTTTTACTTTTTATGTTATAATGATGATTAAAAGGAGATTCTCAAGTGAAAATTAAGGTTTAAAAAATAAAAAACCTTGCTAAGACTGCAATCAAAGCAAGGTTAAAAAAATTGGCTTATGCCAAAAAGTTAGATTTCTGCTGGAAACAGAAAACTAACCGACGAAACACCATAAGGTAATTTCGAATACCATTTAGAATATTAGCCTTAAAGCGGTGCTTCGTCAAATGGAAAAATTTGACGCTTCTCCCGGTGGATTTTGTTTAGTTTAGGGAGCCTCTAAAAATTGCAATTTTTAGAGGCAACTTTGAAAACGCGCACTTCTAAGTCTTGCTATTTCCAAGACTTAGAATGCGCAGGCATCTCTGAAAAAGCATTGAAAATGATTTTTTAGAGATGCCCTTTACACAGATCTGCCTTATAAAACGGAGTTGCCTTTTTCAAAAAGGAGGCACTGATCATGGGTGCTGGTAAATTTAAGGGATCTGGTAAGTCTAGAAATCCTGGTGTAAATAATCGTGATTTAGACAATACAGGTTACGCAGAACAAAGTTTATTTGAAGAAGCGGAAAAAGATAACTCTTCTATAATGAATTATCTTTCTTCCCCATCTTCAAAGAACAAATTTTCGGATAGGAAGGAATGGCCTTCTACATTAGAAGAAGGGAAGCAGGGTAAACATATTGAAGGACATCCTAATTTTCAGTCTGGAAAAAGCAAATTATCTATCTCAATGTCAGAAGCAAAAAAATTAGCCGATTTTTTTGCTGGAACAGGAAATGTTGTTGGTACACCTTCTTCAAGTAATAAAGAAAGAGTTGATTTTGGAAAGATTATTGGATTATATAATGATCCAATAAAAGGGTATGTTCCAACAACTAATGGTATAATACATCACTCTAGCAAGGGAACTCATATCGTTCCTTCAAAACCGTATTAAAAGGAGTAAAAATATGATGCTTAATCCAAATGAAGCAGGTAGATTTTGGGATTTTCTTTTATTCGTTCATGGACATACAAGAAATTCTTATAAATTTGTATTTAAGGATAACAGTGTAATAAATGCGTTATTCGATACCGCCTGTGAATCTGAAAACTGTCTAGACGAAGATGATCCAAACTATGAGGAATACTGGATTGTAGTTTTTCAAAATGTTGAAAATAAGCAACTTTTTGAAATTAACTATCACAATATGCCTGTAGAAGTTTATTGTGACGGTGAAAGAGTATTTTAATTGAATTGGAGTTATATTTTTTATACATCTCCAATTTTATTTTTTTGGGAGAGTAAATTATGTCCACTAAAAAAGATGTTTTTGGTTTCTGGCAGATTAAAAATTATGATTTTGAAAAAGATAGGTCTAATGGAATAACGAATGAATATCCTATTGTTGAAGGTACATCAAAAATTCCTGAAAAACTTGTTTTGTTCGGAAAGGAAAATAAAGCAGAAAATCTAAAAGATGCTGCAAGTTCAAGTATTCATTTCTTCCAAGATGATTTTCTATTTGAACCAACAATCACAAGCGAAAAAAAATCAAATGCAAAACTTGAAGCATTCAGAAAATATCAAAGCGTAATTCTTCCAGACTGTAGCATTTATACAAATCTACCCTTGCCAGTACAACAATATCAAACATATAAATCCAGAGCTTACGGTGTTTATCTTTTAAATAATGGAGTAAATGTAATTCCAAGTATCCGGTGGGGAGATAAATATTCCTGGAACTTTTGTTTTGAAGGCATAAAAAAACATTCTTTATTGGCTCTTGGAACTTTAAGTGCTTTAGGGACATGTGAGGACAGAGAAAATTTTCACAAAGGATTTTTGAAAATGATAAAAAGTTTAGAACCTTATTCTCTGCTAATTTACGGTAAACTTCCTGAAGAAGAAATATTTTTATGTCATGAAAATAGAATTTTCTACAGAGAATATCCAACAGAACTTTCTAAAGCGGTAAGGAAAAAAGTTATTGGTCAAGATGAGTTGGATTTTCCCGCGTGAGCGCTGGGAAGGGCGCCGAAGGCGTTCCGGAGCGTAACGAAGTGGAGCGTAGGAATGGAGGCGAAAGCCGGAACCCTGGACATAGCGACCCGGAGTGAGCGAAGCGAACGGAGGGGCACGCCAAAAAAAATCCACCCACAATCCCAAAAATCAATATAA
>CAVFQN010000269.1:0-8077 GCA_963624615.1 Treponemataceae bacterium | reverse complement strand
CAGTTCAAACCACCGCCCGCCTGCGCCGCTTGCACGCGTGAGGCTATGGAGCCCCTTTAGTTGCCAGCTTGCTGGCAATGAGCGTTAGCGAAGGGCGGAACAGCCGACGGCTTTAGCCGGCACGCCATTTTTTTGCGTCGCACGCCCTAAATCTTACACTTTTAATCTTTTTTTTAACACAAAAATAAATCGTCCAATGTAATTACAGATTGAATGTTTGCCGCATATCCGTTTTGAGTGAGGCCGTAGGTCGTAATTATGGTCGGATAAATTGCATATTTTGTTTTTGTAAGCATTGTAAAATCGTTGATTTTTTTTCGTAAATCTTCATCGTCTTTGACAGTGACGGTGTAGTCGGTTCCGTAATATTTCATTTCACAAAGGTTAATGACCTTGTCGTCTCTTATTATCAGCAAATCAATTTGGGAACCGGATATTCCTTGTGTTTCATCTTTTTTACAGAACCAGGAATTTACTTCTGTGTGAACTCCCGAAATCCCTAGTTTGAATTTTATCTGTTTTATATGTTCAAGGCAAATTCGCTCAAATGCCAGGCCCAGCCAGCTGTTTGCCAAAGGTGTATTAATTTTATGTGTCCAGAAATTTTCATCTGTGGGATAGTTTTTTAAAAACTGATAGTAGAAGAGAGTAAAATTGTCTATGAGTTGATAGATTGCATTTTTCGTTTTCATTCCAAAGGAATGGTATTTTCTGATAAAACCACAGTTTTCCAGTTCTTCAAGTTTTGCTGTTAAATCTCCTGAATTAATAATATGTGCATTTTCAATTATTTCTTCTCTGGTCATTCCAGCTTTTTTACTTCCAAGGGCTTCTATTATTTTTAGGTAAACTTCCGGGTTTTTGAAAACTGAAGCATACAGGTATTCAAATTCTTTTTTGAGGGGGGCATTTTCGGCGAATAAAACTGCGTCAATATTTTGTGCAAGGCTCAGGCCTTTTTGCAAAAAGCTCCAGTAAAATGGAACTCCGCCAAAAACCATGTAATATTGCATAATTTGATTTCTTGTAAAAATCAGATTATTTGCTTTTACGTATTCTTCGCATTCTTTTAGCGAAAAGGGTTGAAGATTTATTTGTTCTGTAAGTCTGTTGTACAATCCGCCTTTATTGTGTACGACTTTGGAGAGCATCCTGGATGTTGCAGAAGCACAAACAATGAGAATTATATCTTTTCTGGCAGAAGCAAAGGCATTCCAGAAATTTTCGAGGGCAATCATAAGATCGCACTTTGGGGTATCCATCCAGGAAAGTTCATCTATGAATATGATTTTTTTTGGGTCATTGGATTTACGGATCAGGTCTTTTAAGCCTTCAAATGCTTCGAGCCAGTTTTCGGGTTTTCTTTTAAATTTATAACCTGAATCTTTGAGAGAGGTGCAGAATGCAAAAAGCTGGTCTTTGAGTCCTCCATTGGAAAGACCTGCATGCTGGAATGTAAATTTGTAGTTATAACTTTCACGAATAAGAAATGTTTTTCCTACACGACGTCTTCCGTAAATGGCAAGAAAATGAGATTTGTCATCTGAATAAATATTTTTGAGACGTTTTAATTCTTCTTGTCGTCCTATAATCATATAAAAATGCCTTATAACTTACTTAAAGTGATTAAAAATCGTAGATTAAGTAAATTATAAGGGGATATTTTGTAAATTGCAAGATTTGTGTTGCCCGCCTGCGCCACACGTCCTAATTACTCCCCATACGTTGGTGCTTCTTGTGCAACCATAAGGTAACTTTCAGTCTGAGCATTCCAGTTGTATGCTTTTTCCTTATAGCTTTCTTCAAAGTCTGCTACGTTGTCGGTCCACATTTCACACTGGCTGATTACTGTCTTAAGTGCATCTTCCTGGCCTTCCGGCGGATATTTGTACTTTTTCAGAAGTTTTTTTACAATCATCCTCATTTTGGCGCGAGCGGATTCTTTTTTCTGCCAGTCTATGGTCTTGTTTTTGCGGAGGGTCTCTGTCAGTTCTTTTGTAAGGGCAACCAGTTCTTCGTTGGAATAAAAATCTTTTACTGCTTCTGGTTTTGTAAGGGCGTCGTAAAATGCAAGTTCTTCATCACTTAAGCCAAGTTTATTTCCTTCTGCACTGGCAGCGGCCATTTCTTTGGCAAGATTAATCATTTCCTGGATTACTTCTTCGTTTGTAAGCATTCCATTTAAGTACCGGTTCAAAGTCTGCTGTACAAGTTCGCTGAATTTTTGAGATTTTACCAGATTTGTACGCCTGTAAACTTTTACCTGTTCTGCAATCAGTTTTTTGAGCATTTCTACGGCAAGGTTTTTATTTTTCATTCTGGTAATATCAGAGAGGAATTTGGAATCAAAAAGATTGAACTCTTCGCCAACGTCGCTAAAAAGGTTTATAACGCCGTCAGATTTTATTGACTGCTTTAAAAGTTCGTTGATTCTGTCATTGATTTCTTTAAGAGAAAACTTTTTTCCGCTTCCGCCGTTCATAAGGCGCATAACCAGCACTCTTACCGACTCAAAAAATGCTGCTTCAAGGCGCATATTTTGTTTTACCATGGAAGAACAAAGGGAAAGTGACTGTTTGAGCATAAGGGCTTCTTTTACGAAAGCTTGTTTTTCTTCTTCTTTTGCCGGAGCCATAATAAAGTTTACGGCACCGCTGATTGTCATACCGCGCTCAAGGTCTGTTCCTTCGTAAAAGGGGGTGTAATTGTAACCGAAGAAAAGATTTCGGCAGATTTCCAGTTTTTCCTGAAACTTAGGGAAAGCACGTTTTGCAACATCCATTTCGCCGTAATTATCCCGATCGCGGACTGTGTAATCGTTCATGGCCTGCTTTAAGGCACTGGCAATTCCAACGTAATCAACTACAAGACCGCCTTCCTTATCTTTAAAAACCCGGTTTACGCGGGCAATTGCCTGCATCAGGTTGTAGCCTTCCATGGGTTTGTAAACATACATTGTTGCAAGGGACGGAACATCAAAACCTGTAAGCCACATATCAACAACAATGGCAATTTTTAAAGGACTTTTATCATCCTTAAAGCGGGTGGCAAGTTCCTGTTTGTGAGTTTTATTTCCGATAACTGCCCGCCATTCTTCCGGATCCTTGTTGCTTTCTGTCATTACAACTGCAACTCTGGCATCATCGCCTGCAACTTTGATTTTCTTTGAACCCATACTAACTTCTGATGTAGTTCCAGCCCAGTTCGGCCTAAGTTCCAGAATGCGCTTATAAATCTTCATTGCGATTGAACGGCTGTAGGCAACAATCATTGCTTTTCCGGTGTAGAGATATTGGCGCTCATTTTCGTAATGATTCAAAATGTCATCTACAAGGGAATTGATTGTTTTTTCGTTACCAAGAATTGCTTCCATCTGTCCAAGTTCGTGCTTGCTTTTTTCGATTACTTCTTCGTCAGCATTCTGGGCAAGAAAATTGTATTCTTCATCAATCTGCTGGAGGACTTTATCGTCCAGTTTAAGTTTGATTACGCGGCTTTCGTAATAAACCGGACGGGTTGCTCCATCCTGAACCGCCTGGGTCATATCGTAAATGGAAATGTAGTTGCCAAAAACTTCCGTTGTGCTGCGGTCTTCGCGGCTGATTGGAGTGCCTGTAAAACCGATGTAGCTGGCGTTTGGAAGAGAATCCCGGATAATTCGTGCAGTACCGATTGTGCGGCGGGCAATTAGATTTCCTTTTTCGTCCTTTGTAGTTTTGATTTTTTCGGTAAGCCCATACTGCCCGCGGTGGGCTTCATCTGCCATAACGATGATATTTTTGCGTTCGCTTAAAGGCTCATCCCCTTCTTCAAATTTCTGCATGGTCGTAAAAATGATTCCGTTGGCTTTACGGCCTTCCAAAAGTTTTTTAAGATGTTCGCGGCTTTGAGCCTGAACTGGTTCCTGGCGCAGAAAATCCTTACAGTTAGCAAACTGACTGTAAAGCTGATTATCCAAATCATTCCGGTCAGTGATTACAACAATGGTCGGTGAATCAATAGCCTGCTGCAAAAGGTGAGCATAGAAAACCATGGAAAGAGATTTTCCGGACCCTTGAGTATGCCAGAAAACCCCGATTTTTCCGTCCCCATTTACTGCAATTTTCGTTCGTTCAACTGCAGTGCGTACCCCAAAATACTGATGGTAGCCCGCAAGAATCTTAAAGGAATTAACGCCGTCATTATTAAAGCAGATAAAATTTTTGATGATGTCCAAGAGCCGTTCTTTCTGGAAAATGCCTTCAAAAAAAGTAGTAAAATCCGCAAAAGTCTGGGATTCTATATTTCCGTCTTTAGTCTTCCATTCCATAAAGCGATCTTCACCGGAAGTAATAGTTCCCGCTTTGGAAGTAAGCTGATCCGACATAACGCAGATACAGTTGTAAATAAACATTGAAGGAATTTCCTGCATGTAGTTACGGATTTGAGAATAAGCCTCACTTACATCAGTTTCTTCCCGCGACGGAGATTTAAGTTCAAAAAGACAGACAGGAAGTCCGTTCAAAAACAAAAGAATGTCCGGCCGCTTGTTGGAGTTTTCGATAAAAGTCCACTGATTTGCAATAATAAAGGAGTTGTTGTTTATGTTATCGTAATCCGCCAGATAGATGATGTCAGCTTTTGTTTCGCCGTTTGCAGAATAGGAAACTTCAATGCCATTCTGAAGGTAGTCCATAAAAAGCGCATTTTTCTTTTTAAGTTCATCATTTTCAAAGTGGCGGAGTTTTAACAGTGCTTCGTTTATTGCCGCCGGAGCCGCCTTAGGATTTATACGACAAAGCGACTCTTCAAGAACAGAATCGTAAAGCGGAGAATAAAAGTCCCGTTCAATATCCGGGCCGTAAACATGAACCCAGCCCATATTCTGAAAAAGTTCAATTAAAGCGTTTTCGTATGAATCTTCGGTGTATGATGACATAAATTACTCCCCTTTTTTTATAATCCACTTTCCGCCTTTAGCACCGCCGTTTCGTTCAATAACATTCAGCACTTTAAGCTTTTCAATGTGTTTCTGGACAGCGCTCGGATTTATCTGCAAGGCTTCGCAAAGTTCTTTTCTTGAAACAGAAGGATTTTCTTTTATCAGTTCCAGAATTTTCTGTGCAGTTTCTGACCACTTTTTCTGACCACCTGATTTTTTCTGACCACCTTCTGTAATTTCAGTGTCCATATCAGCGTCCATAGATTTTTTGTAATCTTCTATCTGCTGTTTTAAGTTTTCCTTGTGGTGATTGAACATAAAATCAATGAACTGTGCAGAATCATTTTTTTCCTGACTTTCAGCAAGGCTCTGAATGTATTCAGCCCGGCTTTCCTTTTTTACGATTGAAGGAATAATTCCTGCTTCATACTGAATCATGTTCATAACAAGGCGGCTCATTCTGCCGTTGCCATCTGCCCATGGATGAATATTTACAAGACGGTAATGTGCTTCAAAACTTAATTCATAGGAAGCGTTGATATCCGCATTTGACTTGCTGATAATTTTAACTCGCTCTTCGTTCAGCCAGTCACAAAATTGCTGCAACCTTTCCGGAACTTTCTGCCAGGCAAGATAACTTTTTCCGCCACGACCGGCACTTACATTTACAAGCCGCAGTTCACCTTTTGCAGAAGAAAATTCCCCTAAAATATTTTTATAAACTGAACCAGTGTTTGCCATTACAAGGGCTGAAAGCTTGCACAAAAGTTCAACAGTAATTTTTTCATGATTTTTTGCGTATTTAAAACTCTGCTCATAAGCTTTTTTCAAATCCAGATTCATCAGCTGTTCGGCCATAGGCTTATTTGCGCTGATTCCTTCATCAAACAAAAGTTGATTTTCAATTTCTGTAACAGTAGAACCTTCAATCGCAGTTGAGTGCGTAATAATTGAATACAGATAGAATTTGTCGTAATCCAGCTGCTGATTAATTCCAAGAGAAAGATATTCGTTTATTACAGATAGAAAATCGCTTTGCATTTTATTTTCCTGTCTATTATAAAACACTTTTCCCAAACAAAAAATCATAATAAGAATGCCTTCTATCTGATATTTCTGCATATATATGCGGAAATATCAAGTTCTGGAAAATACAACGCGTGATATGCACAATTTTTTAATTTTTTTGTGCATGACAGAAAGTTGTGCACAAGGTAAAATCCTTTTCATGCAAATCTTTTGCCCTAATCAACAAATATTATGATTTTTGTTGACTTGCGGAGAAAAAACTTCCTATTACACTTTTTTTTACAAAAGCCGTCGTAGGAATATTTTTTTCGTAGTAAGTTTCGATTGTAAATTTTTTAAAAGTTTCAAAATCAGAATTTAAAGTCCGGTAGCGTTTTAAAAGAGCCTTAAAATCTTTATCAAATTCAGGAATCGACTTGTAATTAATCTTCTTCCTCCTGATAAGCCCTTACAGAAGTTTCAGGAGTTCTGTAGAAAACAGATTCATAATCAAGGACTTCCCTGTCTTTTGCACCAATCCATGGAATATCTTTGTGCGAAAGATTAGAAAGTTCCGTAGCACTTTTTGAAGCATGCTTTTCCAATTCACAATCAATAAATTCCAGTTCTTTGGCAGAAAGCAAGTCTAAATCTGGTTCCACTAGCGGAAGATACTTTGTCATATCGTGCTGGAAATATTTTGTTTTAAGTTCTTCAATCTGACCGTCATTTTCCATCTGTTTTACAAGCTTTGCAAAATCCACAGGAGTAGGTCCAAAGTTGTTTTTAATATAAGAAAGACCCATTAGCTGCTTTTCATAAAGCTCATAAAAATCAAAATCCATAAAATACAGAAGTTTATAAATTACCGTCTGTCCAACATTCGGTTTAGCTCCCACTTTTGTAAGAATATAAAGAAAAACCTGCTTGAATTTTTCAATATTATTTTCCGGAATGCTTATGCGGATATCAGTCTGTTCCACCTCAGAATTACTTTTTTGAATATCATACTCCGGCTCAGAAGGCATAGTGTTATCTATAAGGCAAGAATAAGAAACATCAAAAATCCTTGCAGCCTTGCGTATAACTTCCAGTGGCATTTCAATAGCTCCGGACTCGTATTTTATATAAGTCTGCCGGCTGACATTCAGTTTTTCTGCCAGTTCTTCCTGAGAAAAAGATTTTTCTTCCCTAAGTTTTTTCAGAGTAGTTATCATGCCTTTAATATAGATATGAAGTTATAAAATGTCAAGTTTAAAATACAGCAGTATGTAAAGATTGTATTACATTAAATTGAGATTTGTGCAATCTTAAGGAGGGGAAGCGATGTTTTGTCTTCCGAAAAAAATTATTCCCCAGCCTGTTCCAAAACCATGTCGTAAACATTTTGAGTAACAAAAAATCCATTAGCAATAAAACTATCCATAAGAGGCTTTACAGATTCTATAAGTTTGAGTTTCTTTGCTTTTATCAAAACTCCAAGACTTCCAGTAACAGTTAGTCCAAGATATTTTGCAGTTTTCTTTGCAGCATTATCATCAAGAATAACAAGATCAGCCTTCGGCTCTTCCTGTGCAAGAATCATAACTTCTACTTCACCATCATGAAGCTTTGCCTGATACATTTTCTTTTGCAGAGGATTTTTTATTGATTCTATCTTTATCCAGTCAAAATTATTTTTAAGATTCTGGCACGCCGAATCAGCTTTAGCCGTAACTTCATCATAAACTGCACGAGGAATTACAATCTCTCCATAAATCGCTTTAAAAAGTCCAAGCTGATTTATACTACTGAATAAAATAAGAGGTGTTGAATTTACAATTACTCTACGCATTATTTAATTCATCCAGAAATTCTTCTTTGTTATCAAAATGAAAAACCGAAATCCCCTTTTTACCAAGATATTTCATAAAATCTTCTTCATTCATTCCGGCAATCTGGGCACAATAACCAATAGAAATTCCCCGGTTTTGATAATAATCAACCGCCAGCAATTTACGGGCATAATCAAGAGTTTCTTCAGATGTCATATGAGTGTCATACATAACAGCAGTCGGTATTTCCACAGATATTTGTTGATAATCCATAATCTGCCTCCAACTAAAATATAGCACGTAAAAAAGCAAAAAAAAAGCCACAGATAATACA
>CAVFQN010000268.1:0-9166 GCA_963624615.1 Treponemataceae bacterium | reverse complement strand
CCCAGTTCTCCGCCTGCGGTCGACTGCTGCGCAGGGGCTCCACGCTTGGTGGCCATTTTCCTTACGGGACTAGCGTTTTTTTTCACCAGACGGTGACAAAAACTTATATTTTAATCATAATCCGCATATTTTTTAGGATCAGCACAATATTCGCCAACTATAACAGGAACACCAAATTTATCAGCATATTTATTATAAACAGCAAAGTCATTTTTCAGAGTATTTTCTGCTGAAGAAGACCATTTTGCAGTCATTGTCGTCCATGTAGCTGTAGTCCAAGTAAATGCTTGCGGATCATAATTATGAACTTCAACAATAAGATGATTTTCTGTTGAGTCTGTTGGAAGAATAAAGCGAGAAAAATTAAATTCAGAACCGCCACCTGCATAAGTCATTACCACAAGATTTCGTTCTGCATTGTTACCGCCGGTTGCACGAACAGTATCTACAAAAAGCTGGTTCCACTTGTTTATCCATTCACATCCGGAAGCAGAATCTCCCCAGTTGTTATTTTCATCAAGCACTTCATTAAAGCCTTCAAAAAGCAGTCTTTCATCATAATTTTTAAATTCTTCAGCAATCTGAGTCCAAAGTTTTGCAAATCTGTCATGATATTTTGTGTAAGAATCTTCATAAGCTTCTATCCAGCCGTCTGCACCACCATCATGATGAGCATTAAGAATACAATAGACACCTTTATCATAAAAATAATTTACTGTTTCTTTTACACGAGCCATCCATATTGCATCCACATTATTGTCTGAATCAAGATGTTCTGCCCAGGTTACCGGAATACGGATAGCATTAAAACCTTCGTTCAGAACAAAGTCCGCAATTTCTTGTGTTGTAGCAACCTGTCCCCAGGAAGTTTCCCAATCAGAAGGAAGATAATTTCCATTTGAATCTTTTTTTCCGTATTTTAGAATCCAGCCGTCTTCACCGTTTGCTGAATTTACAATATTGTAACTGGTTGAATCCAGGGTATTTCCAAGATTCCAGCCTGCACCAAAGTTTTTTACAGCAGTTGAAGCAGACTCCTCTTCAAAAATGCCGTTGTCTTTTCCGTTCCCTGGAACAGAAATACTACCATATGGAGCAATCATTTCTTTTGTACAGGTTGGATATTTACTTGTAAGATTTGCCCTATCCATATAAACCGAACAATCCCACAAAAAAGCACTCATATTATTTTCTACTGCAAGCGTATTTACACATTTTGCATAAGCTTCCAGATCTGTGACATTATACTCGGATAAATCTTCATTCATTTCCTTGTCCTGTTTCGATTCCTTATTGGTTGTTTCATTACTACAGCAACAGCAAAAAAATGAAATAAAAAATAAAGAGACTAAAATTTTAAACAGATTTGCATGGATTTTCTTCACTTTAAGCTCCCTATAAGATTCCGCGTTAGCGGGCAGCACAGGAGGTGCTGAATCGCAGTTTTTTTAGCAGAATTATTCTACATCTAAAATGATAAAACACCCTTTCTAAAAGTCAAATGAATATACACTGATTACAAATACATGATCCCTTTCATTAAATCCTTAACCGTAGTTTTTCTAA
Source organism: Treponemataceae bacterium (assembly GCA_963624615.1). Taxonomy (GTDB): domain Bacteria; phylum Spirochaetota; class Spirochaetia; order Treponematales; family Treponemataceae; genus Treponema_D. Next base: position 7,600 of record CAVFQN010000268.1, on the reverse strand, counting down.
GTTCTGCTTCCATTGCTTTTTGAGCTTTTGAAAGGGGTTCGTCTAGAACTTTGTGGATTTTACTTCCCACCGGGCATTTTGCATTTGGTGATGAATGAAAATTAAAAACAGAGCGCTCGTCGTCACTTTCTTCGCTTACGGCCTTGTAAATATCTAAAAGGGTGATTTCTTGGGGGCCTTTTATAAGTTTTGAACCTCCAATTCCTGCTTTTGTTGAAACTATTCCCGCATCCTGCAATTTTCCTAAAATTTTTCTGATGATGACGGGATTTGCGCCTGTACTTCCTGCAATAAAATCCGAAGTGACTTTTTCTGTTTTTTCAAAATATGCAATGCATAAAATCGTGTGAACTGCGATTGTCAGGTTTGTGTTCAGTTTCAATTTTTATCTCCCATAAAAAGATGAACTAAAAAAAATATAGCACTTTTGTTGTAAAAAATAAACTACAACGGTTGACATTCTTAAGTTACAACAGTATATTACTGTTAGTTGTAAAAAATAAATTACAACTAACAAATTATTTATTACACGAGGTAATTTTATGGAAAAGACAAATTTTAAATCAGTTGCACTTACAAAAGGTGTTATGGAAGTTTACGATTTTGGCAAAGTAAAACTGCATGCTTACAAAACAAACGACTTTATCACCGATGAATGTTTCTTACTTGAAAAAAACGGAAAGGCATTCTTGATAGAAAGTCCGTGTTTTTTTGACAACATCAGGGAACTTGAAAACTACATTGCAGAAAATAAACTGAACTTTGAAGGAACTCTTGTTGCCTACCACGGAGCAGGGGCAACTTTTATGAAGGGCAGCAAAGTTTATTCAACAAAGAATGCTGATGACTACAATCACAATGGTGGCGGAGCAGGACTTGTTGCAAACTTTACAAAGGCTTTTGGCGAAAGTTTTGATAATTCAATTTACACAACAACAGATTTTATTGAAGGCGACACTTTAACTTTGGCAGACATTGAACTTAAACTTACTCGCACAAACGAAGCATTTGACATTTTCATTCCAGAAATTAATGCAGTTTATACACATATGCTTGGTCACGACGTTCACTCGATTGTTGCGGGAAGTGCTCATGCGGATGCAATTATCAGCGTGCTTGACGGCTATATTCAGAACAAAATTGATTTGATTTTAACAAGCCACTACGTTGTAGAAAATCTTGAAGATGTAAAAACAAAAATTGAATATCTTAAGGATTTGAAAAATATTGCCGCAAAAAATCCTGAAACTACGCTCTTTAAAAATGCAGTTCAGAAAAAATATCCGTCATATTCAGGCTTGAATTATCTTGATATGACAAGCGGAATGTTTTTTCCTGCAAAATAAGTAAAAAATATGGGCGTTTCGGCAGTACGGTCGGAATGCCCAAAAAATATTGGGACACTTATGACAGATTTAGAAATCAAAGAAGTTAAAAATCAATTACAGTCCGCAGATGCAGTTGTAATCGGAGCGGGAAGCGGACTTTCTACTTCTGCAGGTTTTACTTACAGCGGGGAACGTTTTAAAAAATATTTTTCTGATTTTTCAAAAAAGTACGGTTTTTGCGATATGTATTCCGGCGGTTTTACAGATTTTGAAAATCTTGAAGAGTACTGGGCATACTGGAGCCGATATATTTTTATTAACCGCTATATGAATGCTCCATTTTTGGTTTATGAAGAACTTTTGAATCTTGTGCAAAATAAAGATTACTTTGTAATTACGACAAATGTTGATCATAGTTTTCAGAAAGCTGGATTTGAAAAAGAACGTTTGTTTTATACTCAGGGTGATTACGGACTTTTTCAGTGCAGTAAGCCCTGCCACAAAAAAACTTACGATAATGAAGAAACAGTGCAAAAAATGCTTGAAGCACAAGGCGGAAAAATCATTGATGGAAATCTTGAACTGGGAAATTTTCCGCTGATGAAAATTCCTTTGGAACTGGTGCCCAAGTGCCCAGAATGTGGCAGGCCTGTGGCAATGAACCTCAGGTGCGACAATACTTTTGTAGAAGATGAAGGCTGGCACAAAGCGGCTGGCCGTTACGAAAATTTTTTGAATAAATACAAGGATAAAAATGTTTTGTTTCTGGAACTTGGTGTTGGCGGAAATACTCCGGGAATTATAAAATATCCTTTCTGGAATATGACTTATGCAAACAAAAATGCAAAATATATCTGCATAAATAAAGGAGATGCTGTAGTTCCGGAAGAAATAAAAAAGCAGAGTATTTGCATAAATGATGATATATTTACGGTGTTGAAGAAATTGCGTTAGCGATGTGAAGGGCGCCGCAGGCGGCCACCGCAAGAACGAGCGAAGCGAGTGATGAGGAGGCTGGAGCGGCAGCGGAACCCGGAACGTAGCGACCCGACAGGGGAACGCCCGAAAAAATATAAGGGAAATATGACTCAGGCAGAAAGACGATTTTATTTAATTTCAGAACTTCTTAAAGAAAATGATGGAGAGGCCGGAAAATATCTGTCTCTAGTACCAGGCAATGACGGCGGTTTTGTAATTCCTGAAGGAAAGAAAGAACAAGAGGATTTACTTCGTGCACTGATGAATATTCGTGCGCCTTATGCTGTAAGTGAAGATTTTTTGAAAGTTCAGGATGAATATTTGCAGGAAAGAAATAAAGAACGCGGAATTACTGATTTGGAAGATTTACAGCCGGTTAATAATGGTTCTTTGTATCTTTGGAAAGGTGACATCACCACGCTAAAAATTGATGGAATAGTAAACGCTGCAAACTCGGCCTTACTGGGATGCTTTGCACCGCTTCATTACTGTATTGATAACGCAATTCATACTTTTGCCGGAATTCAGCTGCGGCTTTATTGTAACGAAATTATGAAAAAGCAGGCTCATGAAGAGGGCACAGGTCTTTGTAAAATTACGCCGGCCTTTAATCTTCCGAGCCGCTACGTTTTGCATACGGTAGGTCCGATTATCAGGACTGCAGCGGGCCCGCGGGATAAAGTTCTGCTTGCTTCCTGCTATAAAAACTGTCTTGAATGTGCTGCAAAAAATGGATTGAAATCTCTTGCATTCTGCTGTATTTCGACTGGAGTTTTCAGGTTTCCGGCAAAAGAAGCGGCACAGATTGCTGTAGAAACTGTAAAAAACTGGTTATCTGAAAATCCAGACGCGAGCGTAAAAAAAGTTGTGTTCAATGTGTTTGGTGACAGGGATTTTGAGATTTATGAGAAGATTTTAGGAAAAGACATTACTGGCAATTCTTGATTCGGAAAAAACGCATTCAGAAAAACCGAAGTATTATAGGCAATCCTCCACTCAAACACCCTTTCTAAAAGTCAAATGAATCTTCACGTATTTTATGCTATAATTTCTTATCTCTGAAAAAAGGATTTATCATGGCAAAAGCAAAAACTACAAAAGCAAGTTCAGCAACACTTGGCTTTGAACAGCAGATTTGGGATGCAGCCTGTGAGCTTTGGGGACACATTCCCGCAGCAGATTACCGCAAAATTTTTACAGGTTTAATTTTCTTAAAATACATTTCCACCGCATTTGAAAAAAAATACGCAGAACTCCTTGCAGAAGGCGACGGTTTTGAAGACGACCCCGACGCATACGAAGCAGAAAACATCTTTTTTGTACCGCCACAGGCCCGCTGGTCAGAAGTGGCAAAAGCAGCCCACACAGCTGAAATCGGAACAATCCTTGATAAAGCCATGATTGCCATAGAAGCCGGCAACAAAAGCTTAAAAGGCGTTCTTCCAAAAAATTACGCAAATCCTGAACTGGACAAGCGCGTTCTTGGAAACGTCGTAGACATCTTCACCAACATGGACATGAGCGACACCGAAGCCAGCAAAGACCTTCTTGGCCGCACCTACGAATACTGCATCGCACAGTTTGCAAGTTACGAAGGCGTAAAAGGCGGCGAATTCTACACACCGGCAAGCGTAGTAAAAACAATCGTAAGCATCTTAAAGCCGACAGAAGGAAAACGCGTTTACGACCCTTGCTGCGGTTCAGGGGGAATGTTCGTACAGTCAGTAAAATTCATACAGGACCACGCCGGCGACAGAACAAACATTTCAGTCTTTGGACAGGAAGCCAATGCCGACACCTGGAAAATGGCAAAAATGAACATGGCAATCCGGGGAATAGATGCAAACTTCGGCGAACATCAGGAAGACACCTTCTTCCACGACCTGCACGCCACACAGAAATTCGACTTTATCATGGCAAATCCGCCCTTTAATTTAAGCAACTGGGGCCAGGAAAAACTGCAGAACGACCCGCGCTGGGTTTACGGACTTCCACCGGCAGGAAATGCCAACTTTGCCTGGATACAGCACATGATCTACCACCTTGCCCCAAACGGAAAAATCGGTCTGGTACTTGCCAACGGAGCCCTGAGCACCCAGACCGGCGGCGAAGGCGAAATCCGTAAACGAATAATCGAAGCAGACTTAATAGAAGGAATCGTTGCCATGCCAACCCAGCTTTTCTACAGCGTAACAATTCCAGTAACCTTGTGGTTCATCAGCCGGGGCAAAAAACAGACCGGCAAAACCCTTTTCATCGACGCCCGCAACATGGGCCACATGGTAGACCGCAAACACCGCGACTTTTCCGACGACGACATCAAGCTCCTTGCCGACACCTTTACCAGCTTCCAGAACGGCACCCTGCAGGATGTAAAAGGCTTCTGTGCCGCCGTAGACACCGCACGCATTGCAAAAGAAGATTATGTCCTTACCCCGGGCCGCTACGTTGGCATAGAAGAAGGTCCCGCCGACACCGAGCCTTTCGCCGACAAAATGAAACGCCTTACAAGCGAACTTGGCCAAATGTTCACCCAGAGCCACAAACTTGAAGAGCAGATAAAAAATAATCTGGAAGGAATTGGTTTTAAGATTTAGGGCGTGCCGGCAGCAAGCTGCCGTCGGGCTTTTCGGGGTTCCGGCTTACGCCTCCAGCCTCCTCACTCAGCCCGCCTATGGTGTGCTTCGTTGCGGTGGCCGCCTGCGGCGCCCCTACAATCCCTCACGCGTGCAAGCGACGCAGGCGGGCGGGATTCGAACAGGGCGAAAAACTTAATGGAGAATAGATAATTTAGAATGGAAGATTGGAAAGAATATAAACTTGAGGATTTGCTCACAATAAAATATGGAAAAAATCAAAATCCGTTGAATCTCCAACTGGTAAAATTCCAATTTATGGAACAGGTGGCTTAATGGGATACGCTACAAAACCATTATATGATAAACTTTCAATTTTAATTGACAGAAAAGGAACAATTGATAAAATTAAATTCGTAGATCATCCGTTTTGGACTGTAGATACTTTATTTTATACAGTGATTAATGAGAAAATAGTTAATCATAAATATCTGTATTACAAAATGTCAGGTATAAACTTCATGAATTACAATGAAGGAACTTCAATTCCAAGTTTAAGAACAGAAACTTTAAATCGATTGAAATTTTCTCTTCCCCCACTTCCCACACAGCAAAAAATTGCAGCGCTCCTTTCTTCCCTGGATGACAAAATAGAACTGAACAATAAAATAAACGCCAACCTTGAACAGCAGGCCCAGGCCCTTTTTAAAAGCTGGTTTGTAGATTTTGACCCCTTCGGCGGAAAAATGCCGGCAGGGTGGAAAGAGGTTTCTCTTGAAAAATTGTGTACTATTGTTACAAAAGGAACAACTCCAACTACATTAGGAAAAAAGTTCACGGAAGAAGGAATCAACTTTATCAAAGGTGAATCAATTCTTGAAAATCATACTTTTGACTTGCAGAAAATTTCGCATATTGATGAAGAAACAAATACATTATTAAAACGCTCGATTATTGAACCAAATGATATATTGTTTACAATCGCTGGGACACTCGGTCGATTTGCAATGATTGATGAATCATTAACACCTGCAAATACTAATCAGGCAGTTGGAATTATTCGAGCAAACACAAAAATAGTTTCACCATATTTTCTTTACAGTATTTTCATAGGAAACTGGCACAACGATTATTACACAAAGCACATTCAACAAGCTGTTCAAGCCAATTTGAATTTAGCCACTATAAAATCATTGCCAATACTTATTCCAAGTTCAACTGTTATGGAAAAGTACTGTAATGTAATAGAACCAATTTTCAAACAGATGAAACAACTTGAAAATGAAAATCAACCCCTCTCCGCTATTCGTAATACTTTGTTACCAAAGTTGATGAATGGCGATTTGAAAGTAAACTAAGCCAGGCGTTGCGGGGTACTTGCAAGGTAGTTAAAACAGATTTTAAAAATAGTGCAGTTTAAAAATGTTGACGAGTGGTTTTTAAAGGGCTTTTGCTCTCTTCTTCTAAAATCGGCTGCGATAATCTTTTGCTGATTACAGACCGCAAAGATGCATTTCTGTTCAATGAAGCTAAGAGATATGACGTCAGGAGAAAGAAGTATTTTGAATCTCAAAGCAAGTTTTACTGCATAGATTCAGGATTAAGAAATGTAAGGCTGAATATGAGGCAGAATGAAGAATCTCACATAATGGAAAATATTATATATAACGACTTGATTCAGAGAGGATGTGCCGTTGATGTTGGAGTCGTTGAAAGTTTTACAAAAGATGAAAACGGAAAAACTGAAAGAGTGGTTCGTGAAATAGATTTTGTTGTAAATAACGGAAATAACCAGTGCTATATTCAATCAGCTTTTGAAATGACAGATCCCGAAAAACAGCTTTCAGAATTAAAGCCGTTTAGTATTATAAACAATTCTTTTAAGAAGATAGTCATTACCAGAAATGAACTGATGCCATGGTATGATGAGAATGGTATTTATCATATAGGATTGATAGACTTTCTTTTGAGAAATGAAGCAATTTAGCAGGATTTTTTATGAACAGGTGTTAGCGCCAGGCGGAAGCAGCTGGCAGAGGGGGTAAAATTATTTTAGGCACCAGTTTACGACATTTTTCATAATTTTAAAAAAGCCTTCGCAAAGTAGATTCTTTATAGTGTGAGCTGGGGCGAGGCAGCAAATTTTTCCTTTTTCAAATTCATTTACCCAGACAGCGGGTTGAGTTCCATGTTCTGATTTTTATTTCAGGTGCGTTTCAGAATGCAGGTATTTATTGATTTATTAAAAATAAGTTCAATTTTCTGGCTTGGTGAATCGTTGTTCCAGATACCAAAATTCGGGTCGATATGAACTTTCTTTTTATAGTCAGGATCCGGAATATTTTAAAAGTCTGATTGATTTGGAGTGATTCTCTCTTTGCTTCTTTTTTTCATATAATTCATAATATCACAACGTAAGTGCCACTGCGAAAGTAAAACAATTTTTAGAATATGATTGTTTCTTTCCTCCCAAAAAATATAATCATAATATATGATTTTGGATAAACTTACTTTTTGTTATGTTTTGTTTGCAAATGTGATAAACCATCGGGCTAATAAAAAACTGTGCCGGATGCTGGAAAGTCTGATTTGTGCGGATGATGATGGAATTGAATGTGCTGCCTTCAAAAAAGAGGAAATTTTAAAATGTCAATGACCTGCATAAGCAAATATAACTCTCCTTTAGGAAATATTTTACTGTCAGCCGATGATGTCGGT
>CAVFQN010000267.1:0-13428 GCA_963624615.1 Treponemataceae bacterium | reverse complement strand
TTATTACCCTCTCCTTCTGTCTTTAAGAAACCTGCTCCAAGATGAAGAAGTGCATTTGTTACTCCGTCGCGAAGACCTTCACGAACGCGAGTACCGTTTGTAATTCCTTCTGTTCTCCAAGATTCCCAGAAATTGACTCTGGACGCCTGTATTAAATACCATAAAGCGACAAAGTCTGGATAACGGCTGTCACTCAAAATGCCTTCCAAATCAAAAGACAGGTAACTAGGACGAACCATACTGTCTGAATCACGAAGAAGTCTGACTTCAAGACCATTAGTTGCAAATGCCCAGGTGCATTCACTGCTTGCATTCAAAAAAAGCTGTGCTAAAGCAAATGCACTCTTTTTACGGCTTGTTACTCCTTCTACAGTAAATCTGTTATCAGGTGTATCAAGTTCATAAGTATATGGAGCAATAATGATTGGAACATTCTTTGCTGCATACAAAGTTATTGGATATGTTCTGTCTTTAATTGTTTTTCCACTGGAATTGATAAAAGAATCATAGTTCAGCGATTTTGTAAAAAACTCTTCTATAAATTTCTTCGTTGTATCGTAAGCAGATGACTCAGTTCTTATTCGTTTATATTCATTGTATAAAGCACGGGCAATATTAAAACTACGGCTGATTTCATCACTGAAACGGAGACCTGGAAGCAGCTTATAGTCTTCAACTGACTGATGACTAGACTGTCCCTGTGCCATAAGTGAAAGCATATCGTTCGAGAATAAGCTTCCGGTCAATGTTAATGTTGTATATTGATTCTGTGTATTTTTCATTTTCTTATTCTCCTGTCATTAAAGATCTTCATCCGGAAGCAGTACATAAACGCCGATTAGATCGCTTGGAAGACAAGCTTCAACTTTGACGTTCTTTTCATCAATCTTGGTGGCTTTACGAACTGATGTATGATCTTGGGCAAGTTGTTGAGCACGTTGATTTGCAATAGCTGTAAATACATCTGGATTAGAGTTGTAATATGCAATTGATTTATTAACTTCTTCTGTAATTTTGTCTGGAGTAAGATTTCCTGTTGGTTTTCCATCAAGAAGTTTTTCTACATCATCATCTGCAATAATTTTAGGATTGCTTCTTCCTTGAATACCTAACGCAAGAGATTCTTCTGCCATTAAGATCTTTCTTGAATTAGTTGTCTTAATCTGATACCTGATTCTTAAAAGATAAATGGTTGTAAGTTCTGAGACTTTATCGCTCAAATATGTACCACAGCGGGCTGCCACAGATTTAGTATTAGGGCTTAATGCTCCTTCAAGCAGGTAAGATGCAAAATTTGTAACTACAGGATTACTTCTTTGTAAGAATGTATATCCTTGTTTTGGAGGATATTCAAAGCTTATTTTGAACTGTCCCTGTTTATTTGTTTTTGCTATTGGGCCAATCTGTTTCTTAAGTTCTTCTGGAAGAGTCTGTACGTTCAAAATGTAAGAAGAATCATTTTGAGATTCCAAACCGACATTCAATCGCTTAGAAGATTCGGTAAAGAATCTTTCTACATCTTTTGAATCCCCAAGCGCTTTTTTAGTTTTTTCCCATTCAGGTGCTACTGTTTCTGGATGCATGGCACGCTGAGCAAAAACTGTACGGTTTGCCTTTTCCTTTTCAAGAAGTTTATTCCATTTTGTTTCTACATCTTTAACGATGCGTCCCATGTCGTCATCGCCAAAATCAAGATATCCTTGTTCTCCGTTGCCAGTTACACGATCACGAAGCAAAGCTGCTTTTACGATTGCAACACGAACATTAGCATCATCTTCAGGAACAGGAACAAGTACGCCAAGACTATCTTTAATAGTTCTGGCCTTTCTAAGAATAACATTGAAAATAAATCCATCTACAGGATTATCTGCACCATAAAGCATAGAGCACCAGACCTTAGCACTCTTCTGGCCGAATCGGTCTACACGACCTTCTCGCTGTTCATGTCTTGTTGGGTTCCATGCAAGGTCATAATGAATTACTGCATTAAAACCTTCCTGCAAGTTTATACCCTCTGAAAGACAGTCTGTAGCGACAAGAATTGGATTCTCATTTTTCTGGAGTTCTTCGACAATATCCTGTCTCTGATCAGATGTGTATTCGCCAGTTACAAAACTTACTGCTGATGATGGAAATTCTTTTTGAAGTTCTTCCTGAACATAATGAGCTGTAGCAATATATTTACAGAAAATTACTGGACGATATGCTTCTCCGTTTTTCTTTTGATTTTTATACATCTCTGTAATATGCTTGATGAGACATTCGAGTTTAGGATCATCTTTTTTACCGCTTAATTCATTAGCTTTTTTGATGAGTTCCTGAAGTTCAGATGATTCTTCTAAGACTGGTTCCATCATCTGTTCATCTTCACTTAATTCATCTCCAATTCCGTCATAAGTATCATTGATACTCTGTTCAAGAAGATCCAGATTCTGCTCTTCTTCACCACCCGTATTACCAAGACGTGTAGTAAGTGCGCTTCTGGCAGCTGCTGGACTTGAAGAAATACAGCGAAGAAGAGCAAGTGTGGCATACCACATCATTCTTCCCTTGTATCCTTTCTCCTTTTCTGACTGCTCTGCCATTTTTACACAATATTTACGAACATCATCAAAGAAATCTCCCCATTTACCAGTGAGATTATATGAAACTTCTGTAACAAGGCGTTCTGGGAATGCTGTTTTTCCAGGATAATTTACGATATCCTTTCTTCGGCGCTGAACAAGATGATCTGCCAAATCTTTTCGAATATCATCCTTGGCATCTTCAAGACTGCTTAATGAAGCAAATTTTGGATCAAGTAAACTGATTAAATTACTGAATGCATTTTCATCACCCGAATGAGGAGTTGCAGTCAGAAGTAACATATTACGATTCTTGTCTGATGCAAGGTTCTTTAAAAGGTTAAAACGAAGCTGTTTTCCACCACCAACACAACATGTATGAGCTTCATCTACAACAATCATTGCATCTGAGCCTGAATGTGAAGTAAACCACTGAGCATGGGCATCAGCTTTTATATAATCAAGAGAAATAACTGCTGCAGGATAATGGTCAAAGAACATTACAGTTGGAGGAACATCTTTTTCCAAGTTCTTAATACTTCTTGCAGTTACACCAATAGCATCAATATTAAAGTGCTCTTTTAATTCAGTTACCCACTGCTCTACAAGATGAGGAGGACAAAGAACAATAAACTTTGTAATTTCACCACGTTCAAGAAGTTCTTTTACAATGAGGCCTGCCTCAATGGTTTTTCCTATACCAACATCATCAGCTATTAAAAGACGAACAGGATTCTGTTTAAGGGCCATAAGTAATGGAACTAACTGGTATGAACGAGGTTCAACAGCAACATGTCCTAAACTTCGGAAAGGACCTGCTGCATTTGTTAGTTTGAGTCTTAAAGCATTTCTTAAAAGCAAGGCAGAACTATATGAACCGGGTTTACTGCTATCAGGGGCAGGGAAAGTTGCACTTTCAAGTTCTGTATCTTCAATTGACGGCATAATAATCTGCACATCACTATCAGTTCCTCCAAGAGGACGAAGCTTAATACAATCTTCTATATCACAAGCTTCTAAAACCCACTCTCTTCCACGTACTTTTACAAGTGTTCCTGGATTAAATTCTACTTTTGCCATTTTTATCTATTCCTTAATTCTTATAAATCTTCACTATCTTTTGGTAATTTATCTTTGTACTGCTGAACAGATTTTGACCATTCATCAGAAGTTTTTCCAAAGACTACATAACTGAAACCTTTGTTACTTAAGTAATCAGAAAGTTCTATATTAGGTTCTTCATCAAGGATAACCATATGATCACGCTTCCAGAATGCAAGGACTGTATATTTTCCCTGCATAATATCTTTGTTATAAGCATCCGGAAGAATACAATCTGTCTGTCTCAAAATATCATCAAGACTAGCAGCTTCTTCACTAACCTGCACTTCAGATTCAGCTTCAGTTTCTTTAATTCTTACTTCAACATTTGTAAGGCAGATAAGAACTTTAAGAGCAAGAGAATTATGTCGGTCAATCATTTCATGCAGAGGCTGATTGTAATATGAAAGTAAACATCTGTAACAACCTGCAACACAACGAATATTGCTTGGTTTATTTTCTTCTGTATCTTTCAATGATTCCAAAGTAAGAGGCTCATTTTCATCCCATTCATAGTGCATAATTTTAAGTGCTGCTTTTGCTACTCTTGCTAATGCATCTTTATCATGAACAAGTCTAGTAAGAACACCAGCTCCACCTTCACTTGCTTCATAGAACATAAGACTTGTACAGTCGTTTGCATTTGGAAGCTGAATTACACTAAGTTCAGATTGCTCTATCTGGAACTCCTCTTCGATTGCACGCTGTAAAGCGGATTCAAGAGTAGTCATTGCATTAGCATCAAGCTCTTCATTACCCCAGGTTGCTACAGGTGTATAGATGAGAACATTACGAGTATCTTCTACAAATGGAACAATTCTCTGTGGCTGTACTCTCTTTGAATCTTCCTCTTTTCCATCATCATCATCTTCACCAGGATCTTTTTCCCATTTACCTGTCAGAGGGTTGATGTTGAATCCTAAAACTGCTGGATTTTTACGTTTTCTCCATCCTTTGTTCATAATCCAGATTGTTGCATTCTGACCATAGTCCAATGTTCCAACCTGTTCTTCACCTTCAAAAAGTTCTGTTTTTGAAACTACGAAACGTCCATTCTCTTTTGCATAACGGAAAACAGTCTGAAGCTCATAACCTTTACGAAGACGCTCTTCTTCATTTGCAGATATTCTAGTTGAAACCCTAGTTTCTACCGTTTCAATTCTGTAGAGAGAATCTATTCTGTTGTCTGTTTTAAGTTCAGCATCACATCTTTCACATCGTTCTACAGTAATATCTGAATTATTATTACCACTAAAATGGCCGAATCCACAGACAGGACAAAGACAAACACTTCTAGTTGCAAGTACAGCTCCAGTTGTTATCTGCCCATTTGCAGAACTAAGTTTTGCTTTGTAAACCTGATAAGTTCTTCCTTCATGATAAATTCTGCTTTGAGGCCCAAACTCACTGATACCCAAGAATCGAGGTCTACTTACCATTGTTCCAGAATCTTCAAATCCAGTCTTCTTAGAATGTGCAGCAGGAATCCATGCCATAAGAGGAAGTCTTGGGAAGTCATAACCTGGTAAAAATCCCTGGCTGGCAAGATATCTATATGGATAGAAATCAGAGTTTGAAGTAGAACCTTTTGAACCTCCTAGTAAAACCTTAAACTGATTATTTGCATCTTTTTGTCTGTTCAAAGCTGCATCACGATCTCGAGGTGATGTTGTTGGACTAATTAAAGCTTGAGTAGCTTCTGTAATCTGAGCCTGAATTGATTTATAGAGAGTACGCCAGCTATCAAAAGCCTTATCAAAATCCTTTGCAGCATTTTTTATAACTTCTGTTGCGTATTCATCCTTGAGCCATGGCAGATTTTTTTCATCATCAGGTACCGTTTCTCTTACATTTTTAAGAACAGCACATGCTTCTTTTATTGCTGCAGATTTAATTTCTTCCTTATTAATGGTAGTAATTAAATCTGGATTAAGCTTCAATTTATCACCTGAAGATTTATCAATAGCATATTCATAAATGCTGTTTCCAAGTTCAAATTGCATTTCTTGCATCCAGATGGAATGAATGTGACTTGTAATAAGTTCCTTATTTGTAATATCAAGTGTTGGCGCCTTAACTACACCATATACCATATCTGTTCTTTTTTCGAAGAACCATTGATCATGAGGACTTAATGCGGAACTGTATGTGATAACTAAAGCAGGCTGGCCAGAACGTCCGGCTCGACCACTTCGCTGTGCATAGTTACTTGCTGTAGGAGGAACATTTCTCATAAATACTGTATTAAGAGAAGAGATGTCTACTCCAAGTTCCATTGTTGGTGAACAATAGAGAACGGGAAGGCGTTTAAGTTTTTTGTTTGGATTTTCCTGTTTCCATTCTGCTAAATCTTTTGGAGTATAACGGAACTGTTTTTCAAGAAGTTTTCTATCCTGAGAATCTACCTGAGCCGTATGTTCATGTGCCCAATATGAGAATATATAACTCTTGTCATTAAATGTTTCTTTTATTGTATTGTAGACATCAATAAAGAATTTATTTTCTCTTATTTTGATTACTCTATCAGGACCTAATTTCCAGATGAGATTATTCGCATGCAAAGTCCAGCCGTTATCTGTTTTTCTTACAATATCTGCAAGTTTTGCAATTCCTAGTGCATCTTCTACAAGTAACTGAATCTGTTCCAAATCGCAAGTTCTGATGTCTCGAGCATATGGAGTATCTTTCCACAACGGAGAGTTACGAATAGTCCTTACAATCAGAGAAGTTGCACCCATACGAACAGAATAATCACGACGACCATCTTCTTTAGACTTACCTTTAGTAACCACATATTCAGAAGTATAAAGTCTTTCGTAATCTGCAAATCCCCATTTTTCAATAAGGTCTCTGTAACTGTTAGTTATGGTTTTAACTTGTTCATTTTTATCAAGATAAATTGAATCAATACAAAGATTCTTCTTAAATAATTCGAAAAGTGTTTCGTAGAATAAAATACGTTTATCAGGAGATAAACCTGCAAGAATACTATTATCTACAAAGTACTTATCATCATTACATATTTCTTTAAGATTTCTGTATTCAATATGCATCAGACCAAGAACTTCAAGAGTTGGATTATTGTTTTTCCAGCCTTTAAATAAATCTTCTATTAATCTATATCCTAATACATATTTTTCTTCGTTTTTAATTGTTTCGACTGCACTAAAAACTTCGATATCAGGATTTATCATGTATTCACTTAATGCATCTTTATCTGTTGTATCAAAACCCAAAGATTTAAAAACCTGCTCAGCAAGTCTTTCGTATGAAAGTTCTCCGTTGTTATTTTCAATTGCATAAAGCAAAGCTCCACGTAAAGTTATCTGGAAAACAAAATCATTAAAGTGTCCTGCCTGAAGTGCTGCATCCTGTCGGTTATCTGTAAAACCAAGCATTTTACGGATATCATTGGTACCATTCTTTCCTGAGTCAGGATTATTTTTATAAAGTTGATTCAAGATAGCTAGTGTAATCATAGTTGTAGCAGAAGAACGACCTTCACCACTTAAACCAGACAAACTATTTCTATCACTGCTATGAGCATTATGTTCTATTCCACAGCATGGACAGAATCTAACTTTTCCAGGTAGATACCAGTAATGAGATCCTACTGAAGAATTTCCAATATCACCTGTTTCAGTAACAATTTTTTCCTGCGGAATATAGATTCTATTATTTTTCTTTACTTTGACTTTTCCATCTTTATAATCAAACCAGCTTTCTGGAAGATCATCTTCATCCTCATATTTAAAACCAGGCTTTATTGGGACCAAGAATCCTGCAGTATTAACTGAATCATCTGTCACAGATTCATTGATGTTTCTTGGAACCCAGATTCCGTCTTCATTCTTTACAGGAAAATATTCAACGCCACATTCACGACAGAAATATGCTGTATAAAGACGAACATTTTCTTTTTCTCTTCCAGGAGCAAAGATTTGAGAGTTAAGAGTTACAAGTCTTGTCCCTTCAGGTTCCAATGTACATAAGACATTACCTGGACCAGAAATAAACTGATGTAGTTTAAATGCAAAAGGTTTTCTACCATTTACACTTTTCTGTTCATGAGCCTTAAGTAAGAATTCTGTAAGAGCTTTTTTTGATTCATCAATAGATGCACCAGAATCAACAGACAGTTTTTCTGCAGCCTGCTTTAAGGTTATAGGCTTTGCTCTTTTTGCAGCTGCATTTGGAACTTTTTCAATTCCTAATGTAAGTTCAACCCATACAGCCAAAGGATCTTTTAAAAACTCATCCAAATCTTTATAGTCTGGTGTTTCTGCTTTTATTCTATCAAGAAGCAATGGTTTTACAGAATCAAGATTAAGATGCTGATCTGTAGACTGGGCAAGAGTTTCACCAATTACATTACTTGGTGATATAGTTGTTCCAAAAAGCTTTGAAGCAACTGAAGCAACTACAGCACTCTGATCTGCTTCATTTCCTTGGTTACTCATGGTTGCAGATGTACCAATACACACCAGATTTGGAGAACGCGTTTTCTGTCTTAAACGGCGTACAAGTAATGCGACATCAGCCCCCTGTCTGCCTCTATATGTATGAAGTTCATCAAGAACCAAGAACTGCAAACCATCACAGTTCTTCATTACAGTTTTGTCTTTTGGAGTTCCACGTGTAAGAAGTAATTCCATCATCATAAAGTTTGTAAGAAGAATGTCAGGTGGATTATCAGCCAAATATTGACGCTGTTCTTCATTTTCCTGTCCGGTATACTGTCCAACTGTAAATGGTTTATCTCCTGTCTCAAAACCTCTTAAGAATTTATTAATTTCTTCAAGCTGGCTGTTTGCCAGGGCGTTCATCGGATAGATAATTATTGCCGAAGTCTTTCCAGCATTATTTGCTCTGTTTTTAATGATTTCATTTACGATAGGAATAAAGAATGCAAGACTCTTTCCTGATCCTGTACCTGTAGTTACAACATAGCTCTGCTTCAATGCAGCAAAAGCAATTGCCTGCTGCTGATGAGAATATAGAGTCATTGGCTTTCCATTACTTCCATCAGCTTCCTTATCTACCTGGAAAATTAAACGACATTCACTTTCAAGAGTTCCATCTTCACATAACTGATCTATTGTTTTTTCTGTTTTATAATTCGGATTAATCTGAATAAGAGGATCCGGCCAATAACGACCTTCTTCATATTCTGCATCAACAACTTCTTTAATATCTGGAGCGGAAATATTTGTAAAACTTCTAGAAAATGACTGATACTCTTTTATAACTTCATCACGATAATTAAATACGTCCTGCATTATATTCTCCAAATCAAAATGTTTTTATTCGCAATATTACACTGTATACAGTGCCACTGAATGACACACTTAAAATTATTTTGCTTGCTCTTGTAAATGTTTAGGTTGATTGATTACACATATATCACCGACATCACAATCCAGTGCAATACATATCTTCTGAAGATTTTCCATAGATATAAAATCCCCGCGATTAAGTTTTGCCAGTACATTTGTTGAAATACCAGCTAATGGAATTAATTCCGTTTTCTTCTTAATATCTTTGTCGATTAAAAGTTTCCACAGTTTTTTATAATCTACGCTTTCAGTCATAAAGAACCTCATTTTCATTGTATCATAGGATTCCCGATATTTGGGATAAATATCACGATTTATCAAACGAATTTATAAAAAATCTGTAGCAGTAATTTCAAAAACATCCGACAGATATATGTCAAATTGTTGTATTCAACTTTGATTTTTTGGGCAGTCCCCTCCGTTCCGTTCAGGCTTTGCCTTCACTCCACTCCGGGTCGGGCTTTTGCGTTATAAAATTGCCCGCCACCTTCGGTGTCGTGCAATTTTTCCGTTCAGCCACGACAGCCGGAGCAAGCCCCGTCTGTCGTGTCCGAACCGCTTCGCGGCTGCAATCCCTACTGCAACACACCGATTTTTTTAATTCTTCAAACATCCAATAGGAACAATATAAACTCCATCTTTTCTTCTATATGCGAAATTACCTGTCCCTGTAAGAACCATTAGAAAGGATGGCCCTTTCATCTTATCCGTATCAATTTTTCTGCTAAAGTTTTTTAGATTTTCAGCACCTTCTTCTATTAATTTATCTCCGCCAAGTTTAATTTCAATCAAACCAAATGAACCGTTTCGTAAATGAACAACTG
Source organism: Treponemataceae bacterium (assembly GCA_963624615.1). Taxonomy (GTDB): domain Bacteria; phylum Spirochaetota; class Spirochaetia; order Treponematales; family Treponemataceae; genus Treponema_D. Next base: position 3,603 of record CAVFQN010000267.1, on the reverse strand, counting down.
CATCACATTCAAGTCCTGACTTATCTCTGTAATGATAAACTTCCCCATCTATACTTTCTGCATAAACTCGTAAATCTCTTACACACATTGTTTCAAAAAACAATCCCATTGTATTTAAATCTTTTATCAGATCTTCTGGACCTAAACCTAAACTAGCCGTTGCAATTGACGGATCGATAAAATATCTAGTATCTGAAGTCCTGATTGCTGTTTTTGAACGAAGATTAGGATTCCAGGCTGGCATATCTTCAATCACAAATATTTTACGCAATGCATTTGTATAAGCGTAAACTGTATCATCCGTAATTAACTCAGAATCATTCGCTGCAATATCATCTCTTATCATTGTATATGCAGTTTGAGCCCCTTGATTTCTGGCATAAGATTTCATCAACCGTTTTGCTCTTTCAGAATCTCTTTTTACATTATCAACTCTGGAAATATCTGTATTTACAATTGCATTGTAATAATCAAAAGCCTGATCCAGAGCCACATCTTGCTCCATATCAACAGCTTCTGGCCACCCTCCCCTACAAATTAAAAAAGCAAGATCATCTATCCCAAGTTTATTACTTGCACTAAGTTGTTCCATCTGGTTAAACATTTCCTTTAAACTGACTTCACCACTTGATTCTCCAGATTCATACAAAGACATCGGCCTCATTTTTATCCAAGCAAAACGACCTGTTCCTGTATGAAAAATCTCATCTGTTTTTGGAGGAACTGCAGACCCTGTAAGAATAAAATGTCCATAATTTTCCCTATGATCTACCTCAAATCTAACTGCATCCCATAATTTTGGAGCAATCTGCCATTCATCAATAAGTCGCGGACTTTCTCCTTCCAATAATTTGGATGGATTTATGTCTGCCATCATAAGATTTGAAGAAAGATTTTCGGGTTTAGACATATATAAAATACTTTTGGCAAACTGTTCTGCCGTTGTTGTTTTACCGCACCATTTAGGTCCTTCAATCAGAAGTGCTCCTTTCCCCCTAAGTTTTCTTTCAATCAATGCATCTGTGATTCTTGGTTTATATTTTCCCATAATTGGCTATTGTATATTTGATTTGGGAATTTGGCGATTTTTCACTTGGGAATTTGGCAATTATTTTTCAATGTCAAAAGCTCCGAAACGAATAACCTGCAAGGATTCGGCATTTTTTGATTTTTTGGGCAGGCCCCTCCGTTCCGTTCAGGCTTTGCCTTCACTCCACAAGAATTGAATGAACCAGAACCTTAGCCTGGCAAAATCTCATTTCAGGCTGCGTACAAACACTGACGGAGCATCGTTGTTTTTCCTGTCCGTCGTAAAACATAAACAAGACAGTCTTTATCAAGAGTTTCACTGTAAAGATAATTTTTAATCTGCTCATAGCAGCTACGCTTTTGAAAAGCCTTGGTTTGTGCAGAAAAATCTTTTAAGTCTGTTCCATACATAGCACGCAGATTAAACTGAACATCTTTTATGGAAGGTCTTTTAATGAAGGCGGCAGAGGATTTTAATTCAGAAAGTTTTGTCTGAAGTGATTTCCGAAGATCTATCTTTGCCTTGAATAATTCCATAGCAGAAAGTCTAAAAAAATATCAATAATCCATTCAATCTGTCTTTTATGAATTGAATATCACGCCAAATCGTAGGAATAGAGTATTCCACCCCTAATTCATCTTTAAGCCTTTTCTGAATGGTATTAGCATTCGGATAATAGCATTCCCTGTTAGAGTTCAGCGATTTCAACCTCACCCGAGTTCAGTGAAAATCGCCACAAAGCAGTTCAAATAAAAAAGCCATTATCAAATAATCCAAAAACTTCTAAACTGAAAATAACCAGAAACTCAGTTGAGGAGGAATATGAAAAATGATAATGACTCTACAGTCACTTTAGCACAAGCATTGCAAGATATAAAGAAGGAACAGGGAGAAAAATTCTCTCTTGAAACCGTAAATCTTGCAGAATTACAAAGGAGAACCGGAATATCCCGGGCAAAACTCCGCAGATTGAAATCCAACAATTTCAAAGAAACGCCTCATGGACTTGCAGGTCGAAAATCTGTCAAAACTGTCATAAGCGGTTACGAAGCCGTCATAAATGATCAGCTTCGGCAGGGAGTGACCAATTCCGTAAACATTTTCGACAAGTTAAAAGAAGTCGGTTATAAGGGAAGTTTGAGCGGTGTAAAAAGATACATCATTGCGAATAAAAATCTTGTACCTGCAAAACGTCAGCTTGTAGAACCACTGGGAAGCCACGGAATCAGATACTTCACAGCTCCTGGAGAATCTTTCCAGATGGACTGGGGATTTACCAAAGTACTAGACTATTCAGATTTTGAATATCAGGTAGCATGTTTTGCCATGATTTGTCACCACTGTGGAATGAAATATGTGGAATTCTTCCCGAATGCAAAACAGGAAAATCTTTTCATCGGGATGATTCATGGTTTTCAGTATATGGGGATCCCGCAGAAAATTCTTACTGATAATATGAAGTCTGTCGTCTTGAAAAGAGATTTTGAAGGCCGTCCAATATGGAATCACGATTATGAAATCTTCATGAAAACAGTCGGATTTGAAACAAAACTTTGTAAACCACGACATCCGTTCACAAAAGGTAAGGTAGAACGTCTTGTCCGCTACGTAAAAGACAATTTTATTGCCGGCCGGCAGTTCGTAAATGTTTCTGACCTGAATGAACAGGCACTTCAGTGGTGCAATGACAAGAATTTCATTTTCAGAAAAGAAATTGAGGGATTTTCAGCCGTTTTGCACCAGGATGAATGTAGAAAAATCTGTCTTCCGCTTTCTGTGAGCAATCCTGAAATTAGGATTTATCTTTTTCCAGAAAGAAGAATAAGTTTTGATGGATTTGTGACCTACGAAGGACGACGATTTGGCGTTCCATATTCCTATGGTCAAAAAATCGTAAGAATTAACAGAACCGAAAGACTGATTTCAATTTATTCTGATGATATGAGTCGCTGCCTTGTAACGCATAATGTGACCTGGAGCCGAAAGGATGCCTTCTGCAAAGACCAGTACGTAAATACTGAGCAACCAGAAGAACAGCCGACAGCTCCAGTAAAATCGATTGTTCGTCAGGCTTTGGCAATATCTGACGATGACAGTTTCAGTAAGTTCAATTTTGAGTGAGGAAAAAATGGATACTATGAAGATTGATATGATTATGAATCATCTTGAAAACTTAAAAATTAAGATGACAAGTGAAGAATTTGCAGCTTTTGTGGATGAAAATGAATTTTCTCTGCAGGATTTGGATGCAATTTCGAAAGTTTTTGATTTTCTTGCAAAACGGAAAGATGAAGCTTCAGTTCAAATGATGCTAAAACTGAGTAAACTTCCTCTTAAATCTCCCAAAACCTTTGCAAATTTCAATTTCGAAGAAGTTCAGGGAAAGAATGCAGACCAGCTAAAAGGACTTCAGACTTTGACTACACTGTATTCCCATAAAAATGTTGCATTGATTGGGCCTGCCGGAACAGGAAAAACTCATATTGCAATGGCCTATGGATATGAATGCTGCCAGAACAAACTGAAAACTTACTTTGTAAAAATGACAGAATTGAATGATATGTTTACAGAGG
>CAVFQN010000266.1:0-14179 GCA_963624615.1 Treponemataceae bacterium | reverse complement strand
GCCAGGGACCGTCTACCAGGAAGTTTTGTGTTTGCTTACTTTCAACTCCCCGTTTTTAGTTTTCAGCAGCACATAGTCAGAGCCACCTGCAGGAAGATTAATTATCTGACCTAATTTACCGTTAAAACCGGAAGTAATCACACCACCAGCAGATTCACTCACATAAATTAAAGAACCTGTATCAAGTCCACTGCCAAGCTTAATAACTTTACCACTTGCAAGACTAAGAGCACTGATGTTTACAAGTCCTGTCACAGTACAGGTTTCACCGGAAATTTTTAAGTTGTCCGCATTTCCACCATTTAAGGTAAAATCTCCGCCTTTTACTTCCAGTTGGCAGGCAATTCTGCCGTATTGATCTTCTTCTGCCGAAAGTACGCTTTCGATTGCAAATTTATTTTCACCGGAATCGACTGTAATTTTAGCTCCGGAAATTGTATGTCCATTCAAACAGATTTTTGCACCACCAACTTCTGCCATCTCGCTGTTGCCAGACAAGGTAACCTCAGAAGACAACACGACATCTGTTCCAAGAGCATAACGACCACTTGTTGGAAGCGATGTTGGATAATTCCAGACCCCGTAAAGTACATCACCATGATAGTGTCGTTCAATTGTAACTTCTTTTGCAGCACTCTCATAATCCTGATGATAGATTTTCACTTTTTCTGCAGTATCATCTTTTGGAATCACAATTTTAAAATTCTTTCCAGCAACGGATGTCATATCTAGATTTTTTGTGCTTGTGCTTCCACTTTTATCAACAATTTCAATACAAAGCTTTTTTGAAGTATCCGTCTCCCCCCAGTAGCCTGAAACAACCACGGAAGCATCCCAGTCTGCATAGGCATTCAAATTTCCAATTAAAGTACTAAAAGTAATTGAATCAAGCAGGTTACCGTCTGCACTATTCGCAGGTAACTCAGAAACAAAGGCAAATCGGGTAATATTTTGCCCGGATGGGATAATATAAACACCGCGAGCATCTTGCCAGCCAAGTGCAGAAGAACTGAGTGTAAGGTTCTGTAATTCTTCTGTTTTTGCAAAACCGTAAGTTCCTGTAGTATTTGTAACTCCGTTATATTGGAACACGGCTTTGCCATCATCTTTTATCTTTGGATCAAGAGTTGTTGTTGCAGGAACAAGGCTCCCATCATCATTTATATAAGGAGCCCCAATTTGAACATTTATCCTTTCTACTACATTCTGTCGATTCGCATGATTAAGAGTCCAGCGGATTACGTCCCCACCCTGGGTTTTTAAATCCTGGTAAAATACACTTGGATGATAGCCATTCATTTCTATAAAAGAAAAGTTTTGCACACTATTGAATGCAGAACTATAAGTTGCATGTACTGCATAGGCTACAAAATTGCCGTTTACCCTTTTTGTCCAGTCATAAAGTTTTCCATAAGAAAATAAAGTTACCTCTGTTGTGTTCCAGCCTTCGCCAACCCCGTTCCACAGTTTACTGGTGACATCGCCACTTGACCCACTCAAAATATTTCCAGCATTTTGCCGTAAATAGGCAGTTGTATAAGTCGTACCACCATAAACAAAGCCCTGCCACGGACACTCATCAAAATCACCGTTCACAATGGTAGTTGGAGTATATGTACTGTTCGTATCTACCGAAAGTACAATGTCATCTGCTCCAGCGTAAGAAAATAAAAGTAAAATACCGGCAAGTGCGGTAAAAGTTTTTTTCATAAAATCCTCCTTAACAGTAGAATATAACCGAACCGAAACGTTCTTTCCACATTGAAATTATTTCAAAAGAGCGGGTTTCAATAATTCTGATAATACCTCTCAAAACATTCTCCGGAATTTTCGAATTGTTATTTGCAAGAAGACATTTTCCACTGCTTGTAAGCCAGATTTTTGTTGCATTCTCTGAAGGCCGCTTTTTAGAAACATGAACATGAACCGGCTCTAAAGAAGAACCTTCGTTTACCCAAATAAAGACAAGATACGAACCAATCTTAAAGATTTGCGGCACTCGAAAATCCTCCATTTCTAGCAAATTCAAAAAAGAGATGGGCCCCCGAATGAATTATATCGGAAAAATGGTCTATTTCTTTTTGAGAAAAACCTCTTATATCTTCCCATTTATAATCCGGAAGCCAGCAAACCGCATTGTCAAAACCGCCGACAACAGGTCTTTCAATGTAGATTTTTACACAGTCCTTGCCATCTTTCTTTATAATATCAGTATGAACAATCGAAGTTTCATCTGGTAATGTCATATATTCATAAATCATAATGGGCCTCCAATTGTTTCTTAAAAAGCATTAAAAATGATTTTTAAGAGATGTTCTAAATATACATTTCAAAAAAATGCTCGTCAATATTTTAAGGGGCTTCCGGCACTGGCGTGCCGTCGCTACGACCGCCCTTCGCTAACGCTCATCGTCCTCGGAATGCTGTCACAGCCCTGCGGTCGACTGCTACGCAGGGGCTCCCATCGCTAAGCCAGGGATCGCCTACCAAGAAGTTTTGTGTTTGCTTACTTTCAGCTCTCCGCTTTTTGTCTTCATCAGCAGATACTCTGTTACGCCGGACGGCAGATTTATTACGTCTCCGAGTGCACCGGGAAAGTTTTCTGTGATTACACCGGTCGGGAGTTCGCTGCTCAGTGTGATTACTGAACTGCTGTTAGCATTTCTACCGAACGTCACTTTATTTCCCTGGACGAGCGTCAGGCTTGGAATTGTTACCAGACCATCTACCGTAAATGTGCCGTTTTCTACTGTTACTGCGTCACACTTTCCGCCGTTTAGGGTGAATGCACCGCCATTCACGCCGGCTGACGTAAGCTGTACTGTATCTGTATTTCCCTTGACTGTAAAACTTCCGCCTGTTACGGCAAAAGTGCCTGTCAGATTTTTTCCTTCAGTATTGATTGTAAGGATTTTATTTTCTGTGTCCTGTGTTGTGGCTGTCTGATCTGCAAGAAGCAGAAGTTCATCACCGCTGTCAGCCTTTACAACAGCATCCTCAATAGAAGAATAATCCTGACCGTTTGTTGTATCTCTAATCTGATTAAACTTTAGCGTTACAGAAGCCGGTTCTATATAACCGTCTACATATTTATAATCACTGAATTCTACAAAGTAACCAACAACATAACTGTAGGAAGTTGGCAAATCATTCCATTTTGCATTTTCGCCACTTCCTGCATGAACTTGAATACAAGGCTCAGCAGGATTTGAATTATTTGGTTCTCCATTATTCCATCTTTGATGACTCGCATAATAGTTTTTTACCGGGGTATGACTTGATTTAAAAACACTGCTGCTATCATAGCGAATCCCGTATCCCGCCTCAGGACCGCAGATCCAAGACCATGCACATGCAGTTCCGTCAGTTCCTGTATATAGACTACTCGTATCAAAAGTATCTCCATCAATTGCAGGAGTAGTACCAGATGCTAAATTTAAGTTTGCCCCCCCAGCCCATGCAGCTGCAGTAGAAATATTATCAATAATGGTATCTTCGGCCAAAGATGTAATAGTTACAAGGTATCCCTTCATCCCCAAAAAGGAACACCCTTTGGCAGCTTTATAAGCTGTCGCCCAGTCACCACTTGATTCAACATACATATAATAGTGAGGAGTTCCTCCACTACCTTCAATTATTTCGTTAGTTTCATTTCCATTGGCATCTGATTTATAGGCAACATCTGGTATAAACTGAGTAATAGCAGAAACCCCAGCAGGAATAACAATCTTATTAGGGTTTATATCCAAAGTTAAAGTCATTCCTTCTTCATAATTAAATGCCAAAGCTCTGACCTTTGCCTGTGCCGTTGCAGCATCAATTCCGTCATTAAAAACCCAGATTGCAGTCTTATGGTTTCCATTAGAATCTGCCAAGTCTGTATAAGTAGGATTTTCCAGTCCACTTGTTATAACATATCCTTTATCAACGCTTACAGAAAAAGCATAGAATTTTCCACTTCCATCCCCATCTCCTTCTACAACCGCATTAGGAAAAGAGGCTGTTGTACCAGTCAAATTAAGATGCCCCAGTTTTACTGCATTCGCATCTGCAAAACAAAATGACAGGCAAAGAAAAAGCACTGCCGTAAAAATTGTTGTTTTTTTCATATTTTTTCCTACTCCCATACATTCTTATGCTTTTTGACCTTGTCTGCTGATAATACAAGGTGCCCAATTTTTATTGCATTCGCATCCGCAAAACAAAATGTCAGACAAAGAAAAAAGCATTGCAGTAAATATTGTTATTTTTTTCATAAATCCCCCTGTTTCATTCATTTTTGGGGCTTCCGGCACTTTCGTGCCGTCGCTACGTCCGCCCCTCGCTAACGCTCGTCGTCCTCGACCTGCTGTCGCAGGTCTGCGGTCGACTGCTTCGCAGGGGCTCCCATCGCTAAGCCATTCGCTGTGACGCTCCTGGTCTTTTCTATGGACTTACCTATTTCTTAAATGGTCTGAAGCCGTACTTATAAACGTTAGAGTCTGAATATGCCATCACACCAACATCTTCGCTAGAACCATAGAATGAGTATACATAATCAGTACTACCGACTTTTGTATTAGTCCACAAGTTTACTTCTGTATTGCGAACACTTTCAGAACCGTCAGCCTTGCTGTAACCGTTTGCCGGAACAAAAAGTTCAACATCGCCAGCTGTAAACTTAATTCCGTTTACACCGTGTACGGTTGCAGTTTTTGCTGTGATAGTTGAAGATTCTGCAATTACACCCCAGTCATCAAAACTTGGAATGCTTCCTTCACCAAACTGTGCTGTAAATTCGACACTTTCATCTCCACAAGCATACAGAGTACCGTAATCTTCCGGAGAATATGCACCCAAGTTGTGAGTTGCAACATCCTTTCCACCAATTGTTACAAAGTGTGGCAGACTGACAACATCAGCACTTCCATCGTAAACTTGACCGGCTTTATAGTCTGCACCGTCAAAGTATGCGTTATAGTAATTATTGTCGCTGTCAATCAAAGTCAAAATTACAGACTTACCATTTGCATTAAACGGAGGCAGTATTGTACTAATAACAAGACTACCGTCGCTTGAAGTAAGGTCAAGTTCCATTTCAAAGTGATTGTAGTTATCAGTTGGAATTGTTTCTGTACATTCAAATGCAGGTTTATCAGCTGTCATATCAACAACTCCGACTGTCGGAATGTACACATCTGGAACGTAGAGAACCATCTTCTTGAATGTTTTATCAGCTGGGACTTTGTTTAAGGTAAAGTTCAGTCTTTCGCCAAGCTGGACAAAATCAAGCTGACTTTCAAGACCTTCTCCAGTAATCTTGCCTGTCATAAAGTCATAAGAAGCAAGAGTATTTGTTGTACCAGTCTGTTTCTGCCCCTTGTAATCAAGTACAATCGTAGTATCTGTTAAGTTCTCATCAATATAAGAAGCAACTGCACTTGCAGGATAGAAGCCGTAATAAGCAGAGCCTGTTCTATGCTGGTTACTGCGCAAATTAGCAGAAAGATTATCACTAGTCTTATCAAGGAACTGATATGTATGCCACTTTTCTTTGTCATCAAAACTACCAAGTGCATAGATATCACTTCCATGTGTCATAAGCCCCATAGATTCAAAGTTCTTTATGCTGTTTTGAGGAATTGTAACTTTAAGAGGATTCTTTGACTCCCATTTTGCATACAGTGTAATTTCATCATCATAATCTGTACCAGATATAGAAGTAATTTCTGGAGTAGCAAAATTTGCTGAAAGATAATAACCGGCAAAGTCGTAGTATTCCATTGTTGGAACATCAAGAACTGTAGTTCCGCCATAGTAGAATACAGGAGCATAAGTTTCTTCGTGAGTACCGGTAAAGTCACCAGTTGTAAAATCCTGATAATTTCCGTTTTTGTATGTAATCGGGAAGTCTGGAAGACGTGTAACTGTAAGTTTTACCTGCTCAGAATAATCTTTGCCATCTTTTGAAACGTGAACAGTAATGTCATGGTGACCGCCGTCATAGAACTGAATGTTGAGTTTTGCAACTGGCTCGCCATCATATTTTTCCTGATGCTCGTTATCAACGAACCACTTGTAATTGTCATAACCAACAGGAGCTTCTACAACGTAAGTTGTATCATTTAAAAGACTTCCTTTTATATCAAACTTTTTTGCTTCAGACTCATGGAGAGTAACCTTGTAAGTAAGATTATTTGGCTGCCATTCTGCCCAGAAAGTTTTATCTTCTGCATTAGCTGCATCTCCAGCTGGAATTACCGTTACAAGGTCTTCACCGGCTTTATAAGTAGGAGCTATAGAAGGAACTGTATGCCAGCCCACAAAAGAATATCCTTCGCGGTACATGCTGGCAGCAACAGGAAGAACTGTTGTAGTATTATTGTTTCTGTAATAAACAGGAGAAGCCCCTTCCACCCAAAAAGCTTCCGAACCGAGTTCGTAGGCAATCTGATAGAGAGTATTGATATTTGTAAGTTCTTTTGTATCGCTATAAGTTGTAAGTCCTGCATCAATCTGAATTACATAAGAAAAACTGTTTAAGAGAACATCTTCGTTGCTCTGGTTACCATAAACCTGAACTTTGTAAATATAAGAACCAGCCGGGATTTTTGAAGCAAGATAATAAGCCCATGCGTTTTCTTCTAATGTTACAATTGCACATTCCTCTAAATCAAGACTTTCTGTATCAGAAATTTTCACAGCTTCGTCTGTTTCCACATCAAAAATACCAGCCATAACTTTGGAAACTCGATCTGCTACTTTAAAGCAGTTTTTGATTCTGAATGCACCATTACCGCTGGTTGCCTGTCCAACGATAAAACTCAATTCATTGAAGCCTGTAGAAATCTCTTTATTTGTACTTCCAGAAGCAACCAAAACATCGGCTTCATCATAAAGGTTGATGGTAAACTGGTAAGTAAAACCTGTAGGAATTGAAATTGTCTTATCAGCCTGCATTTTTACAATAGCATTACCGCTTGTTTCTGTAGCATCTGCATCAGAAGTCCAAGTTCCCACAGTCGTATATTTTGAAACATCGTATTTTGTACTATCAAGAACCGTATCAGCATTAGAAGTAAGCACAACCTTAGCAATATTCAACTTTGTAAGTTCTGTTGCTATGATTGTAGAATCCCCTTCCACAGCTGTTGCCTCTCTGGCTACAGAAACTGCAGATCTAGCTTCTATTGCACCACTAAGAGAAGAAACCCTGATGTAGCCCAATGTTGCCCCGGACTCATCTACAGGAACTGAGGCATCATAATTATCTTCGACTAAGTCCGTTTTACAGCCTGTAAAAAGACTTGCAGCGAAGATCATCGAAATCAGCAATACATTTCTAAACATCTTATTCATAAAGTTCCTCCTCAATTAAATGCCACGCAAAGTAAAGTAAACACATCTGATTGCAGACTGGCCAGGTCCAAGCGGAATATTGTTCCAGCTGAATGCAATAGAAGAGTCTACGCCGGTCAAAGGATTTGAATATGTATTTTTTGTTTCAAAGTTATTAGTAAAACGGTAAGAGTATCTTCCCATCCACTGGTGGTCTACGTTTGTTACTTCGCTGTATCTTGTAGGATGGATATGAGCCTGAAGTTCAATATGAGCATTGTCGTCCCACATACGGAAGCCGTAATCTGTTTCCTGGATTGGGGCATAGTCGTTTGCCCCCATCTGAACGTCTGCATTGTAACCGAGTTTGTATGTAGAACTCTGTGTCTCTGACGTGTTTGTAAGAATTAGGTACATAACTACGTAGTTAATTCCTGTGTTTTTGTCGTAAGCAATTACAGGTTTTGCAGTAAAGCTGTATGAAGCAGCACGATTACTGCTTACTACCTGAGAATACCAGCCTGCATAATAATAAGTTGTTTGCTTCCATGCAGTAGAAGTATTTGGTCTTCCAACAAAGTCAATATTTCCCAAGCCGTTCGAATAGAAGGCAAGAAGATACTGATTGTTTGTGTAATATGTCTTACTACCTCTTATAGTTACCGGTGCAGAACCTGTATTGTATTCAAGAGCACTGTTAGAAGACTTTACAACAACAACGCAGGTTGCAATCTTGTCATCAACTTTTGCAGTAATGGATGTAGTTCCGGTTCCCCTTGCAATGATATTTCCATTGTTGTCTACCGTTGCAATGCTTTCGTCTGCACTAGACCAAATTGTTGTGTAATTATTAGGTGCAACTCCAGAAAATATAGGATTAGAAGTACACTGTTTTGTCTGGCCAGAACCTGTAAAGAGGATAAATGAGTCACTTAAAGTCAGTTTTGTACAAACAGCACGCCACTGTGCGATGTAATTTTTATCGCCAGCTGAACCTGCAGAAATTGAAGACACAATTTCATTTGTAGAACTATCCTTCCAACCATCAAAAGCAGCTCCGGCCCTGTAAATATATCTTGCATCCGGCAGATTTACGGAATTCAACGTTGTATAGACTTTTACATAAGAAGTATTCTTCCAACTTCCACCATTTGCATTATAAGTAATCTTATATGTATCAAGTTCCCAAACTGCATAAAGTGTTACTTCTTCACCCTGATTAACAGAAGCATTTTTTACTGTTGAAGTTGAGATAGAAGCTGTAGTACCAGTTGCAGAACAGCCAGCTTTTGCAGTAGTTGAAGATGAGTTCAAAGCCCAGCCTTTGAAAGTGTAACCTGGACGGGCAATTACTTCCGGAGCCTGGTTGACTTCGTCATAAGTTTGTTTTACATCAGAACCATCATAGCCAGAAATTGTTCCACCGTTACCTTCGTACCTTACAGTGTAAGTAACAGGAGTCCAGTGAGCGTAGAGAATTACAGGTGTACCATTTTTTGAAACCTGTCCTACACAAGCAGTATCAACTTCCAGTAAATCTCCACTTCCGTCAGAGTTCAAAGTCCAGCCGTCCATAATGTAGCCGTCTCTGTGGAATGTGTTTACACTTACCAAATCAATAGAATCATATTCTGTATACTGCGTTGTCATACGACCTACAACTGTACTTGTTGCTGTTACAGGAACTCCAGAATTATTATCATAAGTTACAGTAAACTGATAAGGCTTAAATACAGGATAGAGGGTAACTTTACCAGAGTTTTCTACCGTAAGATTTTTTACAGTTTCTTTGTCGCTGTAGGCAGCTCCACTTCCATCAGCATTTGTGTTCCAATTTGCAAAGTAGTAGCCATCTGGTGCTGTAAGAGAATAATCTGATAAAGTTTGTTCTTCGTCGTAAGTAAAAGTCATAGAATCCATTGAACCAGTTGCAGAAATCGACTTACCAAGACCTTCACGAGAATTTGTTCTCGAACCTGTAGTACTAAATTCTACAGTATAAGAATTTGCTTTCCACTGAGCATAGAGAGTAATTACTTCACCAATGGTAGAGGAAAGTGCATTTACTTCTGTACCTGCTACATAAGCCGTTCCAGTCCCATCAGCCTGAGTATTCCAATTTTTAAAAGTATAACCAGTTTTAGAAATTGAAGAACTTTCAGAGTCTGCAGGATTTGGAAGAGTTACTTTTTTACCATCCCCGGTTTCAGCTTCTATACCATTTATAGTTCCTGAACCGCTATTTGCGTTAAAGTTGATAGCATATTTTCCGGCAATCCACTTAGCATAAAGTGTAACTGTTTCGCCATTTGTTACTGTAAGATTTTTTATAGTCTGTTTGTTTCCGTAAACCTGAGCTCCATCAGATTTAAGAGCCCAGCCAATAAATTTTCCTACTTCCTTACCGCTAGAGTCTGTACAAACAAAGGCTTTTGTTACCTTTCCAGCGACAGTAAATACATCTTCCAAAGTATATTCGCTATCATAAGTGCAAGTTACATCTGCATAATTACCTGACAAAGTTCCGTTTGTAATTGTTGAATCATTTCTGTCAAACTTAATTGTGTAAGTTATCGGTGTCCACTTTGCGTAAAGTGTTGTGTTAGCCGTAATATCAGTTTTGCCGATTTTTGTATAAGCTGTTCCTTTACATGCAGAATCTGTATACCATCCGCCAAAGATGTATCCTGTTTTTAAAGGATTTGGAAGTGTTGTTTCAGTATCGTAAGTATGACTTGCTACAAAACCTGAAGTATCGCCTTCTCCACTGAATACTTTGTCTCCCATATCCTTGTATGTAAGAGTGTAGTTTTCTGCAATCCACTGTGCAGTATAAGCATGATCTTTTATAATCAGAGGATTTTGAACAATATTGCCGTCTTCACCTTTTACAGTTGGAAGAAGAGTACGGCGGGTTGTTTTTCCATCACAAGAATCACTACAAGTATCAAGCCAGTTGCCAAACTTATAACCTGTCTTTTTGATTTTTGTTTCTGTTGGCAAAAGAACACCTGTGTAAGCATTGTGAACAGTAACAGGAGTATATCCTTCTATATATTCGCCACCGTTTTTATCATAAGTAATCGAATACAGAGTATCAACTTTTTCAAGAATTCTTGAATCTGAAGATGTTCTTCCAGCTTCAACAATGATTACGTCCATAAACTTAGCGATTACAGTTGTATTACTTGTGTCATAAACATTAAACTTAATGTAATAGTGACCAACTGGAACTGAAGATTGCTGGTATTTTACATAAGTTTTTGCTATATCATCACCAGTTGAAGTTTGGCAGTCTGTATAATCAAAGTCAGTAATGGCCACTGTATCATCTTCCAGGGTAAACAAACCTGCCTGAACCTTTCCAATTCTCTTGTCGCTAGTCCAGCCCAAACTAATATCCACTTTTCCAGTTCCTTCAAGAGGAGCAGTTGAAGTAAAATTTATGGCGTTTCCACCCGGCTGAACCATGTAATCATTAATTTCACTGATTGCAACAAGAACATTGTCACTGTTGTAAAGTCGCAGTACAAAATTATAAAGACCAGCATCTATGAGAACTTCAGTATCCTTTTCCATTAGATCAAGTGCTGTGCTTCCATCTACTGAATTCCATTCTTTTACCAATTTTTCTACAGTTGTTTCTTTTTTTACCGTTTCCTCAATAACAAAGTCTGTATAAGCATAGAACAATGCAGTCTTAGAAATATTATTTCTAGAAAGATTTGAAGGAGCAATTGTAGAACGAGCTGCAGGAACAGCCATGTTTCCAACAGAGACGCAAAGTCTTGTGGGCCCTACATCTTTTTCAATTTGTTTTTCCCCATCATTTCCTGTTGCAATTTCTGTTTCTAAAGATTCTTCAGTCTCATTGCCAGAAATCAAATTCGTACAAGAAAGAATTCCAATCAGAGAAAAGCTCAATAAAAGAACTGTAAGTGTATTAAAAAGTTTTTTCATCTTGTTATTCATAACTTATCCTCCCTTATCTTGTTACCGTGAAGTTGATTGTTTTTGAATAAGATTTTCCATTGTCTTTTACCAAAACCATTATTGAATGGTGACCAGTTGTATAATTATTAGTGTCAATTGAGTAAGTGCTTGATGTTGTTGGAATATAAGTTCTGCTTCCATCACTTTCAGACTCTGATTCAGAACTTTCAGATTCTACAAGGGTCGTAACTTTTTCGTTATCAACATACCAGAGACAAGAACCGTCATAACTTGAATCAACAGAGTAAGTAAGTTCTGTTCCATCTACAGTCAAAGTTACAGGCACTTCTTTAGAAGTTTTCTGTAAGATATTGACTTTAATTCCAGAAGCGTCACCAATAACGCCAAATTCTATCCTCGAACCATCAGAACTCGTTTCTGTTTTAACTGTTGTTGCAGTTGCTTCTTTTACAGTACTTATTGAACCATCAGAATTAGGCTTGGTTTCTTTTCCTTTTTCCTCAATTGTTTGTGTAGAAATACCCCCACCCGGTTCAACCGTAGTAATAATTGTTGTTGTATCCGTAATTGTAGTTTGGTTAGTTCCAGAAGGAGTTTTTGATTTTTCAGTTACCTTTATAACAGTTTCATTACCACCTTTTGTAGTCTGAGTTGTACTTGTAGTTTCTTTTGTAGTAGCTCCAGTAGAATCTGTAATTTCCTCTTCATTTTTATCTGTAGTTGTAACTGAACCATCTGGCTTTGTTTCAGTTCCAGACGTTATAGTAGTAGTTGTTGTTGTTCCACCAGATGTAACTGAAGATTTATAACTTATAGAAGTTTTTATAGTTCCGTCATCGTCTTTAGAAGTTGTTTTTTCTGTAGTAGCTCCAGTTGAAGAGTCTTTAGTTTTTTCATAAGTAAACTGATTTGTTACAGTTCCAGAAGGATCTTTTTCTGTTGTATTTTCATAAGTAACATTTCCAGAAGGATCTTTTGTTACTTCAGAAGAATAAGTACCAGAAGTATTAGTCTTAGTTGTGATTTCTGTTGTAGAACCGTCAAAGTTCGTCACTTTTTTGATAATTTCCGTTGAACCATCATTTTCTGTAAGATCAGGTGAACTTCCTGACGAGTCGCTGCCTGAAGAAGAACTTGCCGGAGATTTTGTTGTTGTTTCTATGATAGCCCCAGTAGAAGGATCTTTTGTTACTGTGTAAATCGTTTGATTTGTTACAGTTCCCGAAGGATCTTTTTTAGTTGTTGTAGAACCTGTAACAGTTCCAGAAGAATCTTTCTTTATTTCAGAAGAATAAGTTTGTACTCCAGACGAATTTTTCACAGTTGTAGTTTCTGTTGTTGAACCGTCAGGCTTTGTTTCTTTTGTGATAGTTTCCGTTGAACCATCATCCGATGATGGATCAGAAGAATCTGAACCAGAGCCTGAATCTGTCAAAGGCCTTGTTGTAGTTTCAGTTTTAGAACCATCAGGTTTAGTAATCAGAGAAGTTTCAGATTTTAAAGTTCCATCATCATAGGTTATAGTCGTTGTAGATTCTTTAGTACCATCAGGTTTTGTAATAGACTCTTCAGTTTTATAACTTTTATCAGAATATTTGGTTACAGTTGTAGTTTTTTTAGAACCATCAGGAAGCTCTTCTTCCTGAGTTGTGCTTTCACCATCACCAAAAGAACTAGTTTTTTCTGTCTTAGAAACAACATTTCCGTCAGCATCTTTAGTTTCTATTACAATCTTGCTACTTCCATCTGATTTTGTAGTCTCTGTTACAATCTTGCTATTACCATCAGTATCTTTAGTCTCGGTTACAACTTCACTGCTTCCATCACCATTTTTAGTACTTGTTGTGACAGTTCCAGTAGATGTATCAGTTTTCTTTACAGAAGTTTCTGTTACATTTCCGGATGAATCTTTCTTTATAGAAGTTTCTTCGGTAAGAGTTCCGCTAGAATCTTTAGAAGTTGTCGTAGTTTCTGTTGAACCATCAGTATTTGTCTTTATTGTTTTTTCTGATGAAGAACCATCCGTAGCAGTTTCTGTTGTTGTAGATGAAAGAACTGTAGTTCCAGGTGTTGAGCCACCAGAAGTTCCGCCAGATGTTGAACCATCAGACTTTGTTATGACAGTCTCAGTTTTATTGCTGCCGTCAGTATAAGTTGTCGTTGTTGTAGTTCTTATAGTACCATCAAAGAGAGATTCTGTTTTAGTTGTAGCCTGACCAGTTTTTTCAGAACGAGTTATCTTTCCGTTTTTATCAGTTGATTTTGTTTCAACCTTTACAGTTCCATTAGTATAAGCTGTTGTTTTTATGACTGTCGTTGTACCTTCCGAACCTGTAGATGTTACAGTTTCGATCTTGGTCCCATCTTTTTCAGTTTCTTTTTCAGTAACAGCACCAGTCAAAACATCTGTTGATGTTTCAGATTTAGAAATCACATTACCAGCAGAATCCTTTTTTTCTGTGTATTCTTCAATCACATTACCATCAGAATCTTTTTTTACATCAGAAGTATAAAGCACATTACCATCAGAATCTTTTTCTACCGTATGCTCTTCAACCACATTACCGTTTGAATCCTTTTTTACATCAGAATTATAGATTTCATTGCCAGAATCATCTTTCTTTTCAGTTGTTTCTGTAACGGTACCAGTCGAAGAATCAGTTTTCTTTACATAGTTATCTGTTACAATTCCAAAAGAATTTTTCTTTTCTGTTGATTCTTCAATTACATTACCAGACGAATCCTTTGCCTCGGTTGTAGTTTCAGTTGAACCATCAGAACCAGTCTTTGTCGTAGTTTCTGAAGAAGAGCCATCACCGTTTTTAATTTTTGAGTTTTCAACCTTTGAACTATCAGAATTAGTTTTTGTAGATTTTTCTGTAACAGTACCAGTATCAGAATCAGTTGT
>CAVFQN010000265.1:0-16645 GCA_963624615.1 Treponemataceae bacterium | reverse complement strand
GTTACCTAAAAATCGCAATTTTAGAGGTTCCCTAATGTTAATTGCCTAAAATAGAATAAAATAGGGGTATCCCTGAAAATTGCCATTTTTAGAGATTTCCATAAAGATACTTAAATAAATAGCCGAAAATGCTTAAATAAAGAGATATTTTTTTTGCTCTTCTTACCGTACAAAAGTATGGTATAAGGGGGGGGGCAAAAATCCTTTTTTCAAATAAAAAAAATTGGGGTTGATGTCATGAAAAAACGTTCCTTTTTGCTAACAGTATTGGCTGTTTATAGTGTATTTTTTGCAATTTTTATTTCCTGTGAAATTGGTCTTGGAGCTTCTGTCGATACGGAAGCCCCGGAATTGGAAATTACAAGTCCAGAAACTGATGCAATTATTCGTGATGAATTTGCCTTGGGCGGAACTTGGTCCGACGACGGTACAATCAAAGAGATTGTAGTTACTGTTACTCGAACGGATGGTAAAAATTCCGCTTTTACCTATGCAGCCCAATTTTCCGGTGACGGAAGTGGCGATTGGAAGGTAATCATCAATCCTAAAAATGATGGAATTTTAGACGGTTCTTACGAAGCCACAATTGCAATTTCTGATGAAGGTGGTCATACAATCACCAAAACCAGGACTTTTGTTATTGATAATACCCCACCTGTTGTAGTTTTGCAGAGACCTGGAACAAAATTATCCGAAACTCCAGACGCTTACGGTCAAACTTTCTCGCTGCAAGGTCAGGCTGCGGACGATAATTCAATCAGCCATATCGATATTAAATTTTATTCAGACCCAGAATGTACAAATCTTTTAACAACAATCACAAAATCAAACGTACCTCCAACAATCAGCCTGGATTTTGCAAATTTTGCAGACGGCCAGGAAAATGATTATTCTAAAATTTATGGTTCTACATCAAAAAATGGAACACAAATCCGCTACTGTACAATTACTGCCTATGATGATGCAAAACGCTACCCTGTAGACGCAAGTACAAGTTCTAGCGATGACGCAAACGGAAACTCTACTTCGACATATTATTTGTATGATGATATTTCATCATCAGTTTTGGAAAACTACAAAATCACAGAAGTTTACAAAATGTTTGCCGGAACATATCTGCTTTCGGGTGAAAATCGGTCGGCAACGGCTGTCAATACTGTAAAAGAAGTTCTGGCTGCAAACAAAATTGAAAAAAGTAATTTTTCTTTGAACCCGGAAAACAATCCTAGATTTATTATTTCTGGACGTGATGCTTTGAAAAAAGATGGAAGTGACTTTATTGGTTCAGAAAATAATATTTCAAATGGCTCTCAGCTTGTTATTGAAGTTTCAACAGGTTTGGACTCTATTCCTTTGGATGCTGAAAGTCTTAAAGTTTACGCCCTTAAGTGTGATGCAAATGCAAACGCTGTGGCTGATAGTTCAAAAATCTATCCTCTTACTGGAGATCCTGAAAAAAATGGCAGCACTTACAAATTCATTGTTCCAATGTCTAACTCTAAACGAAAAGTAGCGGAAGGTTCTGATGTTTTTGTAATTGGCCAATCCTATATTTTTGGAGTAGAAGGTCATGACCAGAATGGAAATGAAGTAAAAGGTTATAACGGTGGCACTTATGGTGTTTTCTTTGCTTCAAGTGGGGCAGCTCCAAGTCTTACCATTTCGGAACCAGCTGGCACAATCACTTATCAGAAAAAAGGTGATGCACAGAAAATTTCTGGAACTACAATTGTAGAAGATGGCTATCCAATTGTTACTATCACCCAGGAAGGGCTTGCAGAGCCAATTTATACTAAAGATTTTGGTGCTGATGATGACTATGTCGCTGTGGAAAGTGGAAAACAATATTCTTTCTCTTTCACTCCTGTATATGAAGAGGGTAAAGAATATGCTTTTTCTATCACATCTTATTTGAGTAGTTTGCAGACAACTGTAAATAAAACTGTAATGTATGATGTGGAAGGCCCTGAAATCAGTATAAATTCTCTTACTCCTACGGCACAAAAATACGTTACTGATAGCACTGGTGACTATTTGAAGGATGGTTATCTTAATGGTGATGTTACTTTGGTGACTTCGCTTGCTGATTCTTTTGATATTATTGATACTACAACAAATAAACCTTATTTTGAAATTATTGATGCTACGACTGGAAAATCTATTGAGTTTAAGGCTGATTCTGATACTACAGCGTCTACAAAACATTATATCACCAGCCCTACAAGGCAGAGTTTTGTAATTCATACAAAAGATTTATATAATCAGACTACAGGTACTACCGAAAGAGCGGTAAAAATCAAAATTACAGCTTGGGATAGAGCAGGAAATCTTTCTGAAAAAACTTCGGATTCTTATATCGTTGACCAAACAACTGATAATCCGATTATTATTCCAAATAGTAGTGCAGTAAATCTTTCTTTATCAGATGAAAGTATGTTGACTGCGAAAGGAAATGCCGCTATCAACAGGTTTGTTTCTGGCGGACAGTTGTTGCTCCGTTTAGTTGATGATGATGGAATTAATAATGTTGAAGTTAAACGAAGTTGGGCAAGTGAAAATTTAAATTCTGCCCAGCAAGGTTCAAAAGATATTTCTTATTCACTCACCCTGCCAACTGCTTCCGGAAATCAGTGGATGGAAATCACAGTAACAGATGCAAATTCTGTTGCAACAAAAACTGGGCGTTTCTGGGTTGAAGTAACAGCTGCAGCTCCTGTCATCAGGTCTATAACTGCAGATCCTACTTATTCACAACCAGGTGAAAGTGTAACTAATAAAATAAAGATAAATTCAACGAGTCATCCTTTCTATGTATTTAAAGTAACAGAGGCAGAAGATGCTTCTTTGGCTACTGGTTATGTGGCTGCGTCAACTAATTTGCCAAGTTCAGTGGACGAAAATAGTCTAGCTTCTACAGACAAATATACTTATGTTGGAAAATACGGAACAAGTGATGATGGCGTGACAGGGGATTTTATTGTAGGAAGTGATTATATCCTTAAAGATAAAGTTACTGCCCCGGAAGCTTCTGAAATTTCTTATTACATTGTTTATGATAAGGCTTTCCATTCAAGTAATGTTGAAAGTGTTGTGAATATTATTGATAATACGGCTCCAACAACTCTTACGATTGATTCTCCGGATAATTCTTACACCGGTTCTAAAGCCATTTCTGAAGGAAAATTTACTTTTGCAGGAACAGCAAAGGATAATGATGTTGGTTCAGGACTTTACAGTTATAGTTATATTTTGACAAAATCTTCTACAGCTCCTGTCGCAGATTCTAAAGAGTGGATTGAAGTTGTTTCTTCTTCGGCAAACTGGTCTTTCACAAAGAAAATTGGCAGTGAGGAAGGTAGTTTGACAGAAGCTAAGGGCTGGAATCTTTGGGTAAAAGCCAAGGATAAGGCTGGCAATGAAACTTCTAGTGATAATTATGCTCATGTAATTTTTGATGTGGATAAATCCGCACCAGGCTTGAACGCAAGCTACACGACAGTAGAAACAGGAAACATCTACAAAGGAAATGTCACAATCAGCGGAAAAGCATGGGATAGCAATCAACTTGAAAAAGTGACAATAGAAGCCCTTGAATCTGATGGAAAATCTGTAAAATCATGGACAAAATCTGATATTACAGCAAAGACAAGTCCATCAGAGGACAACTTTACCCAGACAATAAAAGTCAGCACTGCAAATTCTTCTGATACAGATTACCTTAAAGACGGTTCATACACAATCAAAATAACCGCAACAGATATTGTAGGCAAAACAAGCCAGACAACAAAGTCTCTTGTGATAGATACTACAAAGCCAACAGTTGGAGAAAGCGTGACTGTTCCAAATGGCTACTCATTCGACGGAACAAGTGTTACATTCAGCGGAACAGCTAATGATACCGAGCCATCTTCTGGATTAAGCAAGATTCAACTTTACTATTCAAATGGCACAGACTCTACTGCAACAAGTTATGCAAAAACAGACCCTGTAACAGCAGAGGGAACAAGCAACTGGACCTACAACCAGAAAGTAGCAGACCTTGACAATACCGTATTTGGAAGCCAGGGAACAAAATATGTAAATATCACAGCTTATGATAAAGCTGGAAACGTATCAGCAGTGGTAACAAAAGAGTTCGTATATGATACCGCAGCTCCAGAATTGTCAGAATTAGCATATACGTTGGATGGAAGTTCTGCTCAGAATAATATTGCTGATGGAGAAACTAGCATAGGTATTAATAAAAACGCCTTTACTCTGTCAGGAAAATGCAGCGATACCGGTTCAAAAGTAAGTGTAAGCGTAACAAAGGACAGTGAAAATCAGACTAGCGTAAAACAGACATCAGATTCTTCAGATACGACAGGCCTCAGCGGAAGCTGGTCTTTGAGCCAAAAAGACCTTACAAACGGCAATCACAAATATGTAATAAGTGCGACAGACGCTTCTGGAAGAACTACGACAAGAACAATTACAGTTTTGGTAGATACAGAAGCTCCGACAGTAACATTGACAGCATTACCAGGCCGAGAAGACACCAAGGCAACGAGCTACACATTCCGAGGAAGTGCGAGCGACGTAACTTCTGGGGTAAGCGAAGTTAAGATAAAGGTAACAAGTGGCAGCGAAAGCGTAACAAAGGTAGTAACAGGAACAGACAACTGGTACTACACAATGAACTTTTACGACGAAAATTGGTCAAAAGTTTTTGGAACCAGCGGTAGCCCAATCCAGGGAACAAAAACTGTGACAATCACAGCAAGCGACAAGTCAGGAAACACAAGTACAAAGTTTACTTCCGATGGAAAAGAAGTAGGCAGTACGACTTTCATTTTCGATACCGCAGACCCAGTTCTTAGTGTAACTACCATTCTTGGAGAATATATCACAGGTACAAGTTTTGAATTTAATGGAGCAAGAAGCGATACGAACGCTCTGGGAGAAAATAATCTTAAAGTTATTGAAAAGAAATATAACGATACAAGCGAAACTTTTGAGGAAACGACAGCTTCTAAGGGTGTAGTTTATGTAAAAGGTACAACTTCACCTTGGACCCAGAAAGTTCCTTTAGGAAATGCAAGTTTTGCAAATGGAGATAAATACCAGTACCAGTTTGAATTGACAGATGCAGCTGGAAATACCGTAAAGTCTGCAATATATACAACAACTGTAGATACAAATGCCCCTCAAGATGTAAAAATCATATCTCCAGACGGTGCAACAGGTATAAATGCGATTTCAGAAAGCAACTACCGTTTTGAAGGAAGTTATAAAGATGCAGAATCATCTGTAAAAGCACTCTGGTATCAGATAAAGGCAAAGGATGCCACAGCACCTACACAGGTAACTTCTGGTGCTACTGCCCTTGTTGATTCAACATGGAATGGCTGGACAAAAGGCACCGCTGGCACTACAAGTTTCAACTTCTACCAGGCATTCAAGTCGGGAGAATCTGATACTTCTGCTTTAGGCGAAGGAAGCTACAAGGTTTATGTTTCAGCAGTCGATGCA
This sequence comes from Treponemataceae bacterium, assembly GCA_963624615.1. Taxonomy (GTDB): domain Bacteria; phylum Spirochaetota; class Spirochaetia; order Treponematales; family Treponemataceae; genus Treponema_D. The sequence continues at coordinate 11,134 of CAVFQN010000265.1, read as the reverse complement.
GCCGGTAATGTAAGTGAGATTGTGAATAAGGATTTTGATGTGGATAAATCCGCACCAGGCTTGAACGCAAGCTACACGACAGTAGAAACAGGAAACATCTACAAAGGAAATGTCACAATCAGCGGAAAAGCATGGGATAGCAATCAACTTGAAAAAGTGACAATAGAAGCCCTTGAATCTGATGGAAAATCTGTAAAATCATGGACAAAATCTGATATTACAGCAAAGACAAGTCCATCAGAGGACAACTTTACCCAGACAATAAAAGTCAGCACTGCAAATTCTTCTGATACAGATTACCTTAAAGACGGTTCATACACAATCAAAATAACCGCAACAGATATTGTAGGCAAAACAAGCCAGACAACAAAGTCTCTTGTGATAGATACTACAAAGCCAACAGTTGGAGAAAGCGTGACTGTTCCAAATGGCTACTCATTCGACGGAACAAGTGTTACATTCAGCGGAACAGCTAATGATACCGAGCCATCTTCTGGATTAAGCAAGATTCAACTTTACTATTCAAATGGCACAGACTCTACTGCAACAAGTTATGCAAAAACAGACCCTGTAACAGCAGAGGGAACAAGCAACTGGACCTACAACCAGAAAGTAGCAGACCTTGACAATACCGTATTTGGAAGCCAGGGAACAAAATATGTAAATATCACAGCTTATGATAAAGCTGGAAACGTATCAGCAGTGGTAACAAAAGAGTTCGTATATGATACCGCAGCTCCAGAATTGTCAGAATTAGCATATACGTTGGATGGAAGTTCTGCTCAGAATAATATTGCTGATGGAGAAACTAGCATAGGTATTAATAAAAACGCCTTTACTCTGTCAGGAAAATGCAGCGATACCGGTTCAAAAGTAAGTGTAAGCGTAACAAAGGACAGTGAAAATCAGACTAGCGTAAAACAGACATCAGATTCTTCAGATACGACAGGCCTCAGCGGAAGCTGGTCTTTGAGCCAAAAAGACCTTACAAACGGCAATCACAAATATGTAATAAGTGCGACAGACGCTTCTGGAAGAACTACGACAAGAACAATTACAGTTTTGGTAGATACAGAAGCTCCGACAGTAACATTGACAGCATTACCAGGCCGAGAAGACACCAAGGCAACGAGCTACACATTCCGAGGAAGTGCGAGCGACGTAACTTCTGGGGTAAGCGAAGTTAAGATAAAGGTAACAAGTGGCAGCGAAAGCGTAACAAAGGTAGTAACAGGAACAGACAACTGGTACTACACAATGAACTTTTACGACGAAAATTGGTCAAAAGTTTTTGGAACCAGCGGTAGCCCAATCCAGGGAACAAAAACTGTGACAATCACAGCAAGCGACAAGTCAGGAAACACAAGTACAAAGTTTACTTCCGATGGAAAAGAAGTAGGCAGTACGACTTTCATTTTCGATACCGCAGACCCAGTTCTTAGTGTAACTACCATTCTTGGAGAATATATCACAGGTACAAGTTTTGAATTTAATGGAGCAAGAAGCGATACGAACGCTCTGGGAGAAAATAATCTTAAAGTTATTGAAAAGAAATATAACGATACAAGCGAAACTTTTGAGGAAACGACAGCTTCTAAGGGTGTAGTTTATGTAAAAGGTACAACTTCACCTTGGACCCAGAAAGTTCCTTTAGGAAATGCAAGTTTTGCAAATGGAGATAAATACCAGTACCAGTTTGAATTGACAGATGCAGCTGGAAATACCGTAAAGTCTGCAATATATACAACAACTGTAGATACAAATGCCCCTCAAGATGTAAAAATCATATCTCCAGACGGTGCAACAGGTATAAATGCGATTTCAGAAAGCAACTACCGTTTTGAAGGAAGTTATAAAGATGCAGAATCATCTGTAAAAGCACTCTGGTATCAGATAAAGGCAAAGGATGCCACAGCACCTACACAGGTAACTTCTGGTGCTACTGCCCTTGTTGATTCAACATGGAATGGCTGGACAAAAGGCACCGCTGGCACTACAAGTTTCAACTTCTACCAGGCATTCAAGTCGGGAGAATCTGATACTTCTGCTTTAGGCGAAGGAAGCTACAAGGTTTATGTTTCAGCAGTCGATGCAGCCGGTAATGTAAGTGAGATTGTGAATAAGGATTTTGATGTGGATATGTCTGCCCCTACAATTGCAACAAAGGTTGGTGAGGAAAGTATAGAATCATCAGAAACCAAAACTGTTTCTAGTTCAGATAAATTTGGTATAACTTATGAAATCACAGAAACAAATGGGCGTGCGACTGAAAATCCTACTACTATCACAATAAAGAAGGATGGTACACTTTTAACAGCTGGTACTGGCACTGAAACAAAGGATTATACAATTTCAACTTCTACATCTAGCACCGTAGACAAAACAGCCTATACGGTTACAATTACTAACCCAACAGACGGCCTTTACACCTACGAAATCACAGCAAAAGATAAAGTTGGAAAAACAAGCACCGTAACAAGAAATATCCGCTTGGATACTACGGCTCCGACTATAAATATTGTAACTCCAGATTTATCAAAAGATTCATATCAGAATAGTACTTCAATTACCGTAAAAGGTAATGCAGAAGATGCAACTGGCACGAGTGCAGTTTATTACAATCTTTTGGATAATAGTGAAAATGCTCCAGCAACAGTTACCAGCGATGCTTTGACAGATAAAAATTGGACCGACAAAGGTTGGACCAAAGCAACAGGCACTACAAGCTGGTCATTCAATATTACAGGAAAAGAAGGGGCTACAAAGTATCTTTACATTGCGGCAGTAGACAAAAATGGCAACGCAACTTCAAAACTTGCATCCCCTGCTTATGTAAGAGTTGATACCGCAAATCCTACAAGTTCCAGCGATGTTTCGACTTTGATAACAAATTCTACAATCACACTTACCGGCTCAGTTTGGGATTTGAACGGAATAAAATCTGTTACAATCACTCAGAAGGACGGCTCAAATCAAGAGACACTTTATTCAACTTCTAGTGATAAAGAAACGGTCCCAAGTATTACGGTTACAGGAAGTGATACTTCTGCAAGTGCAAATCTCCAGGTGGCTGTTTCTGATGGAACGAAGGCAACTTGGACTAAGTCGCTTACAATCACAAGCAGTAGAACTGGTGGCAAGAAAGATGATGAACTTTCTGACGGAACTTACACATTTACAATTACCGTTACAGACATGGCTGGCAAAACAACATATGCAACTAAGACGGTGACTGTGGATACGACTTTGCCTGCAGGCACATTTAACACATCATCATTTAGCCCGGCTGCAGTAGAAGTTTCTGACGGTTCTACAAAAACCAACTGGTACACCAAAAACGCAATCAAGTTTAATCTTAGTGTAACCGAAACAAATCTTTCTACGGTAGAAGGAACTAGTCTTGCTGGTTCAGATACTACAACTGATTACAAAACTACAACAAACTACGTTTCTTTCAGCAAGACTGGAACTGGTACTGATGCGGCCTACGCAGGAATAATTTCCGGTCTGGCAGAAGGTGCAAATACAATTTGGGTGAAAATGACCGACCTGGCTGGAAACGTTAATTATGTTTCTACGTCTGTGAATGTTGACACCATCGCTCCTGCAGAGCTCAAGGTTTATGATGAGAGTGGAAACCTGATTACTGGTGAAGTTCTTGTAAATGGCAAGTCAGATTATGTAATTTATGCAGAAACTTTGGATGCCCACACTGGAATTAAATCTGTAAACTTGGGCAATTCTTATAATGATAGTGCTCTGGTTACAAGTGCAGAAACTGGTGAAACTAATAAAGGTAGATACAAGATTACAATTTCTAAGGATGCTATAAAAACAGGAAATGTAAATATTACTGCTACAGATGGTGCTGGTAATTCAACTTACTTTAGTCCATTTGCTTTCACACTCGATAATAAAGCTCCAGAAATCACTTTGACTTCGCCAACTGCAAGTCAGATAAAAGACGGCCTTTACGGAACTGTTGAAGTTTCTGGAACTGTAACAGATAAGCGAACTGAATCTTCTACAATGAGTGATGGACAGCTTGCTAGCATAAAGGTTTACTATTCTTTGGAAGATAAAGATGAAAAAACTTGGCTCCAATTCTCAGAAAAAGATGATTCAGTAACAACAACAAACTCAAAAGACACATTTGTTTCTAGCCATAAACTGTCATCGCCGACTGAATTGATAAGCATTGATTCCGGGGCACTTAAGCTCGCAAGCGACTCAACAAACAGAACAAAATCTGTATGGATTAAGGTTGAAGCCCAGGATAAGGCTGGAAATACAAGTACAAAGACAGAACAACTTACTCTTGACCGCGACCTTGACCGTCCAGAAATCCAGTTGAGTAGTGTAAATCTTTCTGGAATGTCTTCAACTTCACGTGCAAGTTCATCTTCAAAAACCATTTACGGAAACGTAGTTGATACAGATGGCGTAAAGAAGTTTGAATACAAGGTGGATGATGCTACAAGTAGTAATACAACAACCGTAGATCAGGATTGGACAGAAGTTACTCTCAGTGGTGGTGGATTTACAATCAACCTTCCAAGTGATGGTAAAAAGAATATTTCTTTCAGAGTGACAGATAATAATGGTGGCGTATTTGAAACTTCGTCTGGAGAAAACTACAGTTTGTCTGCTCCAAAAATCAAAGATGCGGAAACGACTCCTTCTAAATTTGGCTATGCAGATTCAACTACAAAATCAACACTCGTATATTTGATGGTTGATACAAGCGACCCTGCCGTAATGAAGACTGGTTTCAAACGCAAATCTGATGGTGAATGGATGAATGATTCTATTTCGTCACAAACATTTGGTGGACCTGCAGATCAAGAAAATAATACTTTCCACTTGCGACAGTATGCTTATGATAAAAACGGAATTGAAAGTGTAAAAGCAATCCTTGAGAAGAAAGATGGCGATACTGACAGTCTTACTTACGAAATTGCAATGGAGGCAACTAGCAACACAGATACAAGCAACAGTAATACTTACACCGAATATGAAACTAAAACTGCATTTGACGTAAGTGGAATGGCATCTGGTACAAGAAAACTTTCAATTATCACAACCGATACTTCAAAGCGAACAAATCAAACAGATTTCGACCTGGTAATTGATAATACAGCTCCTTCAATCACAATAAACGGCCCTTCTTCTGACACAACTTCTAGCGGAAGTATTACGGCTTACGGTACAACAGAAGGTGCTTCTAAAGTTTACTATGCAATTTCTACAATGGGATATGATTCTAATAATGGAACATCATATTCACCAGATGGAAATGCTGAAGTTACTTCTTGGACAGACGCAACTGAAAACTCTACTTCAATCACAAATATCAGAACATTGAAGGATACCACTGAAAATGCATATTATCAGTATAAAGAAATAACAGACGCTTCAATCAGCTGGTTTGTATATTTTGATAGTGATACTAAGGCTACTTCTGGAACTCATGTTCAGAAAATGACTGATTATCTTGTTCAATACGGCATTACAGATAATGCTACAACGTTTGATAGTATAGTTAAACTTTATATTTGGATTAAGGCAGTAGACTCTGTTGGAAATGTAAAAGAAATCTGTACTCCTATTTTGCTTGACCCTCAAGGTGACCGCCCTACAATTTCTTACTCTTATCCTTCTGTAAATGGTTCAACTTTGGGTGGAGAAATTAAGATTTACGGTTCCGTAAATGATCCGGCGGCACTTAATGCGGAAAACTTGGGCGTAAAACAGGTTTGGGTTCAGCTGATTTCTGAAAAACACGAGCTTTCTAGTTATACAGGCAGTACTGGATTTGGTAACTTTGAAAAAGACGATACAACTAAGGCAATCTCAAGTTTTAGTCCTACCAAGGATGACCTTGATTACCTTAAAACTGCAGGCTACACACTCTACAATGTAGAGACTTACAATTACTCTAGCGGTGCTACGAATACAGAATACAGTGGTAGTCTCGCGGAGGGCACTGATGCTTCCGATTATGCAATTCCTGCGACACTTACTTCAACTTCTTGGTCACTTTCTATAAACACCAAAAAAGAATTTGACATTGCATCTGGAACTAACGGAGTCGCAATCAGGGTATTTGCAGTGGACGGAGATAAAAAGAAAAGTATCACCGCCGACCGCTATGTTGAATTTGATGCGTCAAATCCTGTTTTGTCAAATCTCTATCTCATTCAGTCTAGTACAAGTGCGATTGCCTCTGCTACAGATTATAATGCAACTGCATCTAAAGAGTATTCTGATGATATGTTCGTAAAAGGCGAATGGTATCTTGTGGGAACTCTTACTGATAACGACGCAATTAAGTCATTAAAAATAAATGGCAATAGTCTTATTAAAAATGGTGAAAAAGTTACTGGTGATGGTTGGGATGTTTTGGCAGTTGGTAATTCAACGTCAAAATCTGTTACTGATGAAGACAACGCTGCAAGCACTTCAACTAAAAATTGCTACCAAACCTGGCATTTCAAATACAAACTTTCTACGGTTAGTGGTGTAGGCTCACTTTCATTTAATATCGAGGCTGTAGACCTTGCAAGTCCAACTCCTGGTACGACAACGAAACCTATATCAGTTAATTATGATAACCAGGCTCCGGATCTTGCAGATACGGAAGATTCTGCATATAACATCCAGCCTTCTATAAAGCAGGATAACGGATTCTACACATTCGGCTCTAAAGTTTCTGAAACTGTTGTAGGTAGTTCTTCTCAATCTGGCTTGGATTATATCGCCTTCTTCTTTATGCGACGAAATATTGCAGATGAAAATAACGAAGTTGATACAATCTACAATCCAATGCTCAGAAGTGGTAATTCAACGGCAATTTCAACTTCTGTCAGTGAAATTTCAGGTTCAGAAACAGATGACACAATAGTTTATGATTCTGGTCTTTACTGGAAAGCAAAAACCGTAACAAGAAATGCTTCTTCCCTCAACGTACTCGGAGTTGCAACCGATTCAAATATGAGGGTAAACGGTCTTGTAAAAATTGGTGGTGTAAACTACAAAATCATAGCTAAAGATAAAACTTCCGTTACAATCAACGGAAGCCCAGAAGCTTCATTTACAAAAGCTTACTTTGCTTATGCAATGCTGGTAGACAATAAAGTTCAGGAAAATGGTGGTTCTGCAGTTTATGGTGCAGCCGGGACAAACCCTGGCTATCCTGTTTCAATTGCCAATGATGATGGGGATGGAATGGTTGAATACATCAAAACAAGCGGTTCTAACTACACCTGGTCTTGTGATATTGTTTCAAGAAACATTCCAGACGGCCCAATTGAAATTCACTACGTAGCATTTGACCAGGCCGGAAACTATTCAATTGGTGTTATGGGTAACTGGACAAAAGATAATTTTGTAAGTTCAACCTACAAGACTCAGACAATTGACCGAACAAAAATTGCGGCTATTTTAGGTGGAACTGATACAAGTGCAAATGCCCTTTATGTGGATGGAGCAAGTGGAAAATCATACTACAAGTCTGGTACAAGTGCAGCTGTAGAAACTTCAATCACCAGGGATTCAAACCTTAAGAACGCGGCCTTTATTGCAAACAATGCTCCACGTCTTGCTGGTGTAAAAATCTGGACAGACTACAACAGTGATGATAAAGAATCTGAAGAGGAATTAAGCACCTACTATTACAACAGTGGTGAGGTAATTATTGGCGGAAAAGTTGAAAGAAGAGCTAAGGGAGTAACATCAACACTTATCGTTTCTGATAATGGTAAGGATTATAATGATGATATTCCTGGCACTGCATATATGACAATCCGTGATAAAACAACTTTCACCCCTGAAATTGTCGGTGGTAACGGGGAGTTGCAATATCAATCTAGAATTGCTACAGCAGCAACTCTAAATGCTGGTACGAAAAGTTATTCTATGTGTACAGCCCTAACAGATTCAGATAATACAAAATTGTCCGGCTCTGATATGGCAGATAAAGCCGATTACATGGATACTACTTTGTCTTATGTTGATACAAGTAAAACAAAGAAAGGTAAAATAGAATTTACTAATTTTGCAGGCTTGGGAGAAAACGGACTTTACTGGTTCGACTACAAGATTTGGGATTCTACAGAAGGTACAATTTGCGGAACAAACAGTCTTTCTGCAGTGATGAGGATAGCCCTTAAAGTTGACTATTTTGATGATACAAAACCAACAGCAACAATCAATCCTTTCCACTGGACTAAGTCAGGCTGTCCTAGCGATGATTCCGACTTGTATAATTCAGTGGCTTGGGATGATAATGGCAATGCCCTTGGTCATATAGAACTTGAAGCAGATTTGACTGATGCAATAAAGAATACTACTGTAGACTCAACAGCCCTTGGCGATGATCCAAAAGTTTCCGGAAAAATTATTATAGACGGTTATGCTACTGATAATATCCGCTTAAAAGAACTTTATGTTTCTTTTGCAGATCATTCAGATTTGAAGTCTTACAAGCTTGGTACGTCTTATAGTAGTGGTACATGGTCTACACAAGGAAACTTAGATACTGATGGCTGGTCTATGACAGCAAAAGACGTTTATGCTAACTCTGAAGGTCACAAAGCCCACTGGATGCTGACTGTGGATACATCAAAAGTTACAGATGTAGCAGCTTTGGATAAGGCGGTAAGGGTATTCGCTGTAGATGAAAGAGGTACGGTAACAGATACAAGTACCATTTCCGGTACAACGATAAAAGGTAATACTTCTGTGTCTACTGCTACAACGCAGACAACAAGTGAAACGCCGACCGCTTATTATAAGATGGATGTTGTGCCGTATATTACAGGGGTAAAGAGCAGTCTTAGTAAACAGAAAAAAGCAAATTCTTCTGTTTATGACAGAACTGCAAAGGGTCATTATCCTGTAAATTCTACAGAAACTATTTATGTTTCAGGATTTAACTTAAGTGGCGGAAAACTCTATGATTCAGCAAGTTCACAGAAGACCGCAAATTTGACAGCAGTAACAGACATAACTTCACTAGCCTGGTACTCATCAACTGCAGTTCCTTCTGGAAGTGTGTACAGCGTAGGTTCAATTGCAAACTTTACTTCGGGCAATGTAAGCGTAAAAGTAAACAGCATTGAAAGCTTAAACAACCTGAACAATAACTCTGGCTACGGCAGTGCATACGAGACTGCACCAACCATTGACAGTACAGGAACAGAATACAAAAAGGCAAACTTCTATAACCGTCAACCAAATAATGACAGTAACAATCTTCTTACAGATGATGTAGTGCTTGATGTATGGCAGTTTAACAGTAGTGCTGCAAAACCTATAAGCGGAATTATTACAGACCCTGTAATGAAGATTAGCCCAAGTTCTGGAATGATTGGATTTGCATTTACAAACGGTCCATTGTATTTCAGTATGCCGGGATATGTTGCAAGAAACTCTAGAAACAGCAACGCGGCTGGTGAATATTCATATTTCTACTGGCAGGGTAGTTATGACTTTATGTCATCTGTAGGTTTAGCTTATGACAGTAATGGTTACACATACGGATGTGCCGCAGGTGGAGATATTAACTCAACTCAAGCAGACCGATTCAGTTTTATGACATCGCGCTGGGGAGTAAGTGGAGTAGCAACTGGTGGTTCTTATGGTGGTACAAATGCTAACCGTCTTGAAATAATTGCACAATATGGCGATTCAGACGGAAACAATACCGGCACCTTGAACTTTGATAAAAACAGAATCAAAAGCCCAAGTTATGCAACTTCATATATGAGCGGTGGAAGTACAAATGTTTACCTTGCTTACTATGACAATTTGAATGGCGAAATAAGGTTCAGAGCCGGTAATATTTCTTCTAACAAAAAGGGTAACTTTAGTAACTTTAATGATTCGTACACAGATAACACAGTAAACAGCAATTCTAATTACAATAATGGTAAGTATACCAGCAAGTTATGTCAGATAGTTGCTGACTCTAATGGAACAGGTCTTGGCTATTCTGGTGAATATGTTTCTCTTGGTGTAATTCCAAAGGGTTCAACTGGAGGCCAGACAGATAATGATACAGTTGTAATGGTCTGGTATGATTCAACTAACAGCAGTTTGATGTATGCTTACAATACTGCACCTGTAACAGGTACTACTGGAGTAAACACTACAAACTGGAGTGCTGCAACAAAACTTCTTGAAGATGCCGGTGAATACTGTCAGGTAGCAGTAGATGCTGCAGGTGGCATTCATATTGCAGCTTACGACGGAACAAATGCTGACTTAAAGTATGTTTACATTGATAAATATACAAATGCAGCAAATGCAAAATCTTGTACAGTTGATTCTTACGCAATTGTCGGTCAGAACATAACAATTGACGTTGCATACAACGGAACTTATTATGTGCCATACATTGGATATTATGCACTTTCCAATAACCGTCCTAAATACGCAAAACTTGTAACTAAAGAAGTTAGTGATGGTGTAGGTTCAGCTGATGATTACACAGGTGTTTGGGAAGTTTCAGTTATTCCTACAACAAGTAAAACTTTCCAGGACAGGGTTAATATCGGTGTATGGAAAGATACGAGCGGAAAGATAAAGAATTCTGTAACAGGAACTTCAAGTGCAGGTCAGTATTATGGTAAATGCTACGGTAACGGAACAGCAAACCCAGTATTAGGTTATGCAATTAAGCCAAGTTCATCTTCCGGCTTTATCGAAACCGCCCAGATGAAGTAACACGGTATTGTGTGGTGTGGGGCTTGAGTGGCGTGTCACGTTTGGCTCTCTGCACCACGTGGTATTTCGGGCTTGGCATGTAAGTTTGGGCACAAGGCATTGTAGCAGCCGCTTTGTCAGTTTCAAATGCCAAAGCGCAAGCCTGCCCAGCCCGCAGTGCCACGTGCCTTTTTTGTTGCTACATTGCATTCAGCGTCGTTGCTGCTGGCTTCTACTTCTTCTTCAATTTCCTGTGTAAAAGCACTTTCCGAGACGTGTGGTTACGCCCCGTCCTTTAGTTCCATAATCACTTTAAGTGGCAATCCTGTATATTTTACTATAGCTTCTGAAGGAATATTGTCTTCAAGCAACTTTTTCGCTGTTTCCAAACTCTTGTTATAAGCCCCCTGTTCAAGACCTTTTTCAA
>CAVFQN010000264.1:0-34243 GCA_963624615.1 Treponemataceae bacterium | reverse complement strand
CACCCTGCCATTATCTGAATTAACAGAATTCCAGGGAAACTTAAAAGAACGCACTTATGCGGATTTTGAAAAAATCACAAAATCAATTAAAAAGCACGGCTTCGCCTTTCCTTTTTTCGTATGGAAACACGATGGAATTAATCACGTTTTAGACGGCCACGGCAGAATCGGAGCATTAAAGCGAATGGTAGCCCAGGGCGAACACCTGCCGCTTCTCCCCGTTGTTTACGTAAATGCAAAAATCGGACGCAAAACAGCTGGCAAGTTCTGCAAAATTGGCCCGGGCAGACGGTTCTATAGTTTTTGGTCAAAATGTGAGACAGAGTGCAAGACATTATTTGAACTATATGCAGACAACCTGGGCCAAAAATCCGGTAAAAGCAAGATATTTGAATAATGCAGAAATCCGACTGAACAGTATGAGTTACAAGCATTTATTTGAAACAAAAGGGGAACCTAGACCCTCAGCGGAAATAAAAGAACGAGCAGAATGTCTGCCTTATGTGCGAGATATATTGGAACGTACTGGGAAACCGTCAGACCATACTATCGACGAAAAAGGAAAAGAATCTTACACGATTGTAGGACGTGCAAACATCAATCAAAAAGACAGAAGTATAAAGGTTGTAATTTCAAGAAATAAAAATGACGAATATTTTTATTTATCTGTCTTTAAAATAAATTAAGGCTAGTTGCGAATTAGCACCAGGGCTATCGTGTGGTTTCCCACAAAGTCTGCAACTAACCTATGACTAAACTATACCACACAATGCCATAAAAAGCAAATAATCCAGAGGCATAAAATGAACGATAATGAAAATATGGAAGCAGCAAAAACAATTTATAAAATCCTTAAAAATTTTGAATCGCAACTGGATAGTGAAGAATTCAAAAAAGATTATCTTGATTATTCAATTTATAAAATCAGCGAGCTCCGATTTTTTCGCTATTTACAAATGCTCTTAAAAAATGGGTTCATTGAGGGCTTAACTATCGAACAAATGGCAGATAAAAGTTTTTATATAAAATCATATAATCCGCAGATTACACTAAAAGGCATTGAATACCTTGCAGAAAATAGCGGAATGCACCGGGCAATGAAAATATTAAAAGAGGCTGGTCAAATGACAGTCAGTATAATTTAACCATACAAAACGACTTAAACGGTCGTTTTTTTTGCCAAAAGACTATATAACTGGAGGCAAAAAAATGGAACACAGACAGATCAATAAAAACTATGAAAAAATAGCAAATGAACTTATCGAAAATACAGTAGAACTTGAATATATTAAAAACTCTCATGCACGCATTACATACCTTGAAAGCGACAGTTCAAAAAAAAACGGGCCTGACAAGTTAGTTCTAGGCGAATGCGAAAAGGTCGCCAGTAAGAACCAGTGGGCAATCAATGCAGACTTCACAATCACAGTATACACAAACAACGTAATCGGAATGAGTGAAGAACAGATTAAAATTCTTTTATTTCACGAACTGCTGCACGTTGGCATAGATTACGGCACAGACGGCGGCGAAGTTTATTCTGTAAAAAAGCACGACCTGGAAGACTTCAAAATCATCATAGACAAATACGGCACAGATTGGGCAGCGGTGGCACAGTAAGAAATGACACTAACCGCTTTATTTTTACAGGTAAAATACGGATACACTCTCGACAACAAAACCGACGCGAACGGAGCGGAACACGGTAATAACGGGCAGTTTGTGAGCAAGGGCGGAAACAGCGGGGAGAAGAAAGAAGAGCCGAAGAAAAAAGGTGTTGCGGCAAAACTGCGTAGGCTTGTATCACCGTGAAATATTCGATAGATAAAAACAAACATCTTGTATATTCACTTGAAGCAATGGATATAAAAAATGCCCTTGAAAAAACAAGGGCGAAGGGGCAGCCGAAAAAATCGGTCTGTCCACACGCCAATATTGTAACACGCGACGGCTTAAAAATCAACAGGTTAGAAGATTTATTCATGCTGGCTAAAAGTCGGACGTGGTAAAAATCGAGAAATCGAGAAGGAGTTTTAAATGGCAAAAAAAATCACACAAGAACAAATGCTTGAAGCAATAAAAGACAGCCAGGGGCTTGTGTCAAAGATACAGCGACGCATTGCGGCAATAATTGGTGAAAGTATCGCATGGGAAACGGTGGAGCGTTACATTCAAAAATGGGACGCAACTCAAGAAGCGGTTAAGGCAGAAAAAGAACTCATGCTGGACATTGCGGAAAATAACATTTTTAAAGAACTGGTAAATGGGGATACAAGTGTAAGTAAATGGTATTTACGTATGAAAGGTAAAGAAAGAGGATATGAAGACACTCCAATTATTAAACTTGATAATACAGACCCATTAAATATAAATCTGCAGGGTGAATTATTTAGTGATGAAGAATTAAAACAGTCATCTGCGGTAGAAGTTCCAGAATATGAAGAAGAAAGTAAAAACGACTAATAAAGGAATAATACCATTTATCCACCAGCGACAAATTATTTCTGCCCCCTTTGCTTATAAAGATATTTCTTATTTCTTTTTGTGCGGTGGTTATGGATGCGGTAAATCATTTTCAATAGTTTTAATGATTATTCTTTTATGTAAACGCTATCAGGAGCAAGACGTAACAATAGGATTATGCTCTACAACAATTACGCTCTTAAAAAAAACAGTCATTCTGGACTTAGAAAAACTCTTTAATAAAACAGGCTCTCAATTTATCTACAATCAACAGGATAATATTATAAAAATAGGGACAATCCGCTTTTTACTCATAGCAACAGGACAGCCAACAGATATATACGGACCGAATATAAATATCTGCTTATGTGATGAGGTTGACGAATTGCCCGAGATGAAAGCCATAGAAGCACACAAGGCACTTTCAGAGCGTACCCGTTTAACACTTCCAGACGGGAGAAAACCTTTTATAATGTATTTTTCTACAGTACACGGCTACAGAGGTCTTTATAAAATTGTACAGAAGTTAAAAAAAGATAAACTTAAATATTGTTTAGTACGCGGTTTAACAAAGAATAATACCAGCTTAGACCCGCAGTATGTAAAAAATCTTTATGCAATTTATGATGATAATGAACGACTTTCATTTTTAGAAGGAATGTTTGTTAATCTTATGGCAGGACGTGTATATTCAGAATATGACGAAGAAAAGCACAGAATAAAACCTTTTGACTTTGGAGCAGAATATACCGTAATGATAGGTCAAGATTTAAACTCAGGTTTTTCAAAAGCAGTTGCAGTCATTAAAAAAGATAAAAAACTTTATATTACTTGTACTTGGAGTTTTCAAGAAATAGGACACGCCCCGCACATAATGAGAGAAAAATATCCGCAAAATGAAATTTTATGGTTTCCAGATAGTGCAGGAAAAGAAATTATAAAAGGCTACAAACAGCAGATAATTGACAACGGCATACAGTGCAGAATAGGAACTGCAAATCCCCGCATTATAGATAGAGTTTTTTATGTAAATAAACTTTTCCGCATGGACCTGTTGTATATCTTTGACACAAAAGAAACAGATGATATTTCAGAAGCCTTAAAAATACGAGCTTACGACAATAATGGAAAGCCAGAAAAAGGACAAGGTGAAAAATCCCCCGACCATATCTGCGACGCTTTAGAATATGTAATTTACCGCATTGTAAGAAGCGATGCAGATTTTATGAACTTAAAAGAACTTTCAAGGGAAAACATAAAAGAAAACGGTTACTTAAACATAGCAGAAAATAAAAAAGGACTATAAGGGTATGGCAAGATTTGAAGATTTACAGCAAACAGAAACAAACATCCACCACAAAAGAATATTTGAAATTCTGGCAAAACATGAAAACGGACTTAAAGAAACAGCCGACGGATATGGAGAAATTGCCCTGGATGCAGGGGAACTAGCCTTAATTCGTGATGAAATGTACCAGGAAGTACATGACAGCCTTGTAAATGACACAAGTGTTCAGTCTGCCAGTGAATTAAAGGCTTCAATGCTGTTAAAAACAAAAGATAAACTTGAAGCATTTTTTAATGAGCAGAAAAAACTTGAAGAACTCAAAAAGACACCAGGAATAACACAAGACGGATATTTTAATTCAACATCAGGAATAGGAACATATATAGACCCTGGAATGGACACGCAGAGTTTTATTCCTGTTTCAATTACGCCAAGTGAAGCAACAAGTTATTATGCAAGCGGTGGAGTGCCTGCACGCATTATAGATAAAAAAGCGGGATGTCTTTCTTTGGACGGAATAAAATTTGAATGTTCT
Source organism: Treponemataceae bacterium (assembly GCA_963624615.1). Taxonomy (GTDB): domain Bacteria; phylum Spirochaetota; class Spirochaetia; order Treponematales; family Treponemataceae; genus Treponema_D. The sequence continues at coordinate 29,957 of CAVFQN010000264.1, read as the reverse complement.
TATTTAAGTACAGATGACTTAAAAAAACTTGAAGATTACGCAGTTAAATGCGGTTTTGACCAGGCATATAACCAGGGAATAACACAGTCCTTAATTTTTGGAGGGGCTGCAGTTTATCCTTCATTAAAAGGCGACAATCCGATAAGAACTCAGATGAGTTTAAAACAGATTTTACAGGATTTACCTGAAAAAGATTTTATAAAATACTGGATAACTGCTGATCGCTGGAATTGTGTATTTATTCCAGATTATAACATCACGGCACAAGATTATTTATTTGCAAGAAGTCTTTTTATTCCGCTAGGGGGATATCGGGTAAACACAGAACGCATGGCAATGATACGTCCTTCAAGACTTCCATTCTGGGGAGCAATAAAACAAATGGGCTGGTCGACAAGTGATTTTGAAGGCTGGATAAAAGACTATGAAAGTTATGAGATAATGAAAATGTCTTTACCAATTATGGCTCAACAGATGTCGCTTATGTACCACAGTATACCGGCAGACGGAATAATTATTGAAAACGGTCCTGAATATGCAAAACAGTTCTTTAAACAGAATGAAAAAGAAATGAGAGAGTGGTCAATTCTTCACCCTAAAGCAATTAATAGTGTGGGAGAAATTAAAATCCTTGAAAGAACATATACAGGTTTCCAGCAGTTAATAAATGAAGCACGCCTTGCTTTATGTTCAAGTGCAAGTGTTCCAGAAAGTATTTTATTTGCAGAAAAAAGTACGGGGCTTGCAAGCGACAACGAAATAGACGTAACGCTAAAGCAAAGTGAAACAATCCGCCTTTTATTTAACAACATAGCACCAAGTTTTAAAAACTGCATACAACTTTTAGTTTATTCATGTTTTGGAAAGAACAGTGAACAGGCAAAATATGCGAGAGATGTAAAAATAAAAGCAGATGCCGGTGTAGTTTTAAGTGAAAGCGATAAGGCACAAATGGGGTCAACTTTTGCACAGATTGCGGCAACATTTGCAGGCATGGGACTTGATGTAAAAACTTCACTCAACATTGCTCAAAAATGTGTTCCAAGCATTGAACTTGATAAAAGCATTATGAAAGAACTTGAAGAAGACGGAGAAGGAAATGGAATGGACGTTGACTTATGGAATGCAATCAACGAAGGAGGAATAAATGACAAAAATATTTAAGCGTATTTTAAAATTAAAAAAGAAGAGTGGTCTTACGTGGGCAGAGATTGCAGAACTTGCAGGAATACCCCTTAAAAGCTGGATGACAGGACTTCCGACAACAGAGCCGACAGACGAAGAATTAAAAAAACTTGCTCCAGTTTTTGGTGTAACTTATGAATACTTAAAATATGGAAAATAAAGAAGTTACAAGAGTTCAAGGCTACATTTACAGCCCAGGCACTGCACAAGGATTTAATTCTATGGAGCGTCTGGGCATTCCCCGCCCTGTGTTCAAAATTGAACGCTCATTAAAAAATACAATTAACTCATTTTTAGAAAAAACATTAAAATCAATTCTTGAAGATTTTAAGAAAGCAGCAGAAAAAAGCGGATTGATAAAAAATCTTCTTACAAAAGACGGAATAAAAGATAAAAAGGACCTTGCAAAATTTCTTGAAGAAATGACAAAATCAGAAGAAGGTGTAAAGGAAACAATAGAAAACACTCAAAGAAAAATGCAGGTATCTTCTATTGCACAGATTTTAAAAAGCGAATGGGAAGAAGAAAAAATACCCGACTTGGCAGCAGAGCACCGCATGGCAGACCTTCTGGAACTTCAGCAGAAAATATATTTACAGACATTAAAGAAAATTGTAAATCCAAAAATTTTAACAAGCATAGACAATTTCTCAATAGATAAAAAAAAGCTTTATGAAAGCAATATGGAACTTTTAAGAAAAAATTATTTAGATGACTGCAAAGAACGGGCAGAATATGAAAGTTCTTTATTAAAAAAATGGTTTTTAACAGCCTTAACAGATTATGCAGAAGGAAGAACAGAAAAGTTAGAATTACGCGGAATAATAAAAGCACTTTATAAAAAGAAAGATAAAATGTCGCAGTTTTTCGCACGAGACCAGCTGGCAAGATTTAACAAGGCTACGACTTTAGCAACGTATGAAAACGCAGGTGTTACAAAAGTAAAATGGGTTACAACTCATGATGTAAGGGTAAGAAAAAGTCATAAGGCATTAGACGGAAAAATCTTTGACATTCACAACTTACCTCAAGAATTAAATGATTATAACTGTCGCTGCGGTTTAGTGCCTGTAGAATTTGCAGACTGACTATAAATACAGAAGGAAAATAAATGAACTTGGCAACGGCAATAACATTAGGCATTTCAATAGCGGGATTTATAGGCGGAATAATTGGCACTGTAGCAACTTTAAGTAGTAAATATGGAAAGTTAAATGAAACTGTTTCAAATAACGCACAAAGAGATAAAGAAGAAAGAGAAAAAGCAAGTCAAAAGTTTGCGGAACTTTATAACAGAACAAATGCACATGACGCATCAATCGCACAATTAAGTGGTTCTGTTCAAAATTTAAATACAACATGCTCAAGAATAGAAAGTAAATTAGACAGACTTATAGAGGGGAAAACAAGATGACACAAAACTATCTTCCGCAAAATGCAAGCGGTTTATATCTATCAATTCAGAAAATAGGCTGTTTTTTTAGAAGTGCCTTAAACATGGCAGAAGATAAGGCCCAAAAAGCATTGACAGTAGAACAGATAAATAAATTATGGGACAAGGCTTGTGCTTTTGGATACATCAACAGCGAAAATAATGTAACCAACAGTGCAAAAATTGCAAACCTTGCCTTAGAAGAATTAAAAACTGGCGGTAAGTTTGTAGAAGTTGCAACTTTCCAAAACGGTTTAATGCAGTGGTATTCTTCTGTAATAAAGCGGAGTGCAGATTATTACATTCAGAAAATAAAACAGGGCGGACCTTCAAAAACACATTTTATAAGAGTTGACGCAGAAGGCAACACTTTATTTGAACCACACGACCCACCAATAAAAAAACTAGGCATTTATTACACAATTTGCTACAGGTATGACAAATGACAGAAGAAGAAAAAAAAGACAAATTAAAATCCAGAAAATTTATTGTGTGGATTACATGGCTTATAATAACAATCTGCGTAATTATTTCATGCGTGGCAGTTATTTTTTTAACAAAAGATTTAAGTCAAAATATGTCTGCTTTACTTGAAAAAATATTAACTTTCTTTTTTTCAGTAAGCATGATGTATTTAGGCGTTAATGCAGGACAGAAAATAGGTTTTGCACTTTCAGACGCAATAAGCACAAAGAAAGAAGATGAGGCAAAAGATGAAGTTAGTAATTAGTATTTTAATTTTTATTTTTATGGCATTTTTTGCAATTTGTAGTTTTTACTTAGTTGTTCAGGAAAAAAAGAAAAATAAGGAACTGGAGAAAAAAACACATGCAAATAAGAAAAACAATGAAGAAAAAGAAAGTATGGAAAGCGGCAATTCTTCCATTGATTTTAATACTTCTATTGAACTCCTGCACAAGCGTTCCAAAAAATAACATAGGGGTTATTCCAGACCCAATAAAAGAAGACGGAAGCAGCTGCGTAACTTTTCATGAAGATGAAGCAGAAAACGACCAGGTACACATGCCCTTGTGGTACTGGAAAAAAATTGTGCGTTATATAATTGATACAAGTGAATAAGGGAGAAAGAAACCCTTTAAACTTTCCGGTTCAGTGTTTTTGCTTCCATTGCTGAACCGTTTTTTAAGGAAGTAAAAAAAATAAATCTCCTCTTGTTTTTTTTGACCTGTAGAAATACAGGTCTTTTTTTCTTAATCGACTATAAGGGTATGGCAGAATTAAAGAATATAAGAATTGCAATCAGTGGAATATATGATTATGCTTTTGAAGAGTTACCCTCTTTGCGTTTACCCTTCCCAGAACAAGGTGCCCCGGAATGGGTTGAAAAAAAACAAGTCTATAAAGTTTACAGACCTGCTTCTGTTCTGGCGGCAGCATGCTCTAAATTTTCGATGTTACCTTTGACGCATCATCACCCTTCAATCCCAGTAGACGGTCAGAACTTTAGGGATCTTGCAATCGGTTACACTGGAGAAAATCCCTTTATTGATTATTTGAAAGATAAAAATGAAGTAGGTATAAGAAGTACAGTAATGCTTTATGACGATGAAGCATTAAATGCATACGAACACGGAGAAATACAATTAAGTCCTGGTTACATTGCGTCTTTTGAATGGCAGAAAGGAACAAGCCCCGACGGCAAACCTTATGACATTATCATGAAAGAAATTACAGATGTTAATCACCTAGCCCTATTGCCAGCAGGACGTGGGGGAAGTGACGCAGTTGTAATGGATAATGCCAGTAGAAGAAAAACAATATTTGACCTTGCAGAAAAGACCTATGACGGAGCACCAGAAGGTAACGACAACGCAAGCAAGAACCATGTTAAAAAAGATAAAAACGATCTCCCTTTTGTAAAAAACAGAAATGGTTCTGATGAATTCGGAAAAATTACTGAAGAGCAAGCAATAGAAATCGGAATAAAAAGTGCACCTATAAAATTATCAGAAGGCAGTGAAAATACTTATGGACTTAAACATATAGAACACCAGCACGGAGAACAAATCAAAAATGCTGGATATAAAAGCGTGATAGATTTTGTTGAAGACATTGTCAGCAATTATGATGAAATACATGAAGGTACTGTAAAAAATAGAAATGAAGAAAATGTAAAGAGTTTTTATTTAGCAAAATCGACATCTAATGGAGTTATTGGAATTGAACTTGAATTAAATGAAAATGGCGATTTTTACACAGTAAATAATGGTGGTATTTTTAGGAAGAAATATTTACAAAATAAAAAGACCTTATGGTCTGCTCCCCACGCACAGACACAGCAGCAAGACTCTACTTCGAACTATGGAGTAAAAGCAGAAAACAAGGTCTTGTCTGATTTTACCCGCGGGGATTGTTCTAAAGGTCTTTATAAGAGTATAAACGATGTTTTTATTTCTGACAAGGGAGAAAAAAACAAGTCAATATTTGACCGCGTAAGAGGTACGGTCTTTGATTTATACAATTAAGCAAGGAGGAAAAAGCATGAGTAAAAAAACATTTACTTTAGTTACAGCCCTTGTTGGCGGATGCGGAACTATTGCGAGTGCAATCGTTACATACGTACATCCAGCATGGGCAAGTGCAATTGTTGCAGGCATAGGAATTGTCGTAACAGCAGTAACAGAAATACTTACACTTTTTACAAAAAGCGATAAGTAAAAATGACTATATGTGCAAAGGAGAACCAAAAAATGAAATTGTTAACTGGTTTATTTAGAGCCTGTCGCAAAAGACTGCTCACAAATGACAATGACATGGGAATGTTCAGAAACAAGTTAAATGAACTTGTAGACAACAAAGACAGTCTGTCAGATGAAGAAGTGGTTGCTTGCGTAGAGGAACTTAAAAAAATTACTGACGACCTGCCAGACGAGGAAGACAAAGAAAAACTTATCCGCTTCCTTGAAGATTTTAAAATCGTAAAGCAGCAGGACGCAAAGACAGCAAAAGAAGCTGCCTCAAGTGTTGCTGATTTATTTGAGCGACTGGATACAAAATCAATGCAGGATGTGCCTGAAAATGTAGCAGTGGAAGGAGAAAATCCAGAGCTTACAGAAGAAGAGGCTTCAAGTGCAGAAGATGAAACTGTAAACAAAATTACAGAAGAAACAAAAGCACCAGAAGATGAAGGTACAGACACAGAAGAAACTGAAGACGCAGACGAAAAAGCAAAATATGCACTCGAAGAAATCTATCAGTTTATTAAAAAGAGAATGGCTGAGGACAATGGTGAGGAAGAAGCAGAAACTGGCACTGTGGAAGCAGAAGACAACGAATGTACTCAGGAAGAAGAAAATAAAGATGATGTAGTTGCAGACCATGCACCACATATTCCAGTAACAGTAAAAGACCATGTAGCAGGCGGTAAACTTATGGATCTGTTTAACATGGCAAAGGGAGAATAAAAGATGGATTCAAATCTTTCATTAGACGTAAGTTTTAAAGGACAGCTTAAACTTAATGCACAGGCTGTGCCTTTACAGGAAGGCTATCTTAAATTAGGTGGCTTTGTAGATGCAACAGAAACAGACGGTCTTAAATTTGGCTTAGTAGTTTCTGCAAATCCGGACACACCCGACCAGTTTTTAAAGGGTTGTGCTTCAGGAAATGTAGTCCGCGGTATTTGTGTATTTGATGACGCAATCGCACAGAATGCCCCGGCACATCCGGACAAGTATCTTGTAGGCATGAACGCAGCAGTATTAAACCACGGTTTTATGTGGCTTGCTTCATGGACAAAAAATGCAGACTCTGCAATCGATCCTGTAATTGGATGTAAAGCAATTTTTAATAACACATCAGGTGTAATTGAATTTATTGCTTCATCTGGAACAGCACCAGACGGTTGGACAGAAATTGAAAATGCAAGTGTAAGAACAGTTGACACCGACAATGGTGCACTTCTTTATCTTGACTAATAGGAGGAAGAAAGAAAATGATTATTCAGTGTTCAAATAACATGAAAGCAGTTGGCAAGGCTGCAAACTTTCTTGTAAATGGAAACAGTCGTGCTTCATCACTTTTAAGTGACGCAACTCTTTCTATAGGACCTGCAAGCGACCCAGCCTATGGAGTGCCAGCAAGTGCAGTAAACAACCCTCTTTTTGTAGGCGACAGAGCAATGATTGGAAAATCAATCGGATTAACTTCTGAACTTGAAGCCATATACAAAAAGAATAACAATGCTGTAAACATTCGCCCGACATACGACGCAGCAACAGGAAAATACAATCTTGTTTTTGCAAAAAGCGGTGTAAAGACAAGTTACACTGGCGACGGTGCAATGATTGACATGCAGTCAGTAAGCCCTTGGAACGCTTCATTTTTCCCAGAACTTTACAGACAGCCTTTACTCTACAGCCACGCACGCGACCTTGTAAAAAGAAAGGCAGGTTCTAACCCATGGGGAGAGACACAGAGCCTCCAGCTTGCAGCATATTCTGGTTGGGCACAGCTTGGAAGTGCTGGAACTGTAGGTGCAAACCTTAAGAAAAATGTAAATGTTCAGTCAGGCATGATGACAAGTCAGATTATTAACATCAAGATTTTCTTTAACTTTACAGTTGAAGAAATGCAGAGAGCAGAAGGTGCTAATGGTTCACCATTTGCTGGAAGCCTTATGGCAGAAAAGCAGAGATATGCTCAGTATGTACTTGATATGATTACAGATTACCTTACTTATTACGGAAACTCTGCAACAGGTACAACAGGTTTGTTTGATGTAAATGGCTTGACTTCATGGGCAGGCGATACAATGTCAAAGATTGCTGCAAGCACAACAGAAACTGCTAAGGGCTCAAAAATGTATCAAGCACTTTCTGCAGCCGTTCGTGATTTTATGGATAAGAGTTACAACAAGTTTGACGTTATTAAAATTGCAATGGCTCCACAGGCTTACAACATTTTGGCTGCAACACCATACAGTGATGTTTACAATCCTAAGAGCGTAATGGCAGTATTTGCAGAAAACTTTGAAGCAGGTATGACAAAGAACGGTTCAAAACCAAAAATTGAATTCTTCTCTGATCCGCTTCTTGCAGCAAACACACCATTTAATACAACTGCCCTTGACCGCATGGTAATTACAGCACCAGAAGTTGGAGCAGGCCCACAGGACGAAAAGCAGGATATTCTTCTTGCAGGTATTCCTCTTGAAAACTTTACATATCCAGTTTATCCAAACAGTTATGACCAGCAGCACGCAGTTCTCCGTCGTTATGCCGGAGTATTTGCACCAGTTGCTCAGGCTGTAAAAGTTTACTCTGGTTTTGGTATCAACGCATAAGCGAAGGTAAAACTAAAAAACCGCGGACGGCTTAAAAAAACTGTCTGCGGTTTTACAAAAAAAAGGAAGCATACAAATGAAATATATTCAAAGTTTTTATCAGTACCCAGTAACATTTTCTGCAATTGGAAAGATTGTACCTTCAAAAGACGCAGAAGGGGAATTAAGAAATATTGCAGAGTTTACAGATGACGAGATTTCAAAACTTGAAGCACAAGAACCGCTTTATAGAAGTTTGATAAATGAAAAAAAATACCGTTTATTAAACAAACTGCCAGAAAGTTACAAACCAGCTGCAACTCTTGTAAATGAGGCAAGAGAAGAAGCAAGAAAGGCAAGGGCTGAACTTGAAGCATTAAAGGCAGAAAGAGAAATTAAGACAGAAAAAAAAGAAAATGTGTCAAAAGAAACAAAATCTAAAGACACAAAAAAAACTGAATAAATGGAGATAAGGACATGACACGAAATGATTTTTTATTTGCTACAAACTTTCCTGATTTAACAGATGAAGAAATAAATACAGGCAATGAAATAGTAAGTGCCATGTTCTCGGGTGTAATGTCATTGTGGAATTGCCTTGATAAAGCAAGTGCAACAAAAAAAAGAAACCTATGCATGAATTTATTGACGGCATGGTATCTGCTTGATTTAAAACCGACAAGTGCAACCGGTGTAATTGGAAACGGAGGTATGGCCCTAAGTTCAAAATCTGTGGGAGGAACGTCTCTAAGCTTTCAGGATATGGAAACACAAGAAGGATTAAAGCAGTTAAATTCAAATGTATTCGGACAAAAAGCACTGATGTTAATTCAGAGTGCCCCGGAAAGGTTTGGAATATATGCCTAAGATAGAACTCTCAGTAGGAACAAAAAATTCAATTGACTTGAAAAAAATCCAAAAATTGATGACACAGGCAAATGCTTCAATTTTGGTCGGCTTCCCAAGCGGTCAAGTCCATATTGAAGCAGTACATAAAGATACAGGCAAAAAAAACAAAGACGGGAACGCTGTTTATTCAGGCGGTTCAAAAGTTAGCACAAAAAGCGGCAAGAGCGTAGAAACAAGTGAACTTGCAAAAGAACTGCACTATGGTTCTTCAAGAGTTCCAGGTCGCCCATTTCTTGAAGAAGGAATAGAGAGTGAGGCAGAAAAAATAAAAAATGTAATTGGCGGGGAACTAAAAAAAGAAACAGACGGAGGAAAAGCAAACTGGGGTAAAGTCGGAGCTATTGCAGTAGGAGCGGTACAGAACTTTGTGCGGGGCGATTATTACAAAAACACAATACCAAACAGTCCTAAGACAATAGAACGCAAGGGTTCAGACAAACCTTTAATTGACAGCGGGAACTTAATTTCTCAAGTTCAGTTTGTAGTAGAAAAATCATGAGTGGTATTTATGGAGATTTTTTAATTGCTTTTCCTGAACAATTTAGAAGTACTCTTCTTTACGAAATGAAGCCCAAAATAAATGGAGGCTGGGAAAGAGTAAATAATTCTGAATTAACAATAAGGGGAATAGTTCAGCACACAGGAGCAAGTCATCTTAAAGACAGTAATGGAAACCTTGTAGAATCCAGCGGTCTTGAACTTTGGACAGATACGCAAGGTTTAAACGGAAGATTTACAACGTTAGGAAAAAAAGTTTACAGGCTTACAAGTAATAATGACTGGACCAATGAAGGCGGATTTGTAAGGTACACTCTCGAAAAGGTGGTAGGAAACAATGGCAGTGAATCAGAAAACACTACGTGGAATATTGGCTCAAATAACTTCGGTTGATCAAAAATTTGTTGTTCCAAAACAGGGAAATTTCTACAATCCACAGGAAGAAAAAGACAGTCCAGACACATGGTGTGCTTACATGATAAGAAGTAATAAACCGCGGACAGTTCCTTTTTACAACACAACGGACGATAAAAAAGTAAACGGTGTGGCAGTAGAAAAAATTGCAACTATAGACCTTCAGTTTATAGGACCACAGGCAGAAGAAATCGCCTTAAGCGTTTCTATGTGGCCATACAGAAGTGATGTAGCGTCTTTATTTGCAAAAGAAAGAGGAGCTCTTTTAAATGACGACATGGAAGCAAGAAGTTCTGTCTTTTACCAGGACGGAACAAATAATGTAATTGCATGGAACGTAACAATAAGGGTTGCATGGTTTGATGTAATTGAATCAAGTCAAGGAAAAATGCAGTCTTTGCTTCTTGACGGAAAAGTAAGAACAAGGACTTAGAAAAATATAAATGACTATAAGGAAAGGAGGACACTAGAATGTCAGATACATTTAACGGTTCAATCGCTCAGGTAAATGTGCAGTTTCCAATCGAAACAGTAATAGAACCAATTGGTGGTGAGAATTACAGCCGTGCTTTAATTTTTATGCCACTTTCAAAAGTACAGGAATATCTTGTCGGAGCTCCAGAGGCAAAGGCAGGAACTTTAACAGAATTAAACTCCAGTAATTACGGAACAATTACAGGGGGACTTTTAAAAACATGGCTTGTGCCATTTTTTACTTCTGCACAGTCAGCAGTCTGCGGAATTGCAGTTTATGATGACACAGAAGGTGCAAGTTCAAATCTATTAAAAGATGTATATGAAAAAGTAAAATATTATGCATACTTTAAATTTGGAATTGCAGATAGTTCTTCTTATCAGGCTTTGCAGGTTGAACTTTCTAATCTTTGTGCAGCAGATACTTTATATAGCCGTTTGTGGATTGGAACAAGTGACACAAATGTTCTTTCAAAAAGTTCTGCTTTAATAATAGCATTAAAAGAAAGTTTAGGTTCATACCGTATTATTTACAATCCGGATGCAAGTATTAACGCAGCTTTGGCACAACTTGGAAAATCTTTGAGCAGTGCAAACACAACTGGTACTCCAGTAGGTAATAGCGTTGACATGGTGGCATTTAACACAATTGGTGCAAGTGGTTCATCTGATGCAGAAGGAAACGCAACAAACCTAAGTGCAACAGAAAAAGCCGCCCTTGATGACCAGAAAATAGGCTACATTACATACGTAGGTGACGGCAGTGAAAATGTAGTAACAGAAGGCAGTCTTTATTCTAATGGTGAAAGCGTAGGTGCTGAATGGGTAAAAGCATATATTACTTATATGTGTAAAATTAAGACATCAGCTTTAATCAGTCAGATGAATAAATTCAGGAACAATGACACATACCAGGCAATACTTTTAATTTTGAAAGATATTGTAAAAGGTTTTGTAAACATGGGTCGCTTAGATGAATTTACAATTACAGCTCCAGTCTTTGAAGACTTACCAGCAAGCGGAGACACAATTACAGTGCCAAACGCATGGCAGGCAGATTATATTGACAACGTAAGAGCCGTAACAGTTTATGGAACTCTCTATATTACACAGCCTGAAAGATAAGGGGGAATAAATGGCAGAACTTAATCATACAATAATTGCAGCCGGACAATTTACTTGTACTTTAATTCATCCGCTATGGAACAACGGAATAGCAACAACTATTGAAGGCTTTAGACTTGAGGGGCAAATGGTGCAGGCACAGCAGGCAATGGATTCTTCAAAAATTGTAGCACTGGCAAACGGAAATACTATCACGATTACCAATAACAACGGAGCAGGAACTTTAACTTTTAATGTTGCAAAAACAAACGGTGACGGAGATATGGCAAAGATTGCAACTTACTTAAAAAAGGCTGGCGACAGTGTAGGCGGAACAATCAGCATTACACAGAAAGTCAACGGGTCAACAGTAAGTAATACCTTCTATGCTTGTACTGTAAAAAGTTGTCCTCCGCTAAACATTCAGGGTAATGATGTTGCAGATTATCAGGTAGTCTGGAACTATGGCGAAGTTGACGAGCAGTGAAAATTAAAGGAAAAAAATAAATGGAAGCAGTAACTTTAACAAGGCAGGATTTAAAAGAAGGACTTGAAAAAATAGATAAGGTAACTCAAAAAGGCTCTTATGTAGAAGGCTTTAAGGTAACCTTTCCAGAAGGAATGAATACAGCGGATGTAATTGAAATATGCCGTGCAATACAAGAGCCGACATTTGAAAATAAAATACATCTGCTTAAAATCTGCATGAGAGGAAAAAATGTAGAAGTAACATGTCCAAACGGGGATGTTGAAAAATTCTGCATGAATAACCTTGATGATGACCTTGGGGCTTTTCCACTCTTTCAAAAAGAACCTCTTGCCTTAATTGCTATAACAGACAATTTATATGGTTACCTGTTAAAAAAATATGTGCGTCTCTAGAATGGCCAGACAGGAGACGCAAAAACAGAAACATAAAACAGATAAGGGCAGGAAACGCAATTAAAAAAATATGCCCTAACCCTTACATCTGGCTTTATTATAATTTCTGTAAAACTTATGCAAGAAAGCCCGTTGACCTTGAAGACTTACTCGACGGGCTTTCTTGTATAGAGGCCACAAGTGCAGTAGAAGAAATCTACAGCGAAAAAGATTAAGGATAAAGAAGACAATGGCAAATAACGAACTGGGCGGATTTTTTGTAAAACTTGGTGCACTTGTAGATAAGGCAAGTTTTGACACTGGTTTTAAAAGTATTGATAAAATAACCAATGCTACTAGCCGTTTAATTGGGACTACATTAAATTTTACTGCTGCAATGGCAACTCAGGCTGTTATACAGGGTAAATTAGCACAAAGTCAGGAAGCCACCGCCAGTGCTTTAGGAATGAGTGCAGAACGCATGGATGCATGGCGGTACGGGGCAAGACTTATAGGTGTTGAAGCAGGTTCTACTTTAAGTGCCATGCAGGACTTAAACGATGCAATAAAAAACCAGGCAAACGGAGTAAGCGGAGCTAGTGATAAAGTTGCAGGCTATGCAAAAAACTTAAGTGCCTTGGCAAACAAGAGCGGTCTTGATTTAACAAAAATATTAAGCGACCCCGACATGAATGCAGAAGAAAGAGTCCGTGCAATTTTTGAAGCTGGCGATAAAGTATTAAAAGAAGAAGTTGCAAAAGGCAAAGATTTAAATTCTGCTGCAAAAGAAGTAGCAAACCTTATAGGTTCAGGACTTGGAAAAGGAAGCGGAGATTTTTATTTTAACATGGCACGACAAGGCTATTCTCTTCCGCAATTACTGGGAGCAGGTGCTTCTTCTGACATGACAACAAAAGAGCAGAGACAAAACTTAAATGAGTTTTCAAAAAGTTTTTCTTCTCTTCAAAATACCCTTGAATCCTTTAGTAAATCCTTAGCAGGCGAAAGTGGAGACAGCCTTAAAAAAGTAATAAACGGTTTAAACTCATGGCTTAGAGAACACGGTCCCGCTCTTTCAAAAACCTTAGGAAACATTCTTGACATTTTAACAAAACTTTTAGGACCTCTTACAAAATTAGTAGCAAACTTTGCTGGTGGTGTTGTTGAAGGAACTGCCGACATTACAGAAGGTATAAAAAAAGACCTTAGCGGAGATAGTAAAGGAGCAAATGAAAAGTATGCAGAAGGTGCTGATAAATTAGCAAAAGCTTTATTAGGCGAAGAGCTTTATAATTGGGAAAAAGAAGAAGCAGCAATAGCTCAAAAATTTATGCCTTATTATGATGAACAAAAAAAGAAAAAGCAGTTAAAAAAAGATAACTGGCTTGATATTCCGCATATTGATTTTTCTTTAATTCCAGAAGATTTAAAAAAAGAATGGAGCGATGTTCAGTCAAGAAGACCTAAAGATATGGCAATGAATTATTATTGGATACAGGACGGAATTATCCGTCCAAATGGACAGGTTACACAAGTTGCTCCGGATGACTGGGTTTTTGCAGCTCGAAATATTGGAGACCTTGCTTCAGCCTTTATTCCACAAGGTGCTATGTCTTACGGGGCAGGAGTACAAAACTTTACGATAACACAATCTTTTACAATCAACGGAAATACAAGCACATTACCGCAGACAATAAAACAGCAGGCACTTGAAGGAACAAGGGGCGGACTTTTACAAGTCTTGGGCGAAAGTTCAAGACGCATGCAGCAGATGAGCGGACTTCGGTAAAAAATATAAGGAAGGTTAAATAAAATGAGTTTTATAAAAAAGATAGTAAATGGTTCTCTTGACGCTCCTACAGTCTTAAAACAAATAAAAACACTATGCACAACACCAATGTTAATAAACACAGACAAAACTCAAGGCTTTAGATATGCCGTTCCCTTAGAGTGTGAAGAGTTCCAGCAGACAGGAAGTGCACAAGTTTCTGAGAGCCTTGTAATTGCAAAAAGTTCAAAGGTATCTGTAAATGATAATGTTGCCCCAGGGGCTTGGACATGGGAATTAAGCGGATATATTCCTGGTGTTTCTGCAATTGAAGTTACAAATCTTTACACCCCTTTTGTATATCTACACACAAGTTTTTTACGGCAATGGTTTAAAAATGGATGTGTCTTAAAGTTTAGAGATGAGCATGCACAGTATCACGAAAGTGTAGTAATTCAGAGTTTAACAATAGCAAGCCAAAAAGACTGTGCAAATAAACAGCCTTTTAGAATGACATTAAAAGAAATAAACGTTTTAAAAAATGCAAGTATTCTTGATATAGTGCAGGAAAATTCAATTATTGAAAACGGCAGCAGATACGGAGATATAACAAACGAAGGTTCAACTTATGCAGAAGTGGTAAAAAATGACTTAGATCTAATTGTATACCAGAGTGAACTTGAGCTTGAATAAAAAATGACTATAAGAGTATGAGGAATGTAACAAAAATTGAACTTATACCCTTTCCAGACACAGAACTAAAAGAAAATTTTTCTTTTTCATGCAACTCTTCTGACGGAGAGTTTGAATTTTATTTTAAATATTTAAATGACCGCTGGAATTTATGGGTAAAAACCCCTGATGAAAAAATTTGCCCATGCGGTACATATCCAAATGTAATAAACTGGAGCGGACATAATAAATACGGTTTTATTTTTAAGACATCACTTTCAAAAATTGATTACAGTTCACTTTTTTTAACGGAGTTTTATTTACTAACATGGCAGTAAAAAATCAGTGGAATAAAATAATCAGCATAAAATTTTTTAAAGGGAATATTGAACTGCCTCAGTATGAAATAAAATGTCCGACCTATGGAAGAAAGCCAGATATAGAAATTACAGGACAATTTGCAACAGATGATTTATTACCTGCTTTTAATGTCAAAGTAAAAAATCTTTACATGGACGCACCAAACGGCACAGACATAAACATGCAGATTAAAGCAGGATATGAAGGCTCTCTCCAGACATTTACAGGATCACTTTTATCAATGATAAATGAAACGCCCTCTCCGGAAGGTGTTACAACTTTTCAATGCGTTTTAGGAAGTATGATAAATTACAATGACGCCAATATTTCAATAGGGTTGAGAAAAAACTATTCACTGTATGAAGCAGCACAAAAAATAGCAGACGCATTAAGCTTAACTCTTTTAATTGATGCAGAACTTATAACTGCAACATCTAATGAGGCTCTTGAGTTTACAGGAAAAGCAAAAGAAGCCATTTCTGTTCTTAAACAGAGGTTTATTGAAAAGCACATTATGATAACAATAAGAGATCAGAAACTTTGTGTATGGAGCATAGATACAAGACAGAATTTTATAAATTACGATTTAGATTATTTAAGCAGTCCACCACAAAGAACAGCAGGTGGTGACGGCAGTGTATGGAATGACATAGCAGCCCCATGGGTACCAGCTCTAAGACCAGGCGACACATTAACATATCAAAGTAATTCTTACAGATTAAATTATCATGCTGTTAGTGAAAAAAGACAGAAGCTAGTTGTCACAACAGTGCAGTTTCATTTTTCAACAGTCGGAAACATAAACCAGATGACTGTAAGCGGATACGGAGTAAATTAAATGAAAACAGTTTTAAATGCAATTCAATATACAGACCGCACTTTAATAGAATCTGTTGTGTCAAGTTTTTATATTTTGGATTACGGATTTATAAAAACGGTAAACAATGACAAAACCGTGGATGTAGTTCACGCAAAAAAATTAAAGACATTAGACGGTGAAGATTTAAGCGAAATGACAACAAAGGGGCTTGAAGTTTTAACAATTTCCGGGCAGGGCTTTAGCCTCAATTTTGATTATGCACAGGGCGATAAAGTTTTACTTTTAGGATTAAAAACGCCAGTCGAAAAAACTGGAGAAGTAAACACCGCAACAGAAACAACAAGTTATATTCATTATTCAAGGGAAAGCATGAAAGCTCTTCCCCTTTGTGTTTTTAATGATAGTGCTAAAGTAAGAATAGAAGCAAAAGAAGGGTCATTAAACATTACTACAGAAAATGATGTAAACATTACAGCAGGTGAAAAAGGAAAAATAAAATTAAATGGAGATAAGAAAAGCCTTGTAACATGGGATGAATTAAACACTGCCCTCTCTTCTTTTGTAAAGGCATTAACAACATCAATGACAACAACTGCGATTGTAGGAAATGGATCTGTCCAAGCATGGACTAATCTCCCGACAAGCATAGATATAAGCAAGGCAAAAACAACAACAGTAGTAACAGGAGGTTAAAAAAAATGGATTTAAAAATGAAAGCTGAAGACATCCAGATAAGCGGCATAACATGGGATGTAAAAATAAATGATGGAATTGTTCCCATTGTAAGCGGAGAAGATGAAGACCTGCAATGTGCAACTATTGCAAGTTTTTTAATAAGAGGAACAGTCCCCCTTTTGCCAGAAGCTGGTGTTCCATGGACAGAATACCTTACAAATAATCTTTCTTTTGGAGAATTAGATTTTTATATTCATGAAAGTTTAAGAAAAGCAGATAAGACAATGTACTATCCAGAGTATGACATTCAAAATGACCAAATGACTATGAGTATAAAGAAACTAGAAGAGGAGATTTAAAATTAAATGAGTTTTGAAATAGACGGAACAACATGGCAACCTCAAAGTGCTAGTGAACATACAGCTCAAATTATGGCAAAGATAAATTCACTGCTTCAGGAAAATAATGTAAAAGACAGTGACGGAAATGTAATTCAGTTAAAACAAAATTATGCAAATGCCCTTTATTTATTGGCACTTGGAGAAGGTCAAAGGTTTTCTGATAACGATGAAAAATTAAGTGCTGCAATCAATAGTTTTAATATTGAACTTTGCGACGATACACAGATAGAAAATCTTCTGCCAATTGCAGCAATAACAAGAAACCCTGGTTCTTATTCAACACTAAGATTAACAGTAACTGCAACAGATGACGGAGATTGTACAATCCCAGAAGGAACAAAAGTACCATATGGTGATGTAAATTTTATAGTAAAGACAAAAGTTGTACTTTCTGCCGGAAGCAGTCAGGTAATAGAAACAGTATGCGATACAATCGGACCTGTAGCAGTTTTAAGCGGGGAAGTAAACAGCTTTGAAGGGCAAATTGTAAATTTAAAAAATGTAGTTAATAATGAATCAAGCGTGCCTGGAGTGAGTGCAGAAACTACTAATGATTTAAGAAAGCGTTTAATTCAGGGCGACACAATAAAATATAGTTTAAACGGATGTAAGGAAGCATTAGAAGAATTAACAGGTGTTACTTATGCCCGCATTTATTTTAATTATTATAATTCAGATACAATGGAACTTGCAGGTGGTGTAATACTTGAGCCCCGTACAGCTTATATTGTTATTCATGGCTCAAGTGAAAAAATTGCAGAAGTTTATACTTCATACATGAACGCACCTACACAGAACGCCCCAGAGGCAAAAGGAACTTACTCAACAGTTAAAATTTCAGTAACAGCACAGGCAAAAGGAAATGCAATTCTACCAGAAGGAACAAGTGCAACTTACGAAGGACATAAATTTATAATTGACGCAGCTGCAACTGTTAACGCTGGCGAAAGTGCAGAACTTGCCTTCACATGCGACACATGGGGACCTTATGAAGTACCAGAGCGAGGAATTAAAAATCTTGACCAGACAATCGAAAATTTAAAATCAGCAACAAACTTAAATGTTTCAATTCCTGGAACTTATGATCCTAAACATGTGCAAAACTGGGTAAGCTCCAGCGGTCAGGCAATTCCTATTTATTATGATGATGCAAGTGAAAAAAATGTATTTGTAAAAGTAGTATTAAAGGAAGATGCAGAAAACACAGTGCAGGTAGAAAATCAGATAAAAAGAGATTTAATTGTTTCAAGTGCACAATGGAAAATTGGCGAAGGCGTTACACAACTTTTAACAAGTGCCCCTTTTGTAGACTGTACATATACACAAGTTGCATATACGCAGGTAAGTCTTGACGGAATAAACTGGACGGAAACAATAGAAGTTGGATGTAATGTAATACCACGGGTAAGTGATGGGACTATTGAAATTGCTCAAATTGGAGATGAATAAAAGTGAGTATCAAGGCAAGTAAATATTATCCTAAGCAGATGAACGGCTCTGTAATTTCTGCAACAGGAGAAGCATTTAATACTCAGTTAAAAAATGCTCAAGCCATAGAAGATTATCTTTATAATTTAAGCATTAACAGTGCAGATGAAACAGAGCTTGAAAATATAGGACGTATTGTAGGATACATCCGTCCTTTAGTTCCTGAAGGATTTAATGAAGAAAACGTTTTAATTTTAGGACCTCTTCCAATTGAAACAAGTGACACATCAGGACTTGCAAAAGTAGGGCAAAACATAGGCGGTCAGTTGTCTCCAGTAAATCAAATTTATACAGGCTTTATGGCCTTAGGAATTTACAGAAAGTTTTTAAAGTCGATAGCAATTTTAAAAAGGTATGGTCTTACTATTCAGAGCATAGATAAAATTTGTTCGCAAGTTTCAACAAATTATACGATTGAATGGGACGAACAAAAAGATATTGAAATAAAATTTACAGATAAAATCGGATATAAAAACTTATGGGTTTTAACTCAGTTGTTTTATAAAATAGCAACAGTCCCGCAGGTTCTTATAACTTCAGCATATTAAATTAAGGAGAAAAGAAAAATGATAAAGACACAAGCGTTTGAAGCTTATCCTGAATTTTCTAATAAGGGAATAAAGACACAACCGGATGATGAAAAATACGCAGCAGGCTTTCAAGTAAATGACGTACTTCCAGCAGAATGGCTAAACTGGGCATGGGCAAAAAACTCAAAAGGCATAACAGATTTAAATACAGGTCTTGAAGCTGTAGAAAAAGAATTAAACTCTCTTTTAAGTTCAGCAGGAAAAACACCTGACAATACAGAGGGACAGGTAAAAGACAGTGTAAATTATTTAATCCAGTCAAAGACAGGCGATTTAGCAGGATTAACAACCGCAATGAAAACAACCATAGTTGCCGCAGTAAATGAAATTGTTACAAAGTTGACAGCCCATATAAATAATGTATCAAACCCCCACAGCGTAAAAGGTTCACAATTAAGTGGAGCAGTGCCAACAGATAAAATAGCAAACAATGCAGTAACAGTATCTAAAATAGCAAACAATGCAGTAACTGAAGCAAAGATTGCAGACGGTGCAGTAACTGAAGTAAAGATTGCAAACAATGCAGTAACTGAAGCTAAGATTGCAAACAATGCAGTAACAGTATCTAAAATAGCAGACGGTGCAGTAACTGAAGCAAAATTAAACCTAACCAAGGACGTTCTTGCAAGGACACCACGCTGGTTGCAGTACGGGTGGGCTCTTGGGAACAATCATCAGTCCGTTAAAATTTTGGCAGGTACACATATTAAAATCGGAGACACATGGGTTCACTTTGACAAAGATACGTATGCCGATTTTTCAACACAAGCAAGCGTTGACTCAGACAGTGCTGGAAGGGATTATTATGTCCACTTAACAAAGCAAGGACAAATTGTTTTTTCACAAACAAGCATCGGTTATTTGTCAGACCCTACTTCAAATATACGTCAAATTGGGCAGTTCCACACTCTTTGTGCAGATGTAGGTAGTCTACAGAGTGTTTTGCCGACAGCTCTTGATAGTGGGAGTCTCCTAATTAAAGGTTATGAATCTCAAGACTCAGAGTTTGTTTCTTTTTATACAAAAGGAATTCAAAATATAAACAAGAGGGCTTATTACAATCAGGCAACTGTAAGCCATCCTCTTAGCGGGTTTAAAGCCAAAGACATCATTCCTGAATCTGTGTGGTGCTTGTCGTTTCATCCGTCTTGTAAAAACTGGGGGGGGATGGTTTATGACAGAGATACGGAAATTGCCGTGGATATTTATTTACAATCTGGAATTTGTGAAAACACAAAATCTGTTTTTCAAGTAAAACCAAAAGTGTGGCGGCAACAAATGAATCATCAAGAAGACATGCGACTTGTGGGAAAACGGCTTTTAACGGACAACGAGTTTACGTCGATATCTTCTGGTTCACCAGAATTAACGTATCTTGAGGTAGACTCAAACACAACAACAGGTGGACATATTGCCAAAAATGGGGATCGAATGATTTCATTTATTGGATGTGAAGACTGCTGCGGATATCTTTGGCAATGGCTCGATACTATCGGACCCCGAACTACTTCGAATGAATGGTCTACGTATGACGGCGACGGCAAGTTTGGTAAACAATATCATTCAGCAAATGGGTCTCTCGGTGGGGGTTATTATGGAGACACATCTAAATGTGGGTCACGGTCCCGTGATTATGAATCGTTGTTAAGTGCTCTCTCAAACAACTTTACTGCTCGTGGTTGTGCAAGCATCATTCGCTCGATTTGAAATTTAACGAAAAGTCGATTATGAAATAATTACAGACAATGCTGCAAACTATTCCTTTAAGGCATATGTTTGCGATACTCAAAAATCAAGGTGGTAGAAAAATTGTCAAAAAAATGACAAAAAGCGTTTTTAAGTTTTATGAAAGAGGAATGAAAGATGTACCAGATAAGTACACCTTTTTTGAAGAATGGGATAAACACTATACAAAATAAAAGGAATACAACTCTTAAAAATCGTACTTTTGTCCTAAAAATGGCAAAAAGCAAATATTTTATCACGTTTTCGTGAAAGCGAAAGTGAGCGAAAGTGAGCGAAAGTGAGCGAAAGTGAGCGAAAAAAAAATCGCTTATCTGAATAGAAATGAAATGAATAGAATAGAATAGAATTTGAAATGAATAGAAATGAAATGAATTTGAATTTATATATATGCATATGAATGTGCACTCTCTCTTTTTTTATGCACTGATTTTTTTTGCGTATGAAAATAAATAGCGAAAAATCAAATCCATGCTGTAAATATTTACGCTTTAAAACACACAGCCAGTTTTTAGAGTAACCCGTAGAAACAGAAGCCTGGGACAAAGTATATTTGCCTATAATTAAGCCTTTAAGATAAAGGGGCAATAATGATTTATTTTTCTTAGCATTCATGGTCAATTTAATCGGCTGGACTTAAAAAAATCTTAAGTGAAAAAAAATCATATTTTTTTCGCTTTTTTATTGACATTGTCAAAAAAAAATGATAAATTGGATTTAACAACGAAAAGCAAAAATCAAACGGTTTTTGCATAAGAGTTGATAAGTCTGAATGCAATCTTATCCACTCTTAAGCGTGGGTTATTAAGCTCACTGGTAAGCATTCAACCAGTGGGCTTTTTTTTTGCCTAAGGGGGACAAGATGACAGTTGGGGAACATTTTCAAAAACAAATTGACAAGTGTACAGAGCGAGCAAGAACAGCACTAAAAGCTGGAGATCATGACATGAAAAAATTCTGGCTTAACGCAAGGCTTGGCTTAAAAGCCAAACGAAATGTTTTAAGCATTGAAGAGTTAGAAAAGCAATTCACAAAATAAGGGGAGACAGAAAAAATGACACTTTACGAAATTACAAACGACATTCAGCAAATAAATGAACTTTTGGAATCCGCCGTAGACAGCGAGGGAAATCCACGAGAACTTACTGCTGAAGAAGAAAAAACAATCAAAGAATGGTTTAGCGAAAGCAAAGAAGATTTTGAAGCAAAGTTTGACAATTACGGCAGGTTTATTACCAACTTAAAAATCCAAGCAAAAACCGCAGACAATGAATGCAAGCCCTACAAAGAGGAACTTGACCGTTTAAGTGCACGTGCAAAAAGTTTTGAAAACCGCAGAAAATCAGTTTTAAACGGTTTACGGTTTGCAATGGAACAGCTGGGGATTGAAAAATACAAGTCTTCACTTTTCAGTGCAGGCATTCAGAACACGGCTTTAAAAATCGAACAACAGGGAATGTTAAAAAACATTCCGGAGAAATATTTAAAACCACGTGAACTAAACACAAGTGCCATTAGAGACGGAATTAAAAGCGGCGACCTGATTAAAACAGCGGGCGGTTCAATTCTCTTGGCAAAGACCGGCGAGCTTCTTGAAGGAATTCACGCAGAGCAAGGTTCAATGATTGTTTTGCGATAATTCACGCTTGCCCGTATGGGCGGCTAAATATTGACGGTGTGGAACAGACACACATTTAATAAAAAATTCTTGGCTTCTAGGAAAGACTAGACTGCAAATTGGTGACAGCCCGGAAAGACGGGCATTTTGAGAGGTAAAGGCAATGAATGATTTAAATACAGTCCTCCTTGTAGGACGGCTTACAAAAGACATGGAATTATCATACACAGGCGGAGGGCTTGCAATAGGGACATTTTCTCTTGCAGTAAACCGCAGTGTAAAACACGGAAACGAATGGCAGAGCCTTGCATCTTTTTTTTATTGTAAATGTTTTGGAAAAACCGCCGAAAACTTACAGCAATATATGGCAAAAGGGAAACAGGTTGCAGTCATTGGGGAACTTGTCCAGGAACGCTGGGAAAAAGAAGGACAGAAGTTTTCTAAGATTTCGATTATGGCAGATAACATTCAGCTTTTAGGTGGCGGAACAAATAATTCGGCTTCTCCGGAAGAGTTTGAAGACGTACCGTTTTAATTTAAGGGGGACAAGATGAAACAGTCAGAATCAATTACAAAACTTTTAGGAGCCTTTACAAAAGCACAGGCAGAATTTACAACTCTTCCAAAAGACAAGCAGGGGTACGGCTACAAATACACCGATCTTGATACAGTGATTAGTGCAGTGCGTCCTATTCTTGCAAAACACGGCTTAGGCTTTATGCAGACTTTGACAAACCTTGAAGGCGGAAAATCTGCAATCACAACAAGATTATTTTCCAGCGAGGGAGAGTATCTTGAAGACACAATCGGATTGCCAGATGTCGCAATGGCAAAGACAAACTCTGCTCAGAACTTGGGGGCTTCAATTACATACATGAAGCGTTATGCCCTTTGTGCAATGCTAGGTATTTCAAGCGATGAAGATACGGATGCGGTAGTTGAAAACAAAAAAACAGACACTGTTGCAAATACAAAATCACCTGTAAAACCTTTTGCTTCAAAAGCCGCAAACACACAAAAGGTTGTTCAAAAAAATAACACATCCGCTTTAAAAGGTGGAGATGACACCCCAGAACAGCATAAAGAAATTGAAAATCTTCTAGGGGCAGAAACAGAAGACGGCAGGGCAATCTTCAGCGTAGAAGAAATAGCAAAAATTCCTTCATGGCGAAAGCAGAGAACGGCGGATGAAGTAATAAATTATTTAAAGGGTGAATTAAAAAAACGTTGGACAGAAAAACAGGAAGATAAAGAAATCTTCTAGGGGCGGGACATGGCAGTAACAGTAACACTTAAGCGGACATTTTTAAAAGGCAAATTATGCTTTGAACTTCCGGCAGAAGAAAGCCTTAAAAACGAAATCGCAAAAGTGCTTACTGCCTGTCGTGACAAGACAAATGATTTTGTAAACGTAACATTAGACCGCCCGCATAAAAAAAGGTCTATTGGGGACGGTTCACAAAATCACCACTTGAACGGACATATCATGCAGATATGCAAAGAAAGTGGCAACGATTACGAAACAATAAAGTACTGCATCAAAATGCTTGCAGTAGAAAAAATGAACTACCCTTTTAAGACGGTAGCAGGGCAAATACTACCGCAAAGGGAAAGCGAATGTGATACGGCAGAATGTGCAAAACTCATTGAAGCAAGTCATATTCTGGCGGCAGAAATGGGGATAATTTTAAGGGAATGACAGAAAGCGAAGTATGGCAAAGAAAGCGGGCACTGGCAATTTGTGGCGGACTTTGTGAAGTATGCGGAAAAACTTTAACGCCTGGAACATGGCAGGGAGCACACCGCATAGCAAACACAAAGGCAAATCGCACAAAATGGGGAGCATTGATAATCGACCATTTTTTAAACATTGCGATTGTCTGTAGTCTTTCATGCAATCAGTCCTGCAACATTGGCAATAATCCAGGAGCATGTCTTGAACTTGCAGAAAAAATAATCAAGTACGAAAGAGGGGTAATAAATGGCTAGAGAAAGAAAAGCATATTTTCAGTATTACGAAACTTTTGAAAAAGTAGTACAGAAGTTTAAGACTGCAGAAGAGCGTGAAGCCTTTAGGGTAAAAATCATAAATTACGGCTTTTACGGAATTGAACCAGAAACTCTAAACGAGAAAGAAGAGTTTGTCTGGGACATTGTAAAAGACATGATTGATGACCAGGTACACCGAAGGGAAGTAAACCGAGAAAACGCAAAAAAGAAAATCTCATCAGAAAAAAATAATCCGGAAGAAAAAACACAGACTGAAAATAATTCAGAAAATAAAAAACGTTTTGAAAAACCAACAGTTGAAGAAGTAAGCGAATATTGCGAAGAAAGGCAGAACGGAATAAACGCTAGTCAGTTTGTTGACTATTACGAAGCTAGAGGCTGGAAGATTGGAAACAACAGCATGAAGGACTGGAAAGCCGCAGTCCGAACATGGGAGCAAAGGCAGAATGAGAGCCCCCAGTATAGACCAAAAAATGACTGGCCAGAAGACAAACTGATGCTTTGATTTTTAGGGGGAGCAAATGGAAAAGTGCATTAAACATGGAACGTACGAGGCGGAAGAAGTAGAAATATTTGGAATAAAAATAAAATCCGGCTGTCCAAAATGTGAAGAAGAAAAAGCCCGTGAAGAAGAAAAAAAAGAGGAAGACTTAAAAAGACGTCAAAGGGAAGCAGATTTTTTAAGTCGTGGAATAGAGCCAGAATTTTTTAATGTAAGTCTTGAAGATTATAAAGCAGAAACTGTAAACGAAAAAAAAGCCCTAAAAGCCTGCAAAGATTTACTTGAAGGGAAAATTAAAAAAATGCTTCTTTTGGGAAATAACGGGACAGGAAAAACAATGCTGGCCGACGCACTGGCAATAAAGCTTCACGGGGTAAGAATTACCATGTATGAACTTTCTGCAAAAATAAGGCAAGGCTACAACGAAAAAATAAGCGAGCTTGAAATAATGAATGCTTTGCTGGGCTACCCTTTTATTGCGATTGATGAAATAGGACGCACAAAGGGAAGTGATGCGGAGTTGAACTGGCTTAGTTATTTAATCGACAAGGCACACACAAGGGGAATAAGACTTCTTCTGATAAGCAACAAAAGGCAGGCTCACAGTCTTTCAAAAGAAAGGCGGAGCGAAGCAATTGAGTATTTTTTGCCAAATGATGCAATTTCAAGGCTAAGGCAAAATTCAACAATTGTGGAGGTAGACGGGCGTGACAGACGGTCAGTTATTTCTGCCGTTTGACTTTTTACGAGAGGAAGAAGAAAAAAAGCAAAAGGAACTTGAGGCTATGCCTCATTTTGAAAATCCGTCTAATGATAATGAATGCTTGCTTGAATTTCAGTACCAGTACAAAGTAAACGGAAAACAAGAAGCACTCAGTTATTTTTACCAAAGGGCTGTAGATGTATGTAAAAAATTTATAAATCATTCAGCCAGAAAAAATAAACACTTAAAACTTTTAAGTGAAAGTGAGAGAGAAGAAAAAGCAGAAGATGCAGCAAACTACATTGTTGAAAAATACCTTAGTGAAAAATACTGGTTTATAAAAAGTAATGTCCCAGGCTACTTATTTTTGCGGGTACTAAAAGAACTTTTTTATCAGAGTAAGGCAGACAAGATTGTAGACTTTGTAGACTGGGAAGAGTTCACAAAACAGGAAATTGAAGAAGAGGAAGAAGCAGAAAATGACAGTTTATATTAGTGGAAAAATTACAGATAAAGAAAATTATGAAGACGATTTTTTAAGGGTACAAGAAAAGCTTGAAAACATGGGGCACATAGTTTTAAGCCCACTAATGATTAAAGCGAAATTAGAGTACGAGCAGTACATGCACATAGATTTTGCAATGATAGATATTTGCGACGCAGTTTATTTTATTCATGACTGGTACGAATCAAGAGGAGCGAGAAGAGAAAAAAGTTACGCCGAGGCAAAAGAAAAAACATTGATGTTTGAAGAAATCCTTGACGCTTAAAAAGAAAATCCTTGTCCGTATGGACTGGAAATATTGACAGCTCGGAATAGACGGGTACTTTAACAGATATAAACGTCGTTTATTTTTGTTAAGGATGATTTTAATTTACTTTTCCAAGCCTTTAATAGTGGAACGGAAAGCCAAAAGTTAAGTACCAGGAGATTTTTCTTAATTTTTAGCAGGCGTCAGAATAAGGGTCTGTCCGGGAAGACAACCTTATGCGTCAGACAAAAACTATTACTTTTTAACAAGAGGAATAAAAAATGAAGTTAAATGAACTTGAGATGGTTTTATTAGACCAGATTGAAAAATTAAACGATGACAGCGTGGGAGAAGATGAAATCGCAACAAAACTCATGGTAGACAGGTCAAAGGCAATTTCAGACCTTGCAAACAATGTTATGAGTTTAAACCGCTTAAAACTTGATGTAGTTAAATGCATAGAAATAAACGGCGAACTTTATGACAAATACTTAGGACTTGAAGATGATACAAGAAAAAAGACCTTATAAGTGCCCAGTCTTTACACCAGAAATAAAAGAATGGATTATAGCGAACACAAACAAAATGAGCGGTAAAGACGCATGGGAATTATTCCACAAAACATTTCCAGACGTTAAAACAACTTCGAACTCTCTTTCCTGGGTAAGAACAACCTTAGGATTAGGAAAAACAAGACGGATAATAGGCAGACCGCTTTACAGTGAAAGAGTGAGAAAAGACGGCTACTTATTTGTAAAAGTACAGATGTCGCCTGCAAAATATATTTCAAAAGCAAAATGGGTGTATATGGCAACTCATCCATGGGACATAGCAGACATAAGCGAAAAAGACCATTTTATGTTTGCAGACGGAAACAAATACAACTTTGACTGGAAAAATATTCTATGGGTAAAAACAAGGGAAGCCCTCATTTTTAATTTTTATGGCGGAATTGTAAAAGGAAAACCCGAAGAAACAAGAATAAACCTTGCGAGAGCAAAGTTAAGAGTTGCAATGTTTGACGCAGGAGAAAAGGCTGGTCTTACAACAGTACACAATGGATCACGGGTTTTTAAATATGAAGTAAACGAAAAAAGAAAAGCGTATCTTAAAAAGCTAAAGTCCACAGAAGAAGGCAGACAGAAATATAAAGAACTTACTAAAAAACAGCATCAGCGTCAGTGGGAAAGAAAAACAGAAGAAGAAAAAGAAGCGTACAGAGCACACAGAAGAGTTTACATGAAAGAATGGAATAAAAAGAACAAAGAAAAAAGAAATGCAAATTATAAAAAATGGCTAGAGTCCAATAAAGAAAAAAAATCTGAATACAATAGAAGATACCGTGAAAAGAAGAAAGCGGAAGTTAGCGAAATTAACCAACAGTAAGCGAAAGTTAGCGAAATTAAGCGACAAGGAGCGAAAAAAACAATGGTTCATTATACAAAAGAGCAAAGGGCAAAAATGCTAAACGAAGCAAGGCAAAGGCTTACACAGGCACTAAGCACAGAGCCAAAATCAATTCGCGAATTACAGAAAAATAAAGTTATTACCCGAGAAAGTTTAGCAAGTTTAACATTTATAATGCCAAATCTTGCAGAAGATGAGAATGACAGACTTTTTTTACGGGAAAATAAAAAATGACATGTAATTTCACACTAAAGGGAGAAACACCTAGCAAAAAGAACAGCAGAATAAATACAAACTCCGGACGAAGTTTTCCAAACAAGCATTTTATGGAATGGCACAAGGAAAAACTAGCTGAACTTTCTGCAATGCTTTTGGAAAATGAAATAAAACGTTTTGGCAGTATACAGATAAGAATTAAAATGGTCTTTTATCATGGAGACTTAAGAAGACGGGATAGCGACAATCAATGCTCTTCAATTATGGACTTGCTTGTTGACAGCGGAATTATTGATGATGACAACTGGTTAATTGTGCGAGAAAAGCTTATAAAAGATTATTACGACAAGAACAACGCCCGCTGCGAAATCAAGATCGAAACAATAGGCAGTTAAAAAAAGTAGAAGAAAACGGTTATATAAAGGATAAATCGTGTTATATTAGAGATGCTGAAGTTTTTATGGAATATTAAATTATAGCAAAAAAATTATAAACAAAAATGACTATATGAGTGAAGTTTTAGGCAAAAAATTTCATGTAAACTCCAACTGCCCGCTATGTTCTGTCAGAATGTAGCGGGTCTTTTTTTCTTTTTTTTTACTTTCATAAAAAGAACTATAAAGATATGGAAGTAAAATGCAAAACAAACGACACCCTGCCATTATCTGAATTAACAGAATTCCAGGGAAACTTAAAAGAACGCACTTATGCGGATTTTGAAAAAATCACAAAATCAATTAAAAAGCACGGCTTCGCCTTTCCTTTTTTCGTATGGAAACACGATGGAATTAATCACGTTTTAGACGGCCACGGCAGAATCGGAGCATTAAAGCGAATGGTAGCCCAGGGCGAACACCTGCCGCTTCTCCCCGTTGTTTACGTAAATGCAAAAATCGGACGCAAAACAGCTGGCAAGTTCTGCAAAATTGGCCCGGGCAGACGGTTCTATAGTTTTTGGTCAAAATGTGAGACAGAGTGCAAGACATTATTTGAACTATATGCAGACAACCTGGGCCAAAAATCCGGTAAAAGCAAGATATTTGAATAATGCAGAAATCCGACTGAACAGTATGAGTTACAAGCATTTATTTGAAACAAAAGGGGAACCTAGACCCTCAGCGGAAATAAAAGAACGAGCAGAATGTCTGCCTTATGTGCGAGATATATTGGAACGTACTGGGAAACCGTCAGACCATACTATCGACGAAAAAGGAAAAGAATCTTACACGATTGTAGGACGTGCAAACATCAATCAAAAAGACAGAAGTATAAAGGTTGTAATTTCAAGAAATAAAAATGACGAATATTTTTATTTATCTGTCTTTAAAATAAATTAAGGCTAGTTGCGAATTAGCACCAGGGCTATCGTGTGGTTTCCCACAAAGTCTGCAACTAACCTATGACTAAACTATACCACACAATGCCATAAAAAGCAAATAATCCAGAGGCATAAAATGAACGATAATGAAAATATGGAAGCAGCAAAAACAATTTATAAAATCCTTAAAAATTTTGAATCGCAACTGGATAGTGAAGAATTCAAAAAAGATTATCTTGATTATTCAATTTATAAAATCAGCGAGCTCCGATTTTTTCGCTATTTACAAATGCTCTTAAAAAATGGGTTCATTGAGGGCTTAACTATCGAACAAATGGCAGATAAAAGTTTTTATATAAAATCATATAATCCGCAGATTACACTAAAAGGCATTGAATACCTTGCAGAAAATAGCGGAATGCACCGGGCAATGAAAATATTAAAAGAGGCTGGTCAAATGACAGTCAGTATAATTTAACCATACAAAACGACTTAAACGGTCGTTTTTTTTGCCAAAAGACTATATAACTGGAGGCAAAAAAATGGAACACAGACAGATCAATAAAAACTATGAAAAAATAGCAAATGAACTTATCGAAAATACAGTAGAACTTGAATATATTAAAAACTCTCATGCACGCATTACATACCTTGAAAGCGACAGTTCAAAAAAAAACGGGCCTGACAAGTTAGTTCTAGGCGAATGCGAAAAGGTCGCCAGTAAGAACCAGTGGGCAATCAATGCAGACTTCA
>CAVFQN010000263.1:0-6228 GCA_963624615.1 Treponemataceae bacterium | reverse complement strand
ATAAGGAAAAAATTTATAAGGACAAAATACAGGGCTTTTCTGAAAATTGCAATTTTTAGAGGTTCCCTATATTATTGTGTCATGGCTCAAGATTTTTTTTCTGCTGATACGGTTTTTACAGTTTCGCAAATCACTGAATATATAAAAGGGATTTTGGAAAACTCTTTCCGTTTTTTAACGATTGAAGGGGAAATTTCTAACTGGCGACCAAGTGCAGCAGGTCACATTTATTTTACGCTAAAAGATAACAATGCCCAGATTAAGGCGGTGATTTTCAGGGGTGCGGCTTCAAAACTGGCTTTTCGGCCAAAAGATGGAGATAAAGTTCAGTGCAGTGGCAGCATTTCGGTTTACGCCCCTCAGGGAAATTATCAGATTATTGTAAATAAAATGGAACTTGCTGGTTCTGGAAATATTTTACAAATGCTGGAAGACCGCAAACGAAAACTTGCAGCAGAAGGACTTTTTGATTCTGATAAAAAACGTCCCCTTCCACTTTTTCCAAAAACTATTGGTGTTGTGACAAGTCCTACAGGGGCTGCCATTCGCGATATTATTAATGTTTCTAAGCGAAGAAATCCCGGAATAAATATCACAGTTCTGCCAGCCATAGTTCAGGGCCAGGGAGCGGCGGAAACTATCATAAAAATGATAGAAATTGCCAATTTTTATAACTTGTGTGATATTTTGATTATTGGGCGTGGAGGCGGTTCCCTCGAAGACCTTTTACCTTTTAGTGAAGAAACTGTGGTAAGGGCGGTGGCTGCATCAAAAATCCCAACAATTAGTGCGGTTGGTCACGAAATTGACTGGGCTATTTGTGATTATGCAGCCGATAAAAGAGCTCCAACCCCATCCGCTGCGGCAGAAATGGCAGTTCCTCTTTTAGCAGACATTCAGCAGAATGTTCACGCCTGCAAAGATGATTTGTACAATTCTATAAAACAAAAATTGGATAAAACCCGGCTGATGATAAAATCTTTTAATCCGGAAAATCTGGAAGTAAGATTCAGAACTATTCAGCAGCCTTTACTAAACCGCTACGCAAATGCAAAAGAGGCTTTAGTAAAAAATATGCAGGACAGGATAAAGGATTTAAGGATGAAAATTGCCCAGAAAAAAACAATTTTGGAAAATGCAAGTCCTGATACAATCTTAAAACGAGGTTATTCTATGGTGACCGATTCAAAAGGTCAGGTCATTAGAAATGCAAATCAGGTTGAAAGTGGTTTTGAAATCATCATAAAACCGGCGGAAGGTAAAATTTCTGCGGTTGTAAAATAAGAAAATCTCTAAAAATTGCAATTTTTAGAGATTTCAAAATAAAAAAATGGGCGGTGGGAAAAATCATCATCCCACATCACCCAAATTGAGGTAAAACATGAATAATTTTGAAGAGAATTTGGAAAAACTGGAAAAATTGACATCGGACATAAAAAGAAGTGATATTTCTCTGGAAGATGCCCTCAAAGATTTTGAAGAAGGAATAAAACTTGCATCAGGAATAGAAAAACAACTTGATGAGATCGAAGGAAAAATCCAAATTTTGATGAACGAACCTGAGCCTATGGCAAAAGATAATCCTCCCCAACTAGATTTGTACAGCGCTACAGGTCAGGTAAACGGAACCAGGATGTAAATGGCAAAACCAGGCAGAAATCCCAGTCCTAAAAAAAGCAAAAAACTCCGAAACAAAAAAT
This sequence comes from Treponemataceae bacterium, assembly GCA_963624615.1. Taxonomy (GTDB): domain Bacteria; phylum Spirochaetota; class Spirochaetia; order Treponematales; family Treponemataceae; genus Treponema_D. Next base: position 4,528 of record CAVFQN010000263.1, on the reverse strand, counting down.
TGGTATAAAAAATGAGCGTAAATAATCCTGTAAAAACCTTAAATCCGGAAGTTGCCCGAAAAATTGCAGCCGGAGAAGTAATTGACCGGCCAAATGCAATTATCCGCGAACTTATGGATAACGCAATTGACTCTGGTGCAAATTCCATCACTGTAGAAATATCGGGTGGCGGAATTGAAAAAATCCGCATTGTCGATAACGGCTGCGGTATGACAAAAGAAGATTTACAGAATTGTGCCCATCCTCATGCAACCAGCAAAATTTCTAACGAAGTTGATTTAATGAACCTTTCAACTTTAGGTTTTCGTGGCGAGGCACTGGCTTCTATTGCAGCGGTAGCCCGGCTTTCCATCTCAAGCGGGGGCTGGAAAATGCGGGCAAGTATCACAGAAAATCATATTCTGGAACCGATTGCCCCAACTCAGGGAACAATTGTTCAGTCGGAGGGACTTTTTGAAAACTTTCCTGCCCGCCGTCAGTTTTTAAAACGCCCTGCCACCGAAGCTTTAATGTGCAAAAACACTTTCATAGAAAAAGCCATGGCCAGACCTGATATTGCATTTAGGTTTATCCAGGACGGCGAAACAAAAATTGACCTGCCGGCAAAACAGACAATAAAAGCCAGATTTTTGCAGGCAAATTCTTACGCCGAAGCCCCAGAACTTTTTTTCCAGCTTTCAAATTCCAGCAAAGGAGAAAATCCGGACTGGACTTTTGACCTTGTAATTGGGGAACCTGCAGTTTCCAGAAGCAATAAAAAAGAAATTTTTATTTACACGAACGGCAGGCGAATTCAGGAATACTCCCTGGTTCAAGCCGTTGAATATGGAGGCCAGGGATTTTTCCCAAACGGCACCTATCCTGTTGCAGCAGTTTTTATAAAAGTGAGACCTGATTTAGTAGATTTCAACATCCATCCGGCAAAAAAAGAGGCCCGATTTTATGATATTTCTTCCCTGCACCACGGTTTAAGTTCGACCCTCAAGGTATTTTTCCGCCAGTATACATATTCTAATTTTACTGAGGATAAGGCAGTGGATGAAATCCGCAACGAAGAATTTACATTTGACGCAGGCGACCTTTCTCAAACCAGCCCGACTTATGAACGCCATATTTCATATAAATCATCAGAAACGACCAGCCAGGGACTTTCTGATTTTCGCTCGAAATATTTGGGATTAAAATCTGAAAAATCGGGAAGGCCGGCAGGAGGATTTTCCGCTCAAGGGGGATTTTCCAAAAACTCACAGGACTCTTCTACTCGCCCCCAGCCATCATCACAAGCCTTCTCCCCATCATCCCTTGCAGACGCAGCTCTTGCCGCTCAAAATGGAATTTCTCCAGACTCAAAAATAAAATTCATAGGCTCCTGCCTGGGAACATTTCTCCTGGCAGAAAAAAATTCCTGTCTTTACATAATCGACCAGCATGCTGCCCACGAAAAAATCCTTTTTGACAGACTGATGAAAGGGCAAAATCAGAAAAAAGTTCAGCAACTTTTAATTCCCTACAAAATTCACACAGAATCAAAAAATCAGGATAATCAACTTGAAAAATTAAAAGAAAAACTGTCTGCCATCGGGTTTCAGACAAACAAAGTTTCTGATGGCCAATGGGAAATCAACACAATCCCGGATCGCTGGACTGGCAGTCAGTATGATTTACGGAATTTGCTTTTTGTAAAACACGTCGAACCAGACCAGATAATCCGATCAATTGCCGCCATGACCGCCTGTAAAGCTGCCGTAAAAGATGGATATGTTTTAGACGACCAGACTGCAGCAAAACTTGTAGAGGAAGCTTTCAACCTGGAAGATCCCCACTGTCCGCATGGTCGCCCAATTTACACTGTAATCAGCCGGGAAAAACTTTTTGAACTGGTAAAGAGGACGTAAACTCCGGAAAATGCCCCGCCCCTGGTGGCAAAATTCCCGCCACTGGTGTACAAACACTCGCCCTGGTGTCAAAACATTCGCTAAACTCCCGCCACCCAGCATTTTGCCCCAGGACTTTCCCCTTACCCTGTAATCCCAGCAATAAGCCCGGCAACTTCCTCCGCCTTGAAATCAGGATTTTGCTGCTGCAAAGTCAAAAACATACGGAGGGCGTTTTTTTCATCATTCAACTGCATATAAATTTTACCCAAATTCAAACAGGCTTCCCAATTTTTTTTATCAGCCGAAAGAACTTCCAGGTAAACTTTTTTGGCATTTTCATAATCAGCTTTTTTAAGATAAGTATTCGCAAGATTACTTTTTACGCTCAAATCTTCACCATCAATTTTTAAAGCATTCAAATAATAAAAAATCGCATTTTCGTAATCTTCTTTTAAAAGATAGGCTGTTCCCAAATTATTATTCACTTCAAAATTATTTTTATCAGATTGGTAGGCAATTTTCAGCAAATCAATAACATCATCAGGATTTGCCGAAGAATCTGCCATATAAAGCGTACTCAGATTAATTCTTGCTTTTGTGTGATTAGGATTTAGCGTCAAAACTTCGTTATAACACTTAACCGCATCATCATCTTTATTATTTTTTTCAAGGATTAAGGCATAATTGTAAACAATATTTGCCTTCGCCGAATCAGATTTTAAAAATCCTTTTTCATCATAAGCCTGCCAGGCAATTTTCAAAGCATCTTCGTATTTTCCTTCATCATACAAAACTGTCGAAAGATTATATTTTGTCAAAGTCAGCTGTTCACCTTTTTGCATTTTGGAAAGAGCCGATTTATAAAATTCCTCCGCCTTTTCTTTTTGCCCATTTTCATAATAAACCGACCCCAGTTCTTTCAGACCGTTTTCGTTTACAGGATTAATTTCCAGCAATTTTTGATATGCCTCAATGGATTTTTCATAAAGCCCGACCCGATTATAAGAGCGGGCCAATTCCAGCCAGGCTTTTTCGTATTGAGGATTGAGTTCTATTGCCATTAGATATGAAGAAACAGCATCGTTTTCCCGCCCTAATTTTACATAGGTCAAGGCCAGATTGTAGCGGCTATTTGGAAATTTGTTATTTAATTCGCAAGCCCGATTAAATGAAGCAGCAGACTCCTCATATTTTTTCATCAGATATTTAAGTTTTCCCAAGTCATAGTGATAAAGATAATTTCCAGCATTCAAGGCAATCGCTTTTTCCAGTTCAGATATTGCCAGAGCGTATTTTCTATCATTACTAGCCTCCTGAGAAAGCACATAATGGGCAGCATCGCTATCAGGATTATTTTTTAGCACCTCGTTCGCAATTTTGACAGCTTCTTCAAGAATTTCTTTTTTTTCACTGTCATCGTCTGATTCCGCATAATTTTTAACCAGGTTTTCCAAGGCTTTTTGATTTTTTTCCTCGGCTTCCCGCTCTTTTTTTGCAGATTCTTCTGCCAGGCGTTTTTCATTCTCCGCTTTTTTAGCCTTTTCTTCAGCCTCTTTTCGGGATTTTTCTTCAGCAAGACGTTTTTCTTCCGCCAGACGCTTTTTTTCTTCAGCTTTTGCTTTTTCTTCCGCTAATCTTTTCTTTTCGGCTTCTTTTGTCTTTTTCTCGGCATCCCGCTCTTTTTTAGCTTTTTCCTCTGCCAGGCGTTTTTTTTCAGCCTCTTTTTTAGCTTTTTCTTCCACCAGGCGTTTTTCTTCCGCTTCTTTTTTAGACTTTTCTTCCTCTTCTTTCGCTTTTTTCTGCTCGTCTTTCAGTTTTTTTTCTTCTGATGATTCTGATGAATTTTTTGCGGTGATATTTTTGTCGCTAGAATCCCCAGTCACGCTAGCAGTAGGATTTTTTTCAGTTTTGGGATTTTTTCCGGCGGTGGTGTTATTTTTTACCCCCACCGAGGATTTCGTTCCGCTGGTGACATTTTCACTTCCCCCCGCAGTTTTCGCACCACTGGTGGCATTTTCACTATCCCCCGCAATTTTCGCACCACTGGTGGCATTTCCCCCAGCCCCCGAAGCATTTCCTCCATCGGTGGCATTTTCCCCGCCATCCGAGGTCTCCACATCACCAGAGCCATTTCTCCCATCATCACTAATATCACCATAAACCAGTCTGCCATTTTCATCATAATAATAGCCATATTCCGCATTATACTTATGGCCACTTTCAAAAGTCCCAGCCATTGGCTTTTTACAGCTGTTACAGCGAATTACAATTAAAACAATAATAACGGCCAGGACGATTCCCGCCACCATGGCAATTTTTGTAACTTTTTCTTTTTCTTCTTCTGATAATTTTCGCACTAATCCAATCTCCCCTCTTGGTCATATTCTATCAAATCATCAGCCCCGGAAGTCATATTTGTTGAATCTGAATTTTGCAAAGAATTAACCACATCATCCAACAATTTCTTTTTACGAGCTTCTTCAGCTTCCCTTAATTCCTGTAAAATTTCTTCTCTGGAAGCAGGTGAATTTTCATCATCATATCCATTTTTTTCCTGGGCTTTTTTGATTTTTTCTGCTTCTCTTTCCTGGCGAAGCAAAATTTGTTCTTCCAGCCATTTTTCATACTCTTTCCTCGATTCTCTTTCCACC
>CAVFQN010000262.1:0-3879 GCA_963624615.1 Treponemataceae bacterium | reverse complement strand
AGATTTCCCTGGGCGTCACTAACCGGCAGTTTCGGATAGAGATTTCCGGATTTTATGGCATCTGAAACAGCATTTTTAATGGAGATCTCGCTGATATTTTTTTCGGCAAGATATGCAAAATTATATTTTTGGGCAAGATTTACGTGCAATTTGGAAGTTGGAAGGAGAATTACTCCGCAACCTGCATAAACGGCTTCAAAAGCAGTCAATCCATAATGGGTAAAAACCAAATCGTATTTGTAGAGTTGATTTTTGAGATTTTTTATCGACTTTACGAATTCTAGATTTTTTTCAGCATTATTATTGTAATTACCAGAAAAAACTGCTGTAATTTTTGCCAGAGGATAAAGTTTTGCTAAAGCCCTGGCGGTCGGCAAAGTGAGTCCAGAGGGATCTTCACCTCCCAGGCAAATTAGTATGGTAGAAAAAGGAGGATTTTTTGGAGGCTCGTTTTTTTCATCACCTGTAGAGTGGCAATCACCTTGCGGACGAGCGTCAGCCTGGGAGTGGGCGTCCACCTGGAGGTAAAAATCACCTTGCGGACGGGCATTTTCCTGGAGGCTGCCTCTTCCCTGGCGGACATTTTCCGGTTTTTCAATAAAACTGGAATCAAACTTATTTGCTTTTCTTTCGTTTTTATACGAAGGGATAATATCGAGAAGATAATCACAATAATCAGAAAAATCAGAACCATCATCAATAGAAATAAGGGCCTTTGCCTGGGCGTAAGATTGGGCTTCATTTTTGGACAACTCAAAATTATCCGTAACGATGACGGGCGAAAAAGTTTGATCCGGCAAAAGATTTATGATTTGTGATTTTTTCAGACCTTTTTCAAGGTATTCCAAAATGACACTGTCTGTTTCTTCCAAAGATTTATCAGCTGAAATGTAGACAAAAAAAGGATTTTGGCAGGCAAGGGATAAGCAACGTCGGAGGTGGCCTGTGCCATGTCCTTTTGTAACGGACGGAATGAGAATAAGAGGATTTTGGATTTGCTTTTGACCGCAGGCGTCAATAATCTGCTGGCTCTGGTAAGGAGCATTTTCCTGACCCAAATAATCTACAATAGAAATTGCCCGAAGATAATCAGAAAAAGTGTCGATTGTAGTTCTGTAATCAGGAAAATTATACTTTCGTGGAGCGGGTATAAAATCACAAATAAATTTATCTTTATGATTGTAAAGAGCAGGTCCCACATGTTCGTGGTCGTAAGGTTCAGATGTCTGCAAAATGGCAGATTTTAATGAATCTGCAGAAAAAATTTCAACTCCGCTACCGTGGGGCAGTCCCGAAAAAGTCAAATAATCACAATGATTTTTAGCCTTATTTTTTTCTTCAAATAATTCTACGGACTCTTCGGCTGCTTCATAAAACAAAAAAGGATTGTCGGCAGTCGCCCGGATTACGGTTTTACAATTTACGGTATTTAATAAATCTACAAAACGTTTGAGAACATCATTTAAATCGCCGGCAAAACATTCAAAATCATTTTCCTGACAAATCGGGAGCAAGTGGTCGTAAGAATCAAAATCTGTCGCTACAAAATAACGGTCGGCTTTGACTTTGTGCATGGAAGAAAGAGCCCATGAAAGTATAGACTTTCCGCCAAGTTCCATCAAAGCTTTGCCCGGTAACCTTGTTGAAGATAAACGACACTGAACTATTACAATCCTATTAGTTTTCATTATTTGCTCCAATTTTCGATAAAAGTTTGCAAGTCCATTTTGAAGCGGAATTTATTTTTTTCTACCCATTTTCGGGCTTCCTTAAACTGCCGCCTTGCTTCCAGATAACCGCAGGAAGATCTTATAAGAAAAATCAAAAATGAAGATTTCTTAATATAGCCCTGCTCCATTTTAATTTTTGGTAATTCATTTTTAAGATAATAGCGAAGATAATCCAGATTTACGGTATGATCTTCTATTGAAACTTCGTCAATATAAGAAAACTGAAGCAAAGATGTAAGTTTTGTTTCTTCCCCCCAGAGCCAGGAACGGAGAGCTAAGTCAAGATTTTGCCAGTAAGGTGAAGAAATGGTCCAGTCAAAACCGCCCAGAGAAATAAATTTTTCGCGGTTGTAAAGAGCTATGTAATCAAAAGGATATATAGTTTTTGTACCATCCGTCATTGCCGTAGACGATTCAACAAGAAATTGTGTTTTTTCTGCAGATGGGGAAAAAGTGCAGGCAAGTCCGTTTTTATTTTTATCAAAAAGTCTTGGCACCAGGCAGTAAATTCCAGATTCGGTAAGTTTTTCTGCCAGGTGCTGCAAAATAACACCTGAAGGAATATTTAAAGTATCACGGATTACTAAAACATATTCAGAATCAAGTTCCGCCATAGCAATATTGATAAGTTCCCCGTCACTTGTTTCTTCTAGTGGCACTATAAACTTTACCGAAGGAAATTTTTTTGACATTTCGTCGATAGTCGAATTTGTCGGATCGTGCTCAATAGAAATAATTGATTTAAAATTACAGAGCAAAAGATTTTCAAAAACGTGGACTTTAAAATGGCTACCACTGGAATTCAATAAAATGACAGAGATATTTAAAGCGTCCGGGCTAGTGTTCGGTTTACCACCAATAAGAGTTCTTGTAATTTGGTGTTCGTTAAAAGTTGTAGGTATAAATTTCATCGCATCTCTCGCATTTATTTTTATATTGATGATTTATTTGCTCTTTCAAAATTCCGTCGTTTTTGTGCCAGATTTTTTCCAGGCTTTCATTTTCATCAAAAACATTTCCAATAATCCCAGACAAAACGTGGGCGCGACAAGATGGAACATCGCCATTAGACAAAATTGTAAGGTCGCGGCGGAGGTGCCAGCAGGGATTTTTTTCCAAAGGAGATAAATCGGCTGGCTTGCAAGGTGGTAAAAGCCCTGCAAAATCATCATATTTTTGAATAATTAAATTTCCACCGCTAGGATTTGTTTTTTCATTCCAGTATTTGAAAAATCCTTCCAGCTCAGTCTCATTATCATTAATTCTGACAAACTGAGGATAAACAGAACCAGGAATAGCCCCCTGCAATTTGGAAACGGCAGAAATGGATTTTGAAAAATCATCGGAACTTGAGCCATGGTGGAGTTTTGTATAAGTTTGGACGGTAAATGAATCTATTGCCACAGCAATCATCACCTTGTCCCAACCGTTAGTCCTTGGTTCTGCATTTTGAACAATATTTTTTAATTTTGAGGCAAAATCATCAGTAACAAAAAGCCCATCAGTTTCTAAAAATACTGACAAAGATTTATAAGACAAAACTTTTTCGATCATTTTAAGGCAGTCTGGGTGGGTCAAAGGTTCGCCCCAGGCAGACAGGGAGATTACGGCATCTTCACTAAAATCGGCAATTTTATCCACCAAATCAGAAAATTTTTCGTAAGGCATAAGGGCTGAAGCAGGAGCTTTTTCTGGGGATAGATTAAATTTCTGTTCATAGGCTTTTTTATATGGAAGATATGTATAATTTGACAAAACTTTATCGGAAATCTGGATATTATAAAATCCTGGAACAGTTTTCAGGCAAGCCAAAGTCTGGCTGGCAATTTTGGATTTTTCATCAGCAGTAAGATTTTCGATTGACTCATCATACAGAGCCTTAGTCTGCATAAAATTTTCCCTACGCCCGCAATGAAATGCAAAACGGTAAAGACGCCAGTCGTTGGGAGCAAGTTCTGCTTCAACTTCAAAAGAATTTATGTCCGTTTCCAAAAGTTTGATGATAGAATCACGACAAACCGGCAAATCCCCCTTTTCTTTCTGGCTTGTTTTTGAAAGATTCGCAAAAATTTTCAAAGTTCCAGCGTCAATAATTTCCGGAGTAAAGCCATAAGGATAACCATCTGCAAAAGTATACTCTGCTTTGTAT
>CAVFQN010000261.1:0-2958 GCA_963624615.1 Treponemataceae bacterium | reverse complement strand
AAGAAAATTTGACCTTTACTTTCCATTTTCACAAAATCATTTTTTTCTCCACGAAAACTGTAATTTCCCAACCCCGCATCAAAAAAAACAAACATGCCAGTTTGATTAGTCATAGTCGTTTTCCATCCGTCAGAATTTTTTTTACAAGAAATAACAAAATCCGAAACAGGCTGATTTTTTTCATCGATAACAAGACCGTACAAATCAGCAGGGCCTTTCGCCTTTGGTTTTGAAGCACAGCCAGTAAAATCCACGACCAAAATTCCCGCCAAAATAAAAATTGCAATTCCAAATTTCAGTTTTTTTTCCATTATTCGCTCTCCAAAATTTTTGTTAACTTGCCGTTTTTATCTTTGTAAAAAACCAGTTTTTTTCCATTTTCATAATTGATTTCACCAATTTTTCCAGAAATTTCAGCAGTTTTTTTTACCGATTTTTTTCCAAAACTATTTCCAGCAGTTTTTCCCATTTCATTTTTACCCAAACTAGTTTTTCTGATAAAAAGTCCCATATTTTCAGACAAAGCCCCAAGCAAATTGTTGGGTTCAAGGCCAATATCAGGGATTTTTTCTGAGGATTGGGTGGCACCAGACTCAGAAGATTTTTCTGCCACCAAGCCAAGGTTCACGCCACCTTCAGCAAATTCCCAAAAAGAAGCTTCAACCTGGATTTTTTCTTTATCCGCTTCCGTCATTGTTATTTCAGACAAATAAATTCCTTCTTCATTCAGTAATTTTTCCAATTTTTCCAAAAATCCAAAATCCGAAAGCCCAAAAGAAATTTTCCAAGGCCCATAACTTTCACTGATGAGATTTACCCTCTCACTCGCAAAAAGTTCCCTGATTTTTTTCCGCCCATTATTTTCTCCAATCGCAAAATCGCCAGAATTCCCAGCCCAAGAATTTCCAGCAAATCCAACGCCCGCCTTAGCCACTTCAAAACCGCCTAGACCGGTAATTTTTTTCCCATCAGAAGAAAAAATGTTTTCTCCCTCTGAAAGCCCACTTTTAGGAAGCTCACATTTCCCCTGCCCGGCTGATTTTTTTTCAACTGACAACTTAAACTCAGGTTTTCCATTCACATAATTAATAAACGAAATTTCACTTTCCCCGTTTTTAAGAAAATCAGAAAAATCTTCCGGATAAACGCAATCCACCGCCGCCGTAATTTTTTCAGTAAAGCCGTCCCATTTCCAGGAAAAATTTGAAATATGACCATTCAGATTTTTCATTTCGCCCAGAAAATCAAGTCCAGCCCCAAGTTCCAGGGAAGCGGAAGTTCCCGCGAGTCCGACGCCAGAACTGGAAGGTGATGGGTTGCCAGCAAGGCCAAGTCCAGTCCCCCAAAGAGCTTGTCCGCCCCCAGTTCCTGCGCCCGCCCCGGAAGGTGAATCCTCGAAAGGATCTTGCCCAAAAGCCAGCCCCCACACCGCAAGCCCCGTCACCAGGGCCAAGACCAGAGCGACAAAAATCCCCAGCCACTTAACTTTCCTGGAAATAAACCTTTTCCCCTTTTCGCCAGCAAATTTCACTCCCAAAAAGTTTCTATACTGACTCAATCTCAATTTTCTGATTACCACGACATCCGAAACAAAACCTTTTTTTGAAATTTTCAGTCTGGAATCGTAAGAAAATTCATTTGAAAAACAAGGATGTCGTTTTTCCAGTTCAGAAAAAATGTACTTTTCCGATTTTTTTCCAACCAGGCAGGATACCGGCAGGGGTATAAAATAGCGGTCATATTCTTCTTTCTGCACGACAGCATTTCGCAAGCTTGCCTTCTGCACTGCGAGTTTTTGCACAGCAAGATTTTGCGCCCAAGGTCTTCCGGCAAGTTTTTTCTGCACAACATTAAGATTTTTCACTTTCATTTGTAACCCTGTAATATATTTCTCCATTTCCATACGGACCAATCCAGCGACCATACAAAAGCTGCCCGTTTTCAGGATTTTCTACATTCATAAAAGAATCCGCTTTAGACCAGCCAATGTAATCCAAATCCCACATTGCCCTGCAAGTTTTTTGCCATTGAACCAAAGTTCCAAAGCCCCGCCCTTTACAGGCATTTGCAAAAGATTCCGAAATAAAACGCCCGGATTCAAATTCCTTTCTCACCAGATTTTTCTTAGCAGAAATTGTCTCCAAAGATTTTATTCCGTAATTTAAGCCAGCCGACAAAAAAAGCATGACCGCTAAAGAAGCAAATAAATAAACAAATCTCACATCAAAATCCCCTTATTTCCTGCTGATTTTTTTCCTGCAATTCTGAAGAAAAAATCTCCAGTTTTTTCTGATTGAGTTTTAATTCATAAACAGAATTCAAGTGCAGACAATTAAAAATTGACGTAAAAAAAATCGCCAGAATCACCATAAAAGCAAATCCACTTTTACTTCCAAGAAACAATGTCTTCCCCCTCGCCATCTCCACCAGCCTTTTTATCCGCTCCATATGACAGGAGGATAAAAGGTAGACTTTCCGGAACATCAGAAGGCAGCGACGAATTTTCTGAACTAAGATAGGAAAATTCCGTTCCCCAGGGATCATTTCCCGGTTTACGGTCAAGATATGGCCCGTCCCAATTTTCCGGTACTGGATAGAGAACTGGTTTTTCCCATAAAGCTGCCAGGCCCTGCTCCGACGTCGGAAATCTTCCGCAGTCCAAAAAGTAGCATTGCAAGGCTGATGAAAACTGATTAATCTGGTTCTTTGCTGAAGTCTTTTTTCCCAGCGAGATAAGCCTTGACGCCGAAACAAAACTTCCGGCAGTAAGAACCGCCCCGATTGCCAGAACGGCCAGCGTTTCAACAAAAGTAAATCCATCCGATTTTCCTCTCCATTTTTTTTCTTTTTTTTTCAACATTTAGTCCCCCTTCTCATAATTTTTCTCAGCCTCTCCCCAATCAAAAAAAATCCCTCCTTATCAAAATTTTCTCCCCCTCTCCATTCCAAACTAGCCCC
>CAVFQN010000260.1:0-3292 GCA_963624615.1 Treponemataceae bacterium | reverse complement strand
ATACAGCGTTGCGAGTCAAAACTCCCTTGCTACGAGCACTGTCAAGTTCTTTCTGAAGTTTCTTGTATTTTTCTTCAGCAAGTTTCTGATCTTTAGCCTGAACAGCTTCTACAAACTGTTTTGCATAAGTTTTGCATGTGCTTTTAATAGCTTTATTATGAAGTCTGCGAACTTCGCTCTGAGCGTATCTTTTCTCTGCAGATGTCTGTTTTCCTGCCAATTGGAGACCCCCAAAAATAATTTAGTTAACTGGAAAATATACTATCAAAATAAAAGTTTTGTGTCAATTAAAGTTTAAGATTTTGTCCATTTTGATTATTGACACTAGAGCCAGTTCTCATTATTATGTTTGATACGAATATTCGATTGGAGGCACAAAATGGCTGGAGCTAGTAAAAACTCTCGTACAACTGTTGCAACACACAAATTCATTTGCCCTGACTGCGGTGGCGAAATCATCATGAAAACAATGATTGAAAATGGCAGAATTAAAAATCAGGCAGAATGCCAGAAATGTAAACGTGTTGAAAGACGCCCTAGAGATTTCAAATAATAGAATCTTTAGTGAAATAAAAAGCCCGTTTGGAATCATGAACCAGACGGGCTTTTTTTATTTTCTCAAAATTATTTCTGATAAGAAGGCAAAACTCTCCACTCATCAAGCTGCTTTTGAATTGACTGGCGGGCATCTTCCAGAACAGTGTTACAATCTTCTTTTGTCTGCGGACAATCTACAACTTTCAAAACTTTTACCCTGTAACAACCACGTTTCAAATTTGTAAAAATCTTTCGCAAATCCCGCAATTTATAACCACCTTCCAGGGCACAAATCACAATCGGGAGGTTTGTTGATTCAGTCAATTTTCTAAAACCGGCAGAATAAAATTTTCCAACCTGGCCATCTTTTGTTCTGGAACCTTCTGGAAACAAAATTGGAATCTGCTTTCGCTCTACCACTTTTTTACCAAAATCACCAACATAACGCATTGCGTCCATAGGTTTGGCTTTTCTAGGAATTAAACAATGTTCCTGGGTTCTGAGCATTTCTGAAACAAGGGGAATATGACGCCCCAGTGTATCTTTTGCAACAAAACGCAAATCCTTTCCTCTTAAAAATTTCATATATACCGGAATATCCAAAAGACTCTGATGATTTGAAATGAGCAGAAATTGCTCTGGCAAGTCTTTAAGATTGTCATCATAAGCCCAAAAATAAAAATGCCTGTAAGCTTTAAGAATAGAAAAAAGTCTGCTGGCAAGCACATTTGAAATATAATTTGAAATCTTCATGCTCCACTTTTTAGAAATAGGATAGGCGATTATATTTCCGATAGAGGCAGGTATTACCATTGCAACAAGACACAACAAAGTTAGCAGACTAGACATATTTATGACTCCAGTTTTTTATTAAATTTTGATTAAAGGGAGCCTCTAAAAATTGCAATTTTTAGAGACAACTTTGAAAATGCACACTTCTAAGTCTTGCTATTTTCAAGACTTAGAGATGCCCTAAATAAAGGGTATTCCTAGATTATATTCCCCTTTCAATCAAAAATAAAGTTATTTATTTTCTTACAGATTTCAGATAAAGGTTGATACATTTTTTTACAATCCGGCATGCTGGCAATAAAAATCGAGCCATAACGTTTTTCAAAAATACGGCGGTCCAAAACAACAACGACGCCCTTATCATCAGAACGACGAATTAAACGGCCAATTCCCTGCCTGAATTTAATTACGGCCTCAGGAACGCTCAATTCCATAAAAGAAGAACCACCTCGTTTTTCAACAGCTTCAGACCGGGCTTTAAAAACCGGATCACTTGGAACAGAAAAAGGCAATTTTACAATTATTACTTGTGATAAAGATTCACCAGGAATATCGACTCCCTGCCAGAAAGAATCCGTCGCAAATAAAACACTTTCATTTTCTTTTTTAAATGCATCCAGAAGTTTGGCATTATCATCCTCCCCCTGCCTCATAATTCTGCCCGAAAAACCTTTCATCACAGCCCGGACATTTTTGTGGGCACTTTTGAGAGATTCATAAGAAGTAAACAAAACAAGGGTTCGCCCATGGGCTGCTTCAATCAGACGTGGAAGAGCCATTTCTATATATTGCTGGTATTCCATACTGTCCGAAAAAGGTGCATCGCTAGGAACGGCAAAAAGCATATTTTTTTCATAAGGAAATGGAGATGGATATTGACCTGTCAAAAGCCTTTCCTGATCTGCAAATTTTACCCCAGTTCTAGAAAACCAGTAATTAAAATCGTGACCCGTTCTTAAAGTTGCGGATGTACACACCACCGAAGCCATTTGCTCGTAAACACCTTCATTCATTAAATGCGAAATATCCAGCGGAGTTTGGGTAAAAATAACATAATCGGGAGAAGCAGTTTCTTTTGCCATCTCCGGAGGAAGTCTACGCTGCTGAATCCAGAAAACAGAATCTCGTTTTTCATCCCAAACCCCAAAATTTTTCAAAAGGAGGACATAGGCGTCCAATCTGCGGAGAATTATTTTTGACTCCCAAAAAGCAGGTTCATCATGATCATCTTCATCAACACCTTCCATAACAATTCTGACAACTTCCGTAAAATCCCCCAAAGCTTTTGACAACAGACCGATTTCTACTAAAAGCGGCCCGGCATTTCTTGCAGTATCATCACAAAGGCGGAAGTTATAATCATTTTTCATCAAATCTTTTGCAGCAATTTCGACATTATTTAAAGCAGTTTTGATTCTGTTTGTAATTTCAAAGGCTTCTGCAGCTTTTTCTTCATTTGCTGATAAGATTGCCAGAGTACATAAATGACCGGATTCTCCAGTTTTTCGCTTGCGGTACATTTGACCAATCAGTTTAGTCAATTTAAAACGATTTACACTTTCGCTAAAAAAACTCGTTGCAGCATTTTCAATTCCATGGGCTTCATCAAAAATAATATGCTTATATGGCGGTAAAACAGCCGCATCTTCAAAGCCAGCTCCTTCCAGCCGGGACTCAATATCAGCAAATAAAAGGTGATGATTTACAACCAGAATATTTGCCCCAGCCGCCTCTTTCCTAACTTTCATAACAAAACAATCATTATGGAATGGACATCTCATTCCCATACAGGCATCACTTTCGGAATTTACTTTGGACCAGACATTTTCGGAGGGCATAAAAGCTAAATCACTTTTGCTTCCAGTTTCAGAACTTGCCGCCCACTCCCCTATTTTTTGAACTTCTGCCAAATCATCTTCAAAAAGACCAAGAACGGAAGTCGCATCGGAAAGACGTCTTTTAC
>CAVFQN010000259.1:0-14208 GCA_963624615.1 Treponemataceae bacterium | reverse complement strand
TTATTATCATATTTATTGAAAAATTAGAAATTTCACATACAAATAAAGAAATAAAAAAAATAGGCTCCTAGATATAATGATATCTCTGAAAAAGCATCGAAGATGATTTTTTAGAGCAATGTCCTTAATTTTGTTTGGGCATTCTCACATCTCTATACAAACTCCCTTGATAGTGTTACTATCAACATACGAGGTTTTTATGACAATTTACGAAAATATTTTAAGACTCACATCTTACGCCCTCAAAAATTCCCTGATTGCAAAAGATGACGTAATTTACACCGAAAACAGACTTTTAGAATTATTTAAACTTGACGGATTTGAAAGCCCGGTCGCACCACAATTGCCAGAAGTAAAAACTTCGGAATTGGAAGAAATTTTAAAAGAAATGCTTGATTACTCTGGCCAAAATGGCATTTTCCAGGATACAGGCGTCGTTTCAAGAGATTTATTCGACACCAAAATTATGGGCCTTTTAGTTCCGCCCCCGAGCGACGTAATCGACATTTTCCAGACCCTGTATACAGAAGAAAGTCCCAAAGCCGCAACAACCTGGTACTACAAATTTTCCGGAGACACAGACTACATCCGCCGCTACAGAATCTGCAAGGATTTAAAATGGAAAACAGCAACTGATTACGGGGATTTAGACATCACCATCAATCTTTCCAAGCCGGAAAAAGACCCCAAAGCTATAGCTGCTGCCCGCAAGGCAAAACAAAGCGGCTACCCGGCCTGCCTGCTCTGCCCACAAAACGAAGGTTACGCCGGCCGGTCAAATCACGCAGCAAGGCAAAATCACCGGGTTATTCCCCTCAACCTTGCCGGCGAAAACTGGTATTTGCAATATTCCCCTTACGTTTACTACAACGAACACTGTATCGTTTTTGATGCAATCCACCAGCCTATGAAAATCGAAAAAAAGACTTTTTCCCGACTTTTGGATTTTGTAACTCAATTTCCTCACTACACTCTGGGCAGTAATGCTGATTTACCCATTGTCGGCGGTTCAATTTTGACCCACAATCATTTTCAGGGAGGAAATTATGAATTTCCCATGGCAAAAGCCCCTGTTGAAAAGGAATTTACCCTCAAAAAATTTCCTGGGGTAAAGGCCGGAATTGTAAAATGGCCAATGAGCGTTATCCGCCTGGATTGTGAAAATCCTGACGACCTGGTAGAAGCTGCTGATTTGATTTTGACAAAATGGCGGACTTACACAGATCCATCTGCATTTATTTTTGCCCAGACTGATGGAGAAGCCCACAACACCATCACCCCGATTGCCCGCCGTCGAAATGTAGGAAAAGGCGAAAATCTTTTTGAACTGGATTTGGTTTTGCGAAACAATATCACGACGGAAGAACATCCGCTGGGGCTTTTCCACCCTCACGCAAACCTTCACCACATCAAAAAAGAAAATATCGGGCTGATTGAAGTAATGGGTCTGGCAGTTTTACCTAGCCGCCTCAAAAAAGAACTTGCCGACCTGGAAAATGCCCTTGCGGCAGGCAAAGATTTGCGGGCAGACGAAGAACTTGCCAAACACGCAGATTGGATTGACCAAATTAAAGGAAAATACCCGATTCTAGACCAGACCGCCCTGCAAAAAGAAGTCGGACTTGTTTTCTGCCAGGTTCTGGAAGACGCCGGAGTTTACAAGCGGACGGCAGAAGGACAATCTGCGTTTGCAAGGTTTATTGAAGGATTGTAGAAAAAGGCATTCCGGCAAGGCTTCAAGCAGCCCCGCCAGACTTAATCTTTTTAAAGATTTTTCATTATCTCCCTATACTTCAAAGCCAATCTCTTGCTCTTAACCGCAGCCAAGCCACAGTAATTTGCAGGATGTTCAAAGAAGCTGGCAGGATTTTCCACACCAAGTTTTTCCAACTGGGCTGTAATATCAGTAAATTCTTTTTCGTGAGTTTTCAGCACTTCAAAGAAAGTTTTGCCAGATTTTTCAGCTTCCAAAGTGATTTTTCTGATAACTTCGTGACCATCATTATAGCCAGCTTCGCCCAAAAGAATGTAAGCAGGTTCAGCAAGAACGCCGCCTTTTACCTTACCACCGGCATTTTCCAGATTGCGGGCCATACCATCTTTATCAGCCTGCAGACCTTTTACAACAGAATTCATACGGGCAACAGCCATTGTAAAGCCCGAAACATAATCAGCAATAAAACGCTGAGAAGCCGAGTTAGTCAAATCACGCTGATGTTCCGAAATTTGATCCATGTAAAAAGTAATTACACGTGGGCACATAGCCTTCCACAAAGATTTTACATGTTCAGAATTCCAAGGATTACGCTTTTGAGGCATAGTCGAAGAACCCACCTGAGTCGCAGCAAAATATTCAAAAACCTCACCAATTTCAGAACGCTGCAAATTACGCAAATCATCAGCCAGATTAGCAATAATTCCAAAAGCAACATTCATCTCAAGCAAAAGACGAAGAACATGCTCAGGTTCAACCAGCTGATTAGAATATTCAGAAGGCTGCAATCCCAAAAATTCAACATACGTTCTTTCCAATTCTTCCGGATCTTTTACAATCATCGAAGGACCATTGTAAGAACCAACCGGACCAGCCAATTTTCCCACCAGCTGATTAGAAAGTTCTTCAATGCGGACAATCGATTTTCCAAGCCTTGCAACAAATTCTGCAATAGACCAGCCAAAAGTGATTGGAACAGCGTGCTGACCATGAGTTCGCCCAACCTGAGGAGTTGCACATTCCCGCTCAGCAATATCACAAAGATAATTTTCAAGTTTTTTAAGTTCAGGAAGAACAACATTTTGAGTCACATCACGCATACGACAGCTCAAACCTGTATCCAAAATATCAACAGAAGTTGCCCCCAGGTGGATAAGCGGACCAATTTCGCCATCAACCTTTGTTTTCATTACATTTACAAGGGCCCGAATATTATGCTTAGTTTTTTCTTCTTCTTTGTAAACTTCTTCCGGGTCAATATTTTCGGCCACATCGTCAAGTTTTTTGGCAATTTCATCAGTTAACTGCCCGCGAAGCTTCAAATGAGCTTTTACAAGAGCCGCCTCACATTTTGCATGCGAGCGAACCGACGCTTCTTCAGAAATATATTTAGAAAGGCCGGCAAAAGCATCGGCTTCCGACAAAGAGTATCTGTGATCGATACAAGAAAGGTTTTCAAAAATGTTTCGTGTTTCCATAAAAAGAATATATCAGAATTTTTCAGTAATTGGAACAGAGGGAGAATATTTAGATTTTTTTTAGGATTTTGGGCGGTTCGGCAGGCTACATTCGCTTCGCTCATTCCGCCTGCCGTCGCTACGTTCCAGGTTCCGCTATCGCTCCAGCCTCCTCAGTCCGTGCCACATTCGTGTCACGTCCTTGCGGTGGCCGCCTTCGACGCCTTTCACATCGCTACCGCAAAGCCCTAAACTCAATCTTTGCCATATATAGTTTTGTAGTCTCCAATATCCGCCATTGACTCTTTTAACACTGCATCCAATTCGAGTTCACGCATACGATTGTAATCAGAAAGCCTCAGGACAATATATTTTTCTTTTCCCCACACTATGAATAATGCTGTTAAAAGTATTCTTTTTCCACCACTAATTAATCATCAGCGAAGGGTTTACAGTTTTACCGTTCTTATAAACCGTAAAATGCAAGTGAGGCCCAGTACTCATACCAGTAGAACCAACCCTACCAATCACAGTATTGGTGTAAACAAAATTACCTTTTTTACAATTTATTGAACTCATATGGGCGTACAAGGTTTTATAGCCAGAATGATGAGTAATAATCACATAATTACCGTAAGTTGCATTGTAACCAGTCGCTGTAACCTTTCCGTCAAGAGAAGGATAAATTGCAGTTCCCTGGGCAACAGCCATATCCATACCACCATGGAAAGTACGTTTTCCAGGATTAAAAGGCGAATCTCGCCAGCCGTATGGCGACGAAAGCCAGTAGCGGGAATGTAAAGGTTTTTTGAACAAATCCCCATTAATTTCCTGGCGGGTAGCCCAGTCCAGTTCCGCATCCGGCACAAAAATCGAAGTTCCGGCAGAAAGCTGGCTGGAAGGCTGCAAATTATTTACCAGGGCACATTTTTCAACATTAATTTCATATTTTTCTGCAATCGAAGAAGGAGTTTCGCCATCCTTTTTTACAGAATAAATAATCCCTGGCATAGAAGGAATTTTCAAATACTGGCCCGGCTGAATCAGGCGCGACTGACGGATATTATTTATACTGATAATTGTATCTTGAGTTACATTAAAATCATCAGCAATAAAACCAATCATATCCCCTGATTTTACACGGTATGTCTGATAAGTAATAAGAGCAGAATCCTCTATAACCTGCTGTTCAACACCATCAGACAAAACAGAGGAATCCGAATTATCTTCATTTTCCGATAAAAGAGAAGTTAAATTTTCGTCATATTCTGATGAAAGACTTGTTTCGTAACCACCCACAGCGTGACGGGCATTAAGTCTATTTGCAACCGTAATAACACCCCAGGTAATACTAAGGCCGGCACAAAAACCAAGAATAGAAAGACTAACAATTTTTACAACTTTAGATTTATAAATCATCTCTAAACCATTTTCTAATAAGCCAATTATATATTGTAATATTTTATAAATAAAGTGATTTTTCATTTTTTATTAATCCCCACCAGGTATGTTTCAAAAGATTCCGAACGGCAGGCTTCGGGTTTAAATCCTTTTGACGTAGTAAAAATCTCCCTCATCGACTTTAAAATTCTCTGCTGATCCCCATTCTGGAAAATCTTTACAGCAAAATTACCACCAGTTTTCAGCATTGCCTGGGCGTACCAGACTGCCATTTCCACAAGTTGTTCAGACCGGGCTGTGTCCACAGTTCTGTTTCCAGTAGTTTTTGGAGCGGCATCACAAACAACCAAGTCATAAGGCCCCAGGGCCTTTATCTGATTTCGGATTTCAGGAGCGTTCAAATCGCCCTGTAAAAAAGTAAGATTATCCCCTTTTACAGATTTTGAAAGAGGATTCAAATCGCAGGAAACAACTTTCCCAGTTCCATTCATCTGGCGAAGAAGAAAAACAGTCCAACTGCCGGGAGCGGCCCCCAAATCCAGAACTGTGTAATTTTTCTTAATCATTCCAAATTTTTCATCAATTTCTTTTAATTTATAAACAGATCTGGCCGGATAACCTTCCGAAAAAGCTTTCTGAGACCAAAAATCGGGTTTTTCATAACTATTTGCAGGCATATATATATTTTCGGCAAAAAAAGGGAGAAAAAAGACAAAAAAAACGCCGGAGATTTCAAAAACCATTCAAAATCGACGGCGTTTTTAATTATAATTATTTTTAATATGATGATTTCTGGCAGGTTCCCCCACCAATTTCTATTTTTTCAACAAGGCAGCAAAAGGATTATAAGTTTCGCCATCATCATCCTGATCACTCAGATATTTGGCTGCAGTTTCATCCTGCTCTTTTGAAGAAGCCGGAACAAGTCCAATTCTTTTTTGTTCAGGATCGATTTTTTCAACTACGACGCTCATTTCCTGGCCAATCTTGTAAACTTTTTTCAAATTGGTATTTGCCCCAATTCCTTCCAGCTCACTGATGTGAACCAAACCATCAATTCCTTTATCCAGGTTTACAAAAAGTCCAAAATCAGCGATTCTGCAAATTTTTCCGTCAACCTTTGTTCCAACAGGGAATTTTGCAGCAGCTTCATTCCAGGGGTCAGCCATCAAGGCTTTTAGGCTCACGCTCACCCTTTCATTTTTCCAGTCTGCTTTTATAACCTGAACTTTCAGTTCCTGGCCAACTTCCACAACTTCGCCTGCATCAGAAATACGGTCAAAAGACATTTCACTGATTGGCAGCAAGGCTCGGAAGCCCTGAACATTCACAAAAGCCCCGAACTTTTCAATGCTTTCTACAGTTGCTTCAACAATGGCTCCTTCTTTTATTTCCATGGCAAGTCGACCAAGAGCCTCTGCATGCTGATTTTCGCCAATTTTTCGGTTGGAAAGCAAAATATCTTTTCCATCATTTTTATATTCAGTGATGATAAAAGTCATAGTTCTGCCAACATAAGCCGCCGGCTCTTCACGGTTTTTGTAGCCCATCTGCGAATAAGGACAAAAAGCCCTGGATCCGCCAACTTTTACCTGGTAACCGCCTTTAATTTCGGCTTCAACGTGGCCTTCCACCGGAATGCCAGCCTTGAAAGCATTTTCAATCATCGTGGTGTCGGCCTTTCCGCCGGCAATTTTTGTCGTAAAACGCATTTCGCCGCCAACTTCGCCAGTAAAGAAAACCTTGATTTTGTCACCTTCTTTTACTTTTACCTGGCCATTTTCATCAGCAAGTTCGGCACGATCTACGACGCCTTCGCTTTTTGCACTCAAATCAATAAAAATAGTTGAATCTGTGATTGCAACGATTGTAGTTTCCAGGGCTTCGCCAATTTCAAATCTATTTTTCATAATTTCCTCGGTCTTATCCTTATTTTACCGGCACGCCACAACCTGCGTGGTCTTCTTCCCAATTCTGGGCAAGCTGCAAAATCAAGGCTTCGTTGAACATTTTTCCGGCAAACTGCATACCAATCGGCATTCCATCACCAGAAGTTTTACCAGCAGGCACACTGATAGAAGGGATTCGCGAAAGATTTACGAAAGTTGTATACAAATCAGAAAGATACATTTCCAGAGGATTATCAACTTTTGTGCCAAGTTTAAAAGCGGCTGTAGGACAAGTCGGACAAAGAATAATATCATAAGATTCAAAAACTTTGGCAACTTCTCTCTGCATTCTGGCCCTTACGGTCATACCTTTTTTGTAAGTGTCACCAGAAAACTGCTCAGAAAGAACATAATTTCCAATGATGATTCGACGTTTTACTTCCGGTCCAAAACCATCAGAGCGAGTATCAACATAAAGTTCATCGTAGCCCTTGCCATTGTCCACGCGGTTTCCATAACGGATTCCATCAAAACGGCTCAAATTAGAAGCAGCTTCTGAAAGGGCAATTACATAATAGGAAGCAATTGAAGCATCCAAAATTGGAAGGTCAACTTCTTCAACTTTTGCACCTTTATTTTCAAACCATTTACGGGTATCCTCAAAACACTTTACAACGTCAGGGTCAGCCCCCTCAGTTTTCAAAAACTGCTTTGGAATAGCAATTTTCAGAGCTTTAAACTCATCAGCAGATAAAGCTTTCAAGTTTTTGATTTTATCAACATTCGGCAAATCAGCTGATGTATCATCATACATATCAAGCCCAGCCATCAGACTCAAAGGTTCGGCAATATCATCCGGAGTATGGCCCAAAATTCCAACCTGGTCCAAAGATGAACCGTAAGCAACAACGCCCCATCGGCTCAAAACCCCATAAGTTGGCTTAAGTCCGTAAACCCCACAGTAAGATGCCGGCAAACGAACAGAACCACCGGTTTCAGTTCCCAGCCCAAAAAGTGCCTGGTTGGCAGCAACGGCAGCTGCAGAACCACCAGATGAACCTCCGGAAACAAAATCACGATTAATAGGATTTCTAGTCGGGCCATAGCATGAATATTCTGTTGATGACCCCATAGCAAATTCATCCTGGTTACAACGACCAAGAGCAATAGCCCCGGCAGCTTCCAGACGATTAATTACAGTTGCATTGTAAGGGGCAACATAGCCCTTCAAAATTTTTGAAGCACAAGTAAGGCGATGGCCTTTTGAAGAAATATTATCTTTGTTTGCAAAAGGAAGCCCCAGCAAAGGCTTTTCCTGGAACAATTTATCCAGAGTTCCAGCATTTCTGGCAGCTTCAATTTCCTTATCAGCAGCCTGGGCCTTGGAAATTGCATCATCATACATTTCGATAAAAGCGTTCAAAGGAATTGAAGCGGATTTATCTTTTTCAAAAGTTTCGACAGAATTTTTCACCAGCTGAACGCTAGTAGTCTTGCCGGATTTTAAGGCTTCCCTAGTTTCTTTGATTGTATACAACATTATGCACCCGCCCCCAGAACTTTTGGAACCTGGAAATATCCGTCCATAAATTCATCTGTAATTTTCTTTACATCTGTGATTTCCAAACCTGGAACTACAGTGTCATCGCGAAGTTTATCAACTTGGGTGCTAGGATATGCGTCGTAAGGATTTTCGCTGTCATCATATTTTGCAAGAATATCAAAATATCCAACAATATCATCAACTTGTTTTTTCAAAGTCTCCATATCCGTAGATTCTGGAGACAAACGAGACAAATAAAGCAGATTTTCAAGAGTCTGCTGGTCAATTTCTTTGTGTTGTGTTGCCATAGTTTTATTATAGTAAAAACTATGGCCTGTTACAAATACTTTTTAGAGATACTTTTTACCATCAGAAAAAGCCTGACCAACGATAGCTCCCAACTGAATGTATTTATGATTTACAGGATCGTAAGTGATTGGATTTAGTTTTG
Organism: Treponemataceae bacterium; assembly: GCA_963624615.1. GTDB lineage: Bacteria > Spirochaetota > Spirochaetia > Treponematales > Treponemataceae > Treponema_D. The sequence goes on along the minus strand of CAVFQN010000259.1, from coordinate 5,753 downwards.
CAGGATCAATTTTCCCATCAGTCAAAACATTTTCATCAGCAGAAACATTGATGATATTTCCAACCATGCAGCCCGTACTTTCATCATAACTAACCAATTCACATTCCAGACACATTGGCAGTTCATTGATTACAGGAGCGTCCACAAATTCCGATTTTGTAACCGTAAAACCAGCTTTTTCCAATTTGTCAGCAACTTTATTTCCACTGGCAATTCCCAAATAATCACACTGGGCAACGTGAGCCGCATCGGCCATGCTTACAGTAAAAGCCTTTTTTTTCAAAAGATTTTTTGCAGTTTTATGTTCAGGCGAAATACAAATTCCAATCTGATTAGTGTCATGAGTTCCACCCCAGGCTGCATTCATAGCATCAACTTGGCCACTTTCATCATAAGTCGCAATAATAAATACCGGCATAGGATATAAATAAGTCTCTTTTCCAAAATTCTTTTTCATCATTTTACCTCGTAAATTTTTCTTTTCTCTCAATATAATAACATCAATGGAGGAAATCCAACAAAAAAGTGCAGTCCAATACCTCTTACGCTCAACCTGCCGAATTTTACTGACTTTTTTTCTTATGGGAGCCTCTAAAAATTGCAATTTTTAGGCAACTTTGAAAACGCGCACTTCTAAGTCTTGCTATTTCCAAGACTTAGAATGCGCAGGCATCTCTGAAAAAACATCGAAGATGATTTTTTAGAGATGTCCTTATCTTTAATTTTCGCTCAAACTATGTTAGTATTGAATTTATGAAAAAGGTACTGATTGCCGACAGTCATCCGCTGTTCAGGGATTTTTTAAAACAAAAACTTACAGAAGAACAAATTGAAGTTATTACCGCCCAGCAGAATCGCGATCTTTTTACAAAGATGATTACCGCCCTGCCAAATCTCATCATTCTGGATATGAATGATGATGACACCGAAGAAATGGATTTTCTGGAAGAAAAAAGTCACGACACCAACGCTTCCCAAATCCCTGTCATTATAACAGGACCTAAACGCGACCGTTCCAGCATTGCGGCTATGGCAAAATACGGCGTCATCAAATATTTTGAAAAACCGGTTCAGTTTGACCTTTTGCTCAAATCTATTGGTTCGGTTGTCCATACTCCCCTTTCCATGGACACAACTCCATGTGTACTCGACCTGCACCGTAACAATAACATCATTTTTGTAGAACTTGCCCAGGGCTTAAATCGCGAAAAAATCGCTCTTTTACAGTTTAAACTTGCAGAAATGATCGAAAAAGAAAATATCGACAGTCCAAAAGTCATCATTATGCTTACAAACCTGGAACTGACTTTTGTTGACGGCTACAATCTGGAATTTTTGATTGATAATGTTCTGGCAGCTCCGAAAATCCACAACAAAAATGTCAAAATTCTTTCTTTGAGTCCATTTGTCCGCGAACTTCTGGACGGTCATTCAAATTATTCTGGAATTGAAATTTCAAATAATCTTCCAAAACTTCTTACAAGCCTGGTGGACACGACCGTCGTTTCTGATGTGACCGATTTAATCACCAATAAAATTCTTACTCCATCATACGAAGCCGAAGAAGACAACGGTTCTATGGCAACCCGATTTGCAGCAGATGTCGTAAACAAAACTATGCTTAAATCCAGCGGAACAGTTTTGGTTGTTGCAATTGTCGATAGTGATGAAGCGAATGCTGAACTTTCCCGAAAAGTTTTTGAAGCAGCAGGGGCAACCTGCATGACTTTTACTTCCGGCAGCGAATTTTTGAAGTTTTATACTGATGATAATTTTGACCTCATTATCCTGGATATTCTGATTGCGGATAAAACCGGGCTTTCACTTTTGCAGACACTCCAGAAAAAGCCACACGCTCCGCCAGTAATCGTTTATTCTGCTTCCAGCCAGCGGGAACTTATTGTAAAAGCTCTTGCATCTGGTGCGAAAACTTACATTGTAAAACCACAAAAACCAAGTGTTTTGGTTCAAAAGTCGCTTGCAGTTCTGCAGGGAACTGAAAATTAAGGTTAAAAGGTTTTAGCCATGACAAAAATTAATCTTCATACTCATTCAACTTTTTGTGACGGAAAAAACACCCCCGAAGAAATGGTTCTTGCCGCTATAGAAAAAGGTTTTTCAGTTTTAGGATTCTCCGGACATTCCATATATCCTTTCAGTTCTAATTGGCACATTCCGTCGAACAGTCACCAGGAATATGTAAAGACAATTCGCAGCCTGGCAGAAAAATACCAGGACAAAATCAAAATTCTCTGTGGTTTTGAGTGTGATTATTTTCCACCCCTGAGCCTGCCCGAAAAATCTCATTTTGGAGATTTAAATCCCGACTATCTGATAGGGGCCGTTCACTACGTCACAAATAACGGTCATCAGACGACTGTTGATGACTCCACGACAAATGTAAAAAAAGGCCTGGATCTTTTATACGCCGGGGACGGAAAAGCCTGTGTTTTGGCTTATTTTCAAGCCCAACGCGAAATGCTAAAACTCGGAACATTTGAAATTTGGGCCCACCCCGATTTAATCCGAAAAAGAAACGGCGAACTTCATTTTTTTGATGAAAACGAAAGCTGGTACAAAGAAGAAGTCAAGGCAACCGTAAAAGAAGCGGCAAAAAGCCAGGTTATTGCCGAAATAAACACCGGAGCTATAGCTCGAGGTGCAATGGACGATGTCTACCCTTCCGGATATTTTCTTTCGCTGCTGTTTGATGCAAAAATCCCAGTCTGCATAAATTCAGACTGCCACAATGCCCCAGATTTAGACTGTGCTTTTGATCGGGCGGTGACTATTGCAAAAAAAGCCGGTTATAAAGAACTGACTTACCCTGTCGATGGAAAATTAATTCACATAGCCATTTAATAGATATTCAGAAAATCTTAAAAAAATCACGCAGACAAAAAAAACGGAGCCATTCACATTCGAATAGCCCCGTTTTTTGTAATTTGTAGAGGTTACCTTATCTGTTTTTTCTTTCTTCTGCACTTGCACACGAAATGCACATCAAAGCAGAAGGCAGAACTTCCAGTCTGTCTTTTGGAATTTCCTGACCACAAATCACACAACGACCATATTTATTCTGATTGATTCTGTCAATTGCATTATCAATCTGTCTAAGTCTGTTTGCATCCTGAGCTCCCAGCGATGTGAGCAACTGGCGGTCAATTACATCCGATGCAACATCCGCCTCATCACCAGAATCTACAGTCTTTACAAGGTTACGCATATCTTCACTCTGATCTGCCAGAGATTTTAACAAAGTTGCGCGCTGTTCCTTGAGTTTATCTTTCATTTTATCAAGAAAAGCCTGATCCATAACTACCTCCCTACACCATTTTTACCTAAAGTTGTAATGTTATGAAGTTTTGTATATAATAATATAAATGCAAAGTTCCAAAAAGACAAACTTTTTTTTAGGAATAAAGCAAATTTTTTTATACATATTATCAAAGGATTATCATGGCAAAAGAAGAAGCTATTGAAGTTGAAGGAATTGTAAAAGAAGCACTTCCAAACACAACATTTCGTGTTGAATTGCAGGGGGGCCACATGATTTTGGCTCACTTATCTGGAAAAATGCGTAAGCACTACATCAGAATCGTTCCTGGTGACAGCGTAAAAGTTGAACTTTCACCTTACGATTTAAACAAAGGTCGCATCGTTTTCCGCGAAAGATAATTTTAAATAGTTTTTACAACTTTAGTTTTTCATCTTTTTGATTGGTAGATTGGGAGAAAAATATGACTTTGTACGAAGACTTGAAATGGAGAGGTCTTATTAAAGACGTTGCAGGCGACGAAGCTGAATTACAGAAAATTCTTGATGGAAAAGAATTTTCTTTTTATTGGGGGACAGACCCTACCGCCGACTCACTTCATTTAGGTCATTATTCATCACTTTGTATGGCAAAACGCCTGGCAAATGCTGGAAAACACCCGGTTTTGCTTTGTGGTGGTGCTACTGGTCGCATTGGTGACCCTCGCCCAACCGCAGAACGCGAAATTATTTCTGATGAAGCCGTAAACAACAATATCAAAGGAATTCGTGCTCAGGTTAGACGTCTGGTTCCTGGTGCCGAACTTGTTGATAACTATGATTGGTTGAAAGATTACACATTTTTGAACTTTCTCCGCGATATTGGTAAATACATCAATGTAAATTATATGCTGGGAAAAGACATCATTCAGCGACGTCTTGAAACTGGCATTACTTATGCAGAATTTTCTTATATGCTTATGCAGGGCTACGATTTTCTTCACCTTTATCAAGAAAAAAATTGTATTATGCAGGTTGCAGGTTCTGATCAGTGGGGAAATATTACAACTGGTGTCGATTTTATCCGCAAAGTTCTGGACAAAACAGCTTACGCATTTACTATGCCTTTGATTCTCGATCCTACAGGCAAAAAATTCGGTAAATCTGAAGGCAACGCTCTCTGGCTGGATAAAAACAAGACAACACCTTACGCAATCTACCAGTATCTTATCAATACTGATGATTCTAAAGTTTTGGAATATCTCAAAGTTTTCACCTTCCTCTCAAAAGAAGAAATTGAAAATATTTATGCTCAGCAGCAGTCTGCCCCGGAAACTCGCATAGCCCAGAAAACTCTGGCTTACGAAGTTGTAAAAGACATTCATGGCAAAGAAGAAGCTGATAATGCCGTTACAGTAAGTCAAAAACTCTTTGCAGGCGATTTTAAAGGACTTTCTGTAAGTGATATTCTTTCGGGAATGAAGGGAGTTCCAACTTTCAAATACACCCATGAATTGCCACTGGTAGATGTTCTTGTAAACAACAATATGGCATCATCAAAACGAGAAGCCCGCGAATTTATCAAAAATAATGCTGTTTCTGTAAATGGTGATGTTGTAAATGATGAAGCAAAAATCATCACAAAAGATATGGCCCTGGAAGGAAAAGTGATTATTTTCCGAAGAGGAAAGAAAAAGTACTTCCTGGCAGAAATTGACTAGAAAATACTAAAAAAAAGGGCATTTTGAAAGTTCAAAATGCCCTTTTTTTAGTTTAACTTTTTGATTTTACAGTTCGCAAGCCCCGAATTGCAGTTCCAATTCCCCGAACCCCATCAGCAATAACACCAATGCAAATTAAAAATCCGAAAGGAATAAAATAAGCAATTCTGAACATAAAGAGAGCTACAAAAGTTTGAATTGCCTTCATAGCCAACATCTGCCAGTATTCGCCGCGAGTTCTGCGTCTGCGGTTGGTGCGGTTTTCATCATAATTTTGATTAGACCGATTATAATTGTAATAATTTCTTTGCCCCTGATTTTCTTCATGAGCTCCACCAAACCACTGCCAGAAATTATCATCACCAAAAGGATTTTGATAAGTATATTGATACTGCTGATGCTGCTGGCTAGACTGCCCTGCAGAAGAATAATTTTCAGAATATCCGCCTAAATCATAATTGCGGCGTTTTGCTTCATCACCTAAAACATCATAGGCAGCCGAAATCTCCTTAAATTTTTCTTCGGCTTCCTTGTTTCCAGGATTTCTGTCCGGGTGATATTTAAATGCAAGACTTCTGTAAGCTTTTTTAATTTCATCAGCAGTTGCAGATTTTGTCACACCAAGAACTTCGTAATAATCTTTCATATACTTATAAAATAATAATTCCCAGCCTTTGTTACAAGGGCATTTCTAAAAATTACAATTTTTAGAGGCTCCCATAAGATAATTTTTACTTTTTCCTGTATGTTTCTGGAGCCCCCAGGTAAGAATCAGGC
>CAVFQN010000258.1:0-9769 GCA_963624615.1 Treponemataceae bacterium | reverse complement strand
CTCTGAAAAAGCATCGAAGATGATTTTTTAGGGATGCCCTTATAGAAAAGGTTGAAAAGAGTGTGTGACTTTTCAACCTTTTTTTTTTGCACTTTTGGAATTTTTTAGCCTTTTTAGGGATTTTTACTATTCTTTTTTCCCTTTTGTGTCGATACTATAAGGGTAAAACTATGGATAGAATCAGTGTTAGAGATCTCCGGGAAGACCTTTCTTTTACCGGAGACCTTTTAATTGACAGTTCATTTTTTCTCTTACCAAAAACTGCAGACCTTACTGCAGATATGCTTAAACAATTAAGAAGATGGGAATTTGACACCGTCCTTTGTGATGGTGGCTTAAGCCTTGGTGGGGATATTGGTATTACTGCTGTTGATGAGGATGATAATGAAACTGAAAAACCAAAAGAAAAATTTGTAAATAACATTAAAAAAGTTATTGAAATTTCCAAAAATAACCAGATTGGCAATTCAGATCAAGCCAGAATGGAAATGACTCAGCAAGTTTATGATGAATACATGAACTACATTGAACAGGTTTTCACTCACTACGCAACTCACAAAGAAATTGACCAGAACGAAATCCAGGAAACAGTAAAAGAACTCTGCATTTTTATAAAAGAACACCGCCGTTATATTCTCCGCATAAATCCAACAGAAGAGGATACAAAAAAGAATTTTCTTGTTATCCACACAATGAGGACTACAGTTCTAACAATCGCTATTGCCCTCCAAGTCCATATTCCGCTTTCAAAGATGATTGAATTGGGAGTTACTTGTATTCTTCACGAAATTGGAATGTTGCGCCTGCCACCTCAGCTTTACATGACATCCAGAAAACTTACCCCAAACGAAAAAGCCCAGATTGCAAAACACACAGTTTTTGGCTACACGATTGTAAAAGACCTTAATTTCAGTCTGCCAATCCAGCTGGGAGTTTTAGAACATCACGAAAAAGAAAATGGTAGTGGTTATCCCCGCCATTTAACCGGCGAAAAAATATCATCCAACGCAAAAATTATTGCAGTTGCCTGTACTTACGAAGCAATTTCTTCATCTCGCAGTTATAAAAGTGAACGTTCTACTTTTGACGCTTTAATCGAACTGATTCAAAATAAATCTGGATTTTATGATAACACGGTATTAAAAGCCTTGCTTTACACAGTCTCACTCTACCCTATTGGAACCTATGTTTATTTAAGCAATAGAAAGATTGCAGAAGTTATTGAATCAAATCCGGAAAACCCAAAATGTCCGGTTGTCCAGCTTTTGACAGAAAAGGATCCTGATGGTTCTTTAAAGGTCGTTCAAACAGGTCAGAACGGAATTTCAATTCTCCGCATTCTTTCAAAACAGGAAAAAGAAGATATTCTTAAGGCAATAGATATTCAGGAACACGGAAAACCCGTTGAGTTGGAACCAGTTGATGATGAAGAAGATATAGAATTGTCCCCAATCCAGGAAAATACTGTTGCAGCAACACCTGTTAATCCAGCTAGTCAGCCACAAAAGTCTGCCCCGGAAAATTCTCCAGCCCCAAATAGTCAGGTTTTGCCACCGACCAGACCAGCATCGCCACAGAAGCCAGCTCCTGCACCTGCCAGCCAAAATGCAAGGCAAGCAGCAAGACCAGTTCAGCCACAAAGTCCAGTTTCTGCCACAAGACCAAGTCAGGCACCAGCGGCAAATCAGACTCCAAGGCCAGCACAGGCTCAGGCTTCGGCAAGTCCAGCACAAGAGGAACAAACGCCTTCTGCCTCATCTGACATAGAAATGAAATCGGTAGACATCAACGATTTTATTTAAGGGAGCCTCTAAAAATTGCAATTTTTAGAGGCAACTTTGAAAACACGCAAGAATAGCTACTAAAACAAGCTCAATTCACAAAAGCAGCCATTTTCCTTAATTAAAAAAAGCCCTGATTTTTTCCACATCCTGGTGGAATTTTTCGTCGATTACAGGTGGGTGTTCATTAAAATACAAAATCTGTTCTATTTCCTGTTGGGTTTTAACGCCCCAAATTGGAATTACATTTTCGTATTGCTGCAAAAATCCGAAAGCCAGAGGAATATTATCAATAACTCCCCCACCCAGTGGCTGCATGGCAATAAAGCCCACATCATGGTCCTGGCAAAGTTTTACAAGTTCAATTGTTTCATCAGAACTCAGCATACTAAATGGAAATTGGATTGTTTCGTAGGCATCAGAAAGAACTGCATTAATTGCAGTCTGCAGATTTGTGGTCACAAGACCTATGTGTTTTATTTTATTTTGATTTTTTGCCCTGAAAAGTGTGTCGTAAATTTTATCCTGACCGCCAGGCAGGGGCAAAAATTCTTCGGTTTCAAACTGGTATAAATCCAGACTGTCACAATGCAAAGTCATAAGACTTGTTTCCAAATCATTTTCGATTTCGGAAAAAGTCTCTGACTTTGTTGTCGTAGAAAGAATTACATTTCGACGAATATCGTAAAGTGCGTCTCCCAAAAGCTTTTCACTTTCGGGAGTTCGCCTTGAAGTATCAAAAAAATTAATTCCTGCATCATAAGCTTTGCGGACTATAAGTGCAGCATCTTCATCACTGCCGGCATCCTTCAGCCGCATTGCCCCGAATGCTACCCGAGAAATCAATAAATTTGTTTTACCAAGACGAATGTACTCCACGATGAAATCCCCAATAAATTTATGGACATCTCTAAAAATTGCAATTTTTAGAGGTTCCCTTATCTATTTCTTTCTACAGGCTTATAATTGCGGATTGCATTCTGGATAAATGGAATCAAATTATCCAAAGCAACCCTTTCCTGCTTCATAGAATCACGGAAACGAACTGTAACAGTGTTGTACAATTCATTTTTTGAACCGTCATCTTTTGTTTCCTGGATTGTGTCATAATCAACAGTAACACAATAAGGAGTTCCAACTTCATCCTGACGGCGGTAACGCTTTCCGACAGTTCCAGAAAGGTCATAATCAGTCACAAAATCTTCCTTAAGAACGTGCTGAATTTCTTTTGCTTTTTCTGCAAGCCCATCTTTTTTCATCAAAGGCAAAACAGCAACAGTGATTGGAGCAAGACGAGGATCAAGGTGCAAAACAGTTCTATAATCATCTTTTCCATCTGTACCAACATTTTCTTCCTCGTATGCTTCGCAAAGGAACATGAGGAAGTTGCGGTTCAAACCGGCAGAAGTTTCTACAACGTAAGGTACATATTTTTTATTTCCATCTTCCTGGTCGATGTAGTGCATATCTTTTTTAGAATAAAGTTCATGCTGAGAAAGGTCAAAATCAGTTCGGCTGTGAATTCCTTCAACTTCTTCAAATCCGATTGGGAAGTTGTAGGTAATATCGTAGGCGTCTTTAGCATAGTGAGCCAGTTTATCGTGATGATGCCACTTGAGCTGTTTTTCTGGAATACCGTATTTGAGATAGAAAGCCCAGCGTTCTTTTCGCCAGCGGTCAAAAGTTTCGTCTTCCGTACCAGGCTTACAGAAATATTCCATTTCCATCTGTTCGAATTCACAGGTACGGAAAATAAAGTTTTTGAAGATGATTTCGTTACGGAATGATTTTCCAACCTGAGCTACACCAAATGGAACTTTCATGCGGTTTGACTGAACAATGTTCTTAAAATCTGTAAAAATTCCCTGGCAGGTTTCAGGGCGCAGGTAAATAAGGTGGGCATCATCAGCAATTGGTCCCTGATATGTTTTGAACATAAGGTTGAATTCACGAACTGCTGTATATTTTCTGTTTTTTGAGCCACAAGTAGGACAGTTGATATTTGCATCGATGAAAGCTTTCATTTCATCGTGAGTCATTGTATCAACAGGTTTTCCAGGATTTTTATCCGGATTTGCAGCAACAAAATCTTCTATTAATTTATCTGCACGATGACGGGCATTACATTCAAGACAGTCAACCATTGGGTCAGAAAAGTGATCAACGTGACCAGAAGCCTTCCAGGTTGTGTGATGCTGGAAAATTGCAGAATCAAGACCTACAACATCATCATGAAGCTGGGTCATATAATGCCACCAGGCATTCTGAATGTTTCTCTTAAAATCTACTCCGAGTGGACCATAATCCCAGGCTCCTGCCTGTCCACCATAAATTTCTGAAGCCTGATAAACAAAGCCCCTTCTCTTACAAAGACTGATAATCTTGTCCAAGGTACATGCGTGAGTATCTTTTTCGTTTGCCATTTTTTACTCCTTTTTTTCGACTCTGGCGTGGGTCGTTTTAAGTTTATTTTAAAAAGCAGCACTGGTTTGCACTACTAGTTAATTTTCAGTTTTTTCTGTCTTTCCAGCGTCATCATCTGCGACATCATCATCCACAACTTCTTCTGCATCTTCCACTTCATCAACATCAGTCTTGTACCTTACACTGTAATCCGTAAAGTCGTGAGGAAGTTTTGACATAATAATCTTCATTCTCGTCTGAAGATGGTCAAAAACAAAATTGTGGATTTTCAGTTTTACTTCTTTGGAAGTTCCGTCCACCAAAGTTGCAAGCAGCAGACACTGACCGTTTTGAACTTTTGCCCCGTAAATATTAATTGCACAGACAAAAGAATATCGCCCCATCGTAATGGAAACGTTTTTCAAAACATTCCCCTTCTTAAAAAGACTTGCCATATTTGCCGGCATAACAGCGGCAAATCCCATAGGACTAATATCAACCAATTTGAACAAATAAAGCTGGCTTCCCTGGGCGAAATATCCATTTACATCTTTACTATCACTCAATTCCAGGCGGACACACTGGCGCACCCCTTTAGCACCATTTATATTTAAAATACCTTCCAGCTGATTTTTTGTTTCATCGATTTTTTTATCCAGCATTACAAAGCCGCCTGGGAGTTTGAGAGTCATCAAAAAACGTTCCTGGTCTTTTTGCTTTGTTTTTACGGAAATTACCCCTAGAAAAATACTTGAAAGCGAAGGGTCATCTTCAAAAGATTTAATAAAATTGTACCAGCCTTCCAGCGTCAAAACATCATCAATAAAAATAAAACAAATGGCATTTTCATAAAGTCTTAAAAGAGGCTTGGCAAGTCCCAAATCCCCTATTGTATAAACTTCAAATTCGTCGGTTTTCAAAGATTCTACCACGGCGTTTTCGATAGACATAGGAGGATTTAGAAAAAAAACTTTACGCCCCAACAAGGGATTTTCACGAAATACCATATTTTAGTTCAAGAGTCTAACATAAAAAGAAGATTTTATAAAGAGATTTGGGCGTTTTGATTTTGGGCGTTCCCTGCCTGCGGCAGGTCGGCTGTTCCGCACTTCGCTATCGCTCTAAATCCTCGGCGTGCAAATAGCACGCCTCCGGTTTTCTCAAGCCTTTTGTTGAGAAAAAAGGCTTTCGGTGCTCCATAGCCTAACGCAAAGGGCCCTTCTCCGCCCTAAATTTTTTCCCTGAACCGTTCTTCCGGACACTTTTGAAAAAAATCCCCTATCCGCAGCCTTAAATCTTCATTATCCCTGGCATTCAAAAACTGGGTCTGGGCATAATGAGAAAACTTAAAATTAAACGAAAAATAGGTGAAAAATCTTTGCAGGCGACTTTTCCAGAATTCCTTTGGCTGGTAAATTTCTATATCGGATATGTAGTCGTAGGCAAGCTGCTGCATGTCAATGGGGAAAATTTTTTGCCCGCAAGTGCTGCCATCTTGCTCGCAGACACCACTAATCTGCACCCCCTGAGCAAAGTTTCCGCCCTGACAGGACAAATCCGCAAAAATCCAGGGCTTTTGAACTGCCGCCCGGGAAATCATCACCCCATCAATATCCGGACAAGTTTTGACGGCATAATCAAAAGAAGCATTATCCTTCACATTTCCATTCAAATAAACTTCCACCCCATCAGTCTTATACCTTTCCTTCAATTTCTGACAATAAAAATACCTGGGTGGTCTTATAAGTTTTTCTTTTTTGGTTCGAGGATGAAGGGTCAAAAGCCTTACCCCATTTTCGACCAGCATATCGCAAAAGGCAAAAAATTTGTCATCCGTAAAATCATCATCCCCCAGCCGAAGTTTTACACTAAAACGTTTATTTTCCCCAGTCTCCTGATTATGGCTCAAAACCCGGTCGCCCACCGCCCTGACCATTTCCTGGGTTTGGGAAATGGGCTTTAACATCCAGGCGATTCCAGCACCAAAACGGTAAATATCTGGAGCGGAACAGCCCATGTTTAAATCGAGGCCAATTCCAGGCAGTTTTAAAAGATTTTCCGCAGCCGCTACCATATTTTTTGTGTCGTGGCCGGTGAGTTGCCAGACAATTTTGGAAGGATTAGGGGCAGGATTTACATAAAATTTTTCAAAAGGTCCGCCAGTCAGCAAAGTGCCGGCGTTTATCATTTCGGTAAAATATTCATCACAGCCACCAAATTTTTCCAGCAAAATTCTAAATGCCGGATGTGAAATTGTAGCCATAGGTCCACAAACAAGTTTCATATCATCACCCTGAAAAAGTTTCAGACAAAGATTTCTCCGATTTTTTCACCAATGCCCGCCCCTGCTATCTTTATAATCATCAGTATATCAAAAAAACCGTTGAAATATCACAATTTTAGTATTAAGTTTTAAGTATGTCCTGAAAAATCTTTCGGGGAAATCAAAAAAAAAACAAAAATTTTGGAGAATTTATGTTTGAACGAAAAAGGTACAAGTCTTTTGCTAAACAACAGTTAAAAGACAGATGGGGAATTCCAGTTCTTATAACACTAGTCATTTCTTTTTTTATGCTGCTGTTTGATATTCCAGATACAATCAGATTGCTTTCAAATCCGAATTTCTGGGATTTAGTATATTGCGATGGATCAGATTTTGTAAGTTACTCAATGATGTTTAATGAAGTTTCAAACACATCTTCTTCATTATTAACTACAATCGTAAAAACAATAGTTCAGGCCATTTTTGAAATGGCAGCAATCAATGTTTATCTAAAAATGTCCCGCTCACCAGAAAAAGTTTCTTTCAAGAATTTTATTGAGGGATTAAATTCCTGGTCTCGTGCGACATTGGGAGTTTTGTGGCAATTTTTGTGGATTTCAATCTGGTCAATGCTTTTTATCATTCCTGGAATTGTAAAATCCTTCGCCTACTCGCAAATGTTTTACATTTTAAGCGAATATGAAAATGTTTCAATTACAAAATCTATGCGCTTAAGTATGATTATTACCCACGGTCACAAAGGAGATTTATTTGTCACCTATTTAAGTTTCCTGGGCTGGGGTATTTTGTGTACACTTTCACTGGGAATCGGATTTTTATGGCTTGAACCTTACATGAATATGACTCTAACAAACGCATATCATGCAATGCTCAAAGAAGCAATCGAAACTGGAAAAATTAAACCAGAGGATTTAACAGAATAATGAAGAAAAATTTTAAATCAGGATTAATCGTCCTTATCGTTATAACACTGGTGATTATAGCACTGTCAATTTTTTCTGTGAGCAGGTCTGGAAATAAGGCTCATTTTGAAGCAAATACAGTTTCGCCAGAAAAAACAACCGCCCCAACAGACGAAAATTTTGACAAAAAAGAAGCAAAAGCCTACAAAAAAGATTTTATTGCAGCCTTATATATTGAAGGTACAATTCAAGAAGCCAACAACGCCTACAATCAGGAATGGCTTATGTCTACTATTAAAGAATTAAAAGAAAACAAACACAACTCCGCCCTTGCAATTTTCATAAATTCTCCAGGCGGGGCTGTTTACCAGGCAGACGAAGTTTATTTAGCCCTTCAAGATTACAGAACTACAGGCAGACCGATTTACGTCTACCAGGGTTCAATGGCAGCTTCCGGCGGATATTACATTTCTTGTGCAGCAGACAAAATTTATGCAAACCGCAACACGCTCACAGGTTGTATTGGCGTGCTGATGGGGACAAGTTTTGACCTGACCGGGCTTTTTGAAGGATTGGGAATAAAATCAGAAACAATTCATTCTGGCAAAAACAAAAATATGATGAACTACAACGAGCCTTTTACCGACGAACAACGCGAAATCATGCAGTCTATGTGCGATGAATGTTATGACCAGTTTGTTGGGATTGTAGCAAAAAGTCGTGGCATGCAATTTGAAAAGGCCCAGGAACTTTCTGACGGCCGTCTTTACACAGCCAACCAGGCCCTTGAAAACGGACTTATTGACCACATAGATTCCTGGGACAATATGCTCAAAGACCTTTCCGAGAATGAACTGAAAAAACCTGGCATTAAAGTAAATACCTACAAATATCAGAAAAAATCCAGTTTTATGGATATGATGATGGGAAAAGCCAAAGACCTTTCAAATGCGAAAGTCGCAGCGACTCTTGGACTTCCAGTTTCTGTTATCGAAGATATGAACAGCCAGTCTATGGTGCCAATGTATTTGTATAAGGGGAGCCTCTAAAAATGATGCGTCATTCTAAGGCTTGCTGTTTCCAAGACTTAGAATGCACCATCACCGAAAAAATCACCTTACAATCTTATACAAGCCAGCCTTTTTTCCATTTACCAGGGTGTCCAAAAAATCTTCAATCTTCAAGCCCATTTCCCCGACGACAGCTTTCAATTCATCTTTTCTAGCAGATAAAATCACCATTTTCCCCCCGTCTTTCAAAATCCGCAAAAAGGAGGCAAACATCTTCTTATAAAAAATTTTCACATCCCCAATATCTTCGTAAAAGCCCCAGGGCGGATCAGTAATCACCAGATCCACAGATTTATCAGCAATATGAGAAAGGTCAAAAGCGTCCGCCGTTCGTAAATCCACAAAGGGATTATCTTTCAGCTGTTTTTTTTCTCCGTCCAGTTTGATTTTTTCTGCATCAATATCACTGGCAAAAAGTTTTCCAAAACGGAATTTTTTAGCCAGCTGAACTGGAATGGAAGCATAACCACAAAAAGGCTCAGCTATCAGGTCATTTTCCCCAATATCCGAAAAAGCACAAATCAAATAGGCAATTTCCGGCCGCAATTCCCCTTTATTTAGATTTTTTTCAGTAAATTCCCGTTTTGAAAGGAGTTGGCCACAAAAACCAAAACCTTCCCGCCGGATGGAATACCAGATTTCAGTTGTCGGAGAAAGCCTGTCCACCTGCAACTTAGATTTTCGTAAAACATCCTCTTCCGCCCGCCTGACAATATTTTTATCAACCTTGGCAAACTGATTTTCCTGAACAAAGCGAACCCGAAAAGTCCCCTTATTGATTAAAAAATATTTTTTTTCACTAGCAACAGAGCCCACCATCGACGGAAAATTCAGAGGCTTGACAGAAGAATTGCCAGCCCCACCCCCAGTTTTTCCGCCCCAGGTCTTCAAAACAAAAAAAGTATTATTAAAATAAATGATTTTTTCCAGACCCCGCGAGTTCCCGTCATATTGATAATGAACCAGCCCATCAAAAATAGAAAGAATCTTGACCCCAGAAAGCCGACCAGGCAAATCCTTGGCCACGATATTCTGAAAACCCGTAATAAAAGTAGAAACAAATTCCGCCATAAAAAAGCCCTTTTTACATTTTTAGGGATATTTTAGCATAGTAGGGCGGATTGAAAAAGTCGGGCAGTCCGGAAACATCCATTTGCTTCGCCCATTTCCGCCTGCCGTCGCTATGTTCCAGGTTCCGCTTGTAATCGTCATCTTTAATAATATAATGGCATCTCCAAAAATTTCAATTTTTAGAGTTTTCCTTATCCATATTTTTATGTTAAAATCTCCCTATGAATATCAGAAAACTTCCAATTGGCGTACAAAGTT
>CAVFQN010000257.1:0-6622 GCA_963624615.1 Treponemataceae bacterium | reverse complement strand
AGCCCTTTCGCCGAGGACGATGAGCGTTAGCGAAGGGCGGAAGGCTTGTAGGTGTGCGATTTTTGCTAAAATCCTAAACAGACCGCTGACATGCTCTGTTTTTAACGGATTTTCGATTTTAGGCTTGTCGGAACGAAAATTTTGCCAAAATCACAAAACCTGGCAAAACAAAAATTGGCACAAAACTTGGCAGTCAATTGACATAATCCTTGAAAAAGTATAGATTATTACAGTCAGTTTAATGTTTATGTTAAAAAGACTCGGGCAACTCCCGGGTCTTTTTTGTTACCTGGCTGGCTTTTAAATAGTTATGGAATACACATCATATAAAGACATTAAGTATTACAAAGAGTGTGCGACTCTTGTGGAAGGAATGGGGTTCAAACTCGTAGAACTCAAAATTGTTCCTGCAAAAACTACTACAAAAATTTCGGCTATGATTGCTTCATCTGACCCTTCTGTAAATATTGGGGTGAATGATTGTGCAAAAGTTCACCGGGTTCTTCTTACTCGCCTTGAGGCTTTGCTTGGAACGGAAGATACGACTATGGAACTTACATCTCCGGGAATTGAGCACAATATCAAAAATGCGGCTGAATTTTCGGTATTTATTGGTCGGGATGTAAGAATTTGGGATAAAATCTCATCGGACTGGGTTGGTGGAAAAATTACTGCTGCCGACCAGAAATCGGTTACTTTGGAAAAAGAAGGCGGTGAGGTAATCACTGTTCTTTATGAAAATATAGCAAAAGCAAAATTTATTTATAAAGCATAGGGGGCTTAATATGTCAGAAATGGCAGAAGCTATCCGTCAGCTGATTTCGGAAAAAGGTTATTCTGAAGATTCAGTTAGACAGACAATTGAAAAAGCACTAAAAGCTGCTTACAAAAGAACTTACGGAACAGATGAGAATGCAATTGTTAAATTTAATGATGATATGTCAGACGTTGCAATTTATTCTCGTAAAGTTGTAATTGATGGGGTTTACGATCCGGTAAAAGAAATTGAACTTGAAGATGCAAAAAAACTTGCTGGTGACGAAGTTGAAGAGGGAGATGAAATTGATATTCTCGAAGATCCTAAATCTTTTGACCGTTCTGCAGTTGCAACTGGTAAACAGACTGCTCATCAGGGCTTGAACGAAACTTACAAGAATTCTTTGATGAGTGAATATAAAGATAAAATTGGTGAAATTATCATTGGTTATCATCAAAGAGAAAGAAACGGAAATATTTATGTTGATTTGGGAAATGCCGGACGTATGGAAGGGGTGCTTCCTGTAAAATATCAGTCAAAACTGGAATTTTATGAAAAAGGGGATAGAATCAAGGCTCTTATTGTTGATGTAAAACCTACCAATTCTGGTATTCAGCTGGTTCTTTCTAGAAGTGATCCTAAATTGGTTTCTTCAATTCTTGAAAAAGAAGTTCCAGAAATTGCTGATGGAACTGTTCAGATTGAAAAAATTGTTCGTGACGCTGGTTATCGTACAAAAATTGCCGTTTCTTCTAAGCGAGAAGAAGTAGACCCTGTTGGGGCTTGTGTCGGCTTAAAAGGCGTTCGTATTCAGAATGTTATCCGCGAACTTTTGAATGAAAAAATTGATGTTCTTAAATATGACACAGATCCTGTGGTATTTATTAAAAATGCACTTTCGCCGGCCCAGGTTGAGCGTGTTGTGATTATGGATGCAGATAAACGTCAGGCTTTGGCAATTGTTGAAGATTCTCAATTCTCTCTGGCAATCGGACGCCAGGGCCAGAATGTTCGTCTTGCAAACAGACTTTGCGACTGGAATATTGATGTTAAAACTGTTGAACAGGCTGAAGAGATTGACTTTTCTACAGTCAGCACTGTTCAGAATGCTCGTAATCTCTTTAATGATACTGAAGAAGAATCTTATGATGAAATTACGACTATTGCAGAACTTCCTGGAGTTGATGAAAAGGTCGCAGCACTTCTCAAGGCCAATGGAATTGAAGAAATTCAAGACTTTGTAGAAGCTTATGATAATAATTCAATTAATATTGAAGGAATTACAAAAGAAGCTCTTGATAAGATTAATGATCTTATCAGTGAAAATGTTGAGTTCGTAGAAGAAGAGGATGGTGAAGCTGACCAGTCAGCACAAGCAGATTCTGAATCTACTGAAAATGAAGTTGCCGCTGATGAAGATGATGGTGATGATTACCATTGTCCTGAATGTGGTGCAAAAATCACTTTGGATATGACTCATTGTCCTAATTGTGGCGTTGAATTTGAGTTTACTGAAGATGAAGAGTAAGGAATAAGGAGCGCGTAAATATTTTATGGCAGATGAATTAGATAATAAGCCTAAAGTTGTAGTTCACAAGAAGCAGCCGGAAACTGCTCCTGCAGCAGCACCTGAAAAAAAACGTGTTGTTGTTGTGAAAAGGAAAAATCCTCCTGCTCAGCCTCAGGCTCAAAACAATGGTCAAAAAGCCCATGTCGTCGTAAAAAAAGCAGAATCTCAACCAGCCCCTGTTGTTAGTCAGGAAAATCCCAAAAAAGATACTCCTGAGCCACAGCGTACTTCTGGAGAAAATAATTCTACTTCCATTAATAGACAGAATAATAAGCCTTTTGAAATTAATTCTGCACGTCCAAATGTGAAGGCCGGAAATTTGTCTGATAAACCTCGTCAGAGTGGCTATAATCGTGGTGGTCAGGGCGGTTATAATCGTAATAGTCAAGGCAGCCAAGGTGGCTATAACCGCGGTGGTCAGAGTGGCCAGGGTGGCTATAACCGTGGTGGTCAAGGTGGCGGATATAATCGTGGCGGTCAGGGCGGTTACAACCGTAACGGTCAGGGTGGCGGATTTAACGGGACCCAGGCTCGTCAGAGTTACCAGAACCGCGAAAATAACGGTCAAAGTGGCTTTAATCGCGGTGGTCAGGGTGGCTACAATCGTGGCGGTCAAGGTGGCCAGGGCGGATTCAATCGTAATGGCCAGAGCGGTGGTTTTAATCGCAATGGTCAGGGCGGAGGATTTAACCGTGGCCCAAGACCTGGAATAGGAGGAGGTACTGCTCCTGTCCCAGTTGATCAGTCAAGACAGCAGTCTTCTAAAAAAGCAGCTTTTAAAGGCAAAAAACAGATTTATAATCGCAAGGATGCTGAACAGTATGATGATAATCTTTTTGAATCAAAGAAAAAGTCAGAAACTCCAGCAACTGTAGTACCAAAGTCAATTGATATTATGGAGTCTATTTCTGTATCAGATTTGGCTCGCAAAATGAATCTCAAGGCTTCGGAAGTAATCGGAAAGCTCATGGGAATGGGTATGATGGTTACAATCACCCAGTCAATCGATTCTGATACTGCGACATTGCTTGCTGCAGAATATGGTTGTGAAGTTCACCTCGTTTCTCTTTACGACGAAACTGTTATCGAAGGTGATAAAGATGATGGCGTAGAATTGAAAGCACGTCCACCAATCGTAACTGTTATGGGACACGTTGACCATGGTAAGACAAAAACTTTGGACGCAATCCGCAATGCTCATGTTGCAGAAGGCGAAGCCGGTGGTATTACCCAGTCAATTGGTGCTTATTCGGTAAGTACTCCAAAGGGAAAAATCACTTTCCTGGATACTCCTGGCCACGAAGCATTTACAATGATGCGTGCTCGTGGTGCTCAGGTTACTGATATTGTAGTTTTGGTTGTTGCTGCTGATGATGGCGTTATGCCTCAGACTTTGGAAGCTATTGCTCATGCAAAAGATGCAAAAGTTCCAATCATTGTTGCTGTAAACAAAATTGATAAGCCGGAAGCAAATCCAGACCGAGTAAAAACTCAGCTTTCAGAACAGGGGCTTACTCCTGAAGAATGGGGCGGAGATACTCAGTATGTTCATATTTCTGCAAAACAGAAACTTGGTATTGATGATCTTTTGGATGCAATTCTTTTGCAGGCTGAAATGCTTGAACTTAAGGCAAATGATCAGTGTCGTGCAGAAGGAAAAATCCTGGAATCTCGTGTAGATCAGGGACGTGGTGTTGTTTCTTCTGTAATTATCCAGCGTGGTACATTAAAACAGGGAGATCCTTTTGTAGCCGGAATTTATTCTGGTCGTGTTCGTGCTATGTTTGATGACCGTGGTAAGAGGATTCAGGAAGCTGGACCTTCAACTCCTGTTGAAGTTCTCGGTATGGAAGAAATGCCAAATGCAGGCGATCCATTCCAGGTTACAGAATCAGAAAAAGACGCACGAGCAATTTCTGCAAAACGCCAGGAATTGAAGAGATTTGAAGCAGCCAAGGCTGTTAAGAAAACAACTCTTGAATCACTTTATAGCGATATTGCTGATAGCGAAGTTCGTGAACTCAAAGTTATTATCAAAGCTGATTTGCAGGGATCTGCTGAAGCCCTTAAATCTTCTTTGGAAAAACTTTCTACCCGCGAAATCAGACTTTCGGTTATTCATTCAAGTGCAGGTGCTATTAATGAATCTGATGTTACTTTGGCAGCCGCTGACTCAAATGCAATTATCATCGGATTTAATGTTCGTCCAACTCCTAAGGCAAAAACTTTGGCTGAGCAGGAACAGGTCGAAATCAGAAAATACAACATTATCTACAAGTGTGTTGAAGAAATTCAGCAGGCTATGGAAGGTATGTTACAGCCTGATACAAAAGAAGAAGTTATCGGACAGGTCGAAGTTCGCAATACATTCAAAGTACCAAAAATCGGAGTTATTGCCGGTTGTTCTGTTTCAGAAGGTATTGTCCGCCGAACTTCCAGCGTAAACCTTGTTCGTGATGGAATTGTAATCTTTACTGGAAAAATCGCTTCTCTCAAGCGTTTCAAGGATGATGCTAAAGAAGTAAGCGTTGGCTATGAATGTGGTATTGGTCTTGAGAACTGGCAGGATATTCAGATTGGCGATAAACTCGAAGTATTTGAAATTATCGAAATTGCAAAAAAACTTGGTAAAACAATTGCAGAAGAGGAAGCCGAAGCTGCCAAAAAGAATGTAACAGCTACAGGTTCTGAAGGAGCTCAATAATGGGGCAGTATCGTATTCAGAGATTGAACGATCAGCTCAGAGATGAAATTTCAAGTTTGATACTCAAGGGCGAAGTAAAAGACCCTAGAGTATCTACATTTTTGAGTATAAACCGGGTCGAAGTTACAACAGATCTGGGCTACGCAAAAGTTTATGTTTCATCTTTTCTGCCAGATAATCAACTTGCAAAAGGTGTCGATGGATTAAATGCTGCCGCTGGTTTTATTCAGCGGGAAATTGCAAAAAAACTTAGAATCCGCCAGTTCCCAAAACTTCAGTTTATTGTGGATTCTGGTATGAAAGAAGGTTTTGCAATGGTTCAAAAATTGAATCAGCTGGAAAAAGAATCCAAAGAAGTTGAAAAGGAAAAATCCGAAAACGAGTCGGAATAAAAAAATCCTTAAAAATAAAAATCCCTGGGAATGGACAATGCTACCTTCCAGGGATTTTTTTATGGGACAATTTTCAAAGTTGTCTCTAAAAATTGCAATTTTTAGAGACTCCCTTAATTTAGTACGAAACGGTAATGAATCCGTCCCCCCAGGTCTTTATCAATCAGCCCTGCAAAAAAACTTTTATTCGTAAAAACTGCCGTTATGGAATTGTTAGGAAGGGTGTGCAAATTCGTATCAAAAAGTTTAGAACGTAAAGGCCTGCCGTTTTGAAAATCCGCATTTCCATCATCATTCAAAAGATGAATAATATTGAAGCCACAAAGTTTTGCTGTTTCTTCAGAAAAATTTTCTTTTTTCTGCCGGATTTCTTCCTGCAGCTGCAATTCTTCCTGGTCAGGAATATAAATTTTTCTTTCTTTCTTACAATCTTTAGCATCTTTTCTTGCCTGTTTTGCAAGATTGTTTTTTTCAAGAAGATTTTTTTCGTATATTTCTTTTTGAATTATCGTTTCATCGATAACCTTTTGGATAGTAAATTCTGGCAGCCTTGAAAGGCCTGCTGCCTGCTTTATATCAAAATTTCCAACCCTAGTTCTGTAAAGTCCCACCAAATGGCCTGCAGAGTTACACTCATCTGCAATATCTCTAGCCAGACTTCTGATGTATGTTCCTTTTGAAACAAGAAAATTTACCAGGGCGTATTCAACTTCATTCTGGGCATTCACTTTTGTTTCAAGAATATGGGCTTTGTGAACGGTCACCGGCCTTGCAGGAATTTCTGCTTCCTGCCCGCTGCGGATTAAATCACTGGCTCTCTGGCCGTCCACGTGGATTGCAGAAAAAACAGGCGGTTTTTGCATAAAGCTACCTGTGAATTTTTTTACCGCATTTTCAAAATCTTGGACTTTTGGCAGGGGAGCTTCCTTGATTACCTTTCCGGTATATTCCAAAGTGTCTGTTTCCTGGCCAAATTTTATGACAGCCCGGTATTCTTTGTCGAATTCAATGATATTGCCAGCCAATCTGGTCAAGCGGCCTGTGCAAACAACCAAAAGTCCCTGGGCAAAGGAATCCAAAGTTCCAGTATGGCCAACTTTTTTTGTTCCAATAGCTTTTTTTATGCTGTTCAGGGATGAAAATGATGTGAGACCTGGCTTTTTTGCTAAAAGTACAATGCCGTCTGGTGATGTTTCGTT
>CAVFQN010000256.1:3252-20129 GCA_963624615.1 Treponemataceae bacterium | reverse complement strand
GATAAAATTATTGTGGGTTTGGGAAAAATGGATAAAAGAATTTACATCATCGGGGCAGGATTTGCCGGGCAGACTATTGCCGATGACATCAAACGTAAAAAAATCTTTGGAAAAGTAAATGCCTTTATTGATGATAATAAAGATTTGATAGGCACAACAATTGATGGAGTGCCGGTTTTGGGACCAATCAGTGGCGTTACTTCCATTCTTTCAAATTCTGATTTAGACGAAGCTATTATCGCCATTCCATCTGCACCTACTGAACGAATCCGCGAAATTTACGAAACTTTGACAAAAAATGGTTTTTCCCACATCAAAATTTTGCCTGGAATAAGCCAGGTTGTGACAGGAACAGCCCATCTTGTCCAGACTCGGGAAATTGACCCTCTGGATATTCTGGGGCGAACGCCGGTTACTATCAGTTTAAAAGAAAGTCTTGCCTACCTGCGGGGAAAAAGGGTTTTGATTACAGGGGCAGGCGGTTCAATTGGTTCTGAACTTGCCCGCCAGCTTTTATCGGGTGGAGCGGAAAGACTTTATCTTTTTGGGCATGGTGAAAATTCAATCTGCCAGATTTACCGGGAACTCAGACTTTTGCAGTCGGAAGGGGTTGGCGAAAAAGCAACTATTGTCCCGATTATTGGTGATATGAGGGACAGGGAATATGTTGATTTCATCATCAAAAATACCAAATGTAATGTGATTTTCCACTGTGCAGCCTACAAACATGTTCCAATGATGGAAGAAAATCAGGTTGCAGCCATTGAAAACAATGTTTTTGGAACGAAAAATCTTCTGGCTGCTGCTCTTGCCCATAAAGTAAGCCGCTTTGTTTTGATTTCGACGGACAAGGCGGTTGCCCCGGTGAGTGTTTACGGGGTTTCTAAGATGATTTGTGAAAAACTGGTACTGGATGCGGCAAAAACATCCGACTCCTCTCAGGCCATTATGTTTGTTCGCTTTGGAAACGTTCTGGGAAGCCGAGGATCTATTCTTCCACTTTTCCAAAACCAGATAAAGACCGGTGGGCCAATCACCGTAACGGACGAAAAAATGGTTCGCTTTTTTATGACCATTCCAGAAGCCTGCTCCCTGGTTCTCCAGGCCGGCGGAGTTGGCGAAAACGGAAAATCTTATCTTTTGGATATGGGAGATCCAATCAAAATTATTGACCTGGCAAAACAAATCATAAATTTTTCGGGATTGGAGCCATACAAGGATATTGATATAAAAATTGTGGGAGCCCGCAAAGGGGAGCGGCTTGTTGAACCCCTTTGGCTGGAAGAAGAAAATCCCACTCCAACCAAATATAAAAAACTTTTGACCCTGGATAATAAAGAATATGATTCTCAAAGGCTCAATGATCTGCTTGCAAAACTTGAGCCAATTTGTTTTTACACAAAAGGAAAAGAAGCAGATTTTAGAAATCGTGATAAACTTGTAAATATACTTTGTGAAGATTGTAAAAGCTTAAAAGATTTTTACGAAGAAATAAAAAATGACAATCAGAAACGAACTGATTTATTATAAGGGAACCTCTGAAAATTGCAAATTTTAGAGGTTACTTTGAAAACAAGAGGCTGAAAATTTTATGGCAGAAATAAAAGTTCCATTTCACAGGGCGGCAATCACAAAAGCCGAAGAAGATGCAGTTTTGAATGTTTTGAGGTCAGGCTGGCTCACCACCGGAAAATACGCTTTGGATTTTGAAAAGAAATTCAGCCAGGCGGTTACTTCTGATGATGAAGCAGAAAAAGGCTTGCCACCTGTAATCAGCCTTGCGGTAAATTCAAACACATCTGGTATGATTCTTGCAATGGAAGCCTGTGGGGTAAAAGCCGGTCGGGCTGTAATCACAACCCCCTACACTTTTGTTTCTACAGCTGCTTGTGCCCGCCACCTGGGGGCCGATGTTTATTTTGCTGATATTGAAGACAGGTCTTACAGCATAAATCCTGATAAAATTGAAGAAATCTTAAAAAAAGATGCTCAAAATGGCCACAAAGTTCAGGCCATTGTTCCGGTTCACGTTGCCGGTAACGTCTGCAATATGGAGAGGATTTTGGACCTTGCAAAAAAATATTCCACTCCAGAGCATAAAATCTACGTTATTGAAGATGCGGCCCACTCTTTTCCATCAAAAACAAAGTTAGGATTTGCAGGAACAATTGGCGACGCAGGCGTTTTTTCTTTTTACGTTACAAAAACAATCACAACGGCGGAAGGGGGAATGGTCTGCACCCGAAATCCTGATTTGGCAAAAAGAATGACAGTTATGAGAATGCATGGAATGGATCGCACAACCTGGGACCGCTACACTTCTCCGCGGGCTTCCTGGGAATACGACATCATTGCTCCTGGCTATAAATTTAATCTGCCGGACGTTCTGGCTGCAATCGGCTGTTGTCAGGTTCAGAGAGCAAATCTCTTTTTTGACCAGCGAAAAAAAATCGTGGAAAAATATAACCAGGCATTTGTAAATTTAGATTTTATCCAGCTGCCTCCTGATGACGAAGGTAACGCCTGGCACCTTTATTTGATGAGAATAAAGCCAGAAAAACTCAAAATTGGCAGAGATGAATTTGCAAAAAAAATGCAGGCTGCAGGTCTGGGGATTTCCGTTCATTTTATCCCAATTTTTCATTTTACTTATTGGAAGGAACTTTATCCCGATTTTACGGCAGAAAATTATCCTGTTGCAGAAGATCATTACTCAAGAACAATTTCCATTCCTTTATATCCGGATATGACAGAAGAAGATGCCCAACTTGTAATTGATACGGTTAGACAAATCGGAATGGAAAATCACAAGTAAAAATAGGAAAAAATAAATGGCAGCTAGAAAAACTTCACAGAAAAAGTTGATTCGCTCTCTTGATACGATCGGATTTTACTCTGATTTTGAAAAGGAAGGGACTTTGTCTGCTGTTTTAATACGAAGCCCGGCAGAAGCAGGAAAAGTCCAGTCCATCACCATTGAAAATTTGCCACCAGGTTACTATTTGTTTACCGCAGATGATATTCCTGGAGTAAAAAATCTAAAAATCAACAAATTTACTGCAAAAATTTTTGGATATGATGATATTTCTTACTCTGGCGAACCTTTGGGAATTCTTTTGGGACCAGATGAAGAAGTTCTTCACAAGCTTTTGGATAAGGTTTCTGTAAATCTTGATGTCGGCAATCTGGAATCAGCCTTGCACAATGTCATGAAAAATCAGGAAAAACAAGACGAAGCTGAAAATTTTTCTGATTTTGTTGACCAGATTAATGATATGCCATCGCTGGATAATGTAATCAGCAAATCTACTATAAAGGAAGATGATGCTGACAAAACCATTGCTTCCAGAGAAGTAAAATATGGTTTATACGAAACAAAATCAGTTTCGGAAGCTGACCAGGATCTTTTTAGTCAGGAAAATAATGTAAGTCTTGACACCTGGGTTCAAAAACTTACATTCCCAGCCTGGCAGGAGACGGAAGGCTCTTTTTGTTATACAGATGGCTCAAATATTCATGTTTATGTTCCTTCAAAATGGACTGGCTTAACCCAAAAAGTTCTGGCAGAAACGCTTGGGATCAGGCCTGAAAATGTTTATATCCACAAAACTAAAGTTTCAGGAGTTTTTCCGACTGGTTTATGGAGGACAACAATTCTTGCGGTCCAGACGGCACTTGCAAGTTTTTTGACAAAACAGCCTGTAAAACTTGTTTTAACCCAACAAGAACAAGCTTCTTATATGAAATCCGGGGTAAAAACAAAAATCACCTATCAGACGGCGACAAATGAAAGCGGGCTGATTACAGCCATGAAAATTTTGATTGATATTGATGTGGGAAGTGGAAATCCTTTTGCCCAGGAAATTACCGACAGAATCACCCTGACAGCCTGCAACTATTATAAACCTCAAAATTTGTATATTTACGCAGATACTCACACATCCAGAAATCCGCCAACAACAATTTCTATAAAAATTGTAGATTCACAGTCTTTTTTTGCCATTGAAAACGAAATCCAAAAAATCTGCAACAAAACACAACTTTTGCCAGATGAAGTACGGCTAATCAATAGCCTGCAGGATAAAAAACTTGCAAAAAAATCACCATTTTCTTTTGACATTCAAGTCGAAAATCTCCAGACACTTTTACAAACCGCCATTAAAAACAGCGATTTCAATCGAAAATACACATCTTTTCACATGGAAGCCATTGACCGTGTGGCAGCAGACAGTAAGCCATTTTTTGCCCTGCCCCTGCGCGGAATTGGACTTGCTACAGGTTATGTAGTTTCGGGCTATAACGGAAGTTCAGATTTTCTCTATGATAATAAGATTGAAGCAACGCTCACCACAGAAGATAAACTGATAATTCACTGCATAAAACCTTCCCAGGTCATTCAAGATATTTGGAAAAATACAGCATCTGAAATCCTGCAAATTCCTAAAGAAAATGTTTTGATTAATTCTGATTACAATATCGAAGAAATTCCTGCAAATCCGGAAGATACAAATTCTTCTATTGGAATTATGAATGAGCTGATAAAAAAATGCTGCAACGATATTCAAAAAAAGCGTTTCCATCAGCCTTTGCCAATTTCTTCAAAAAGAAGTCCTGCCAGAGCAACAAAAGCAAAATGGGACAAAGAAAATTTTTCTGGAATTCCTTATGTTACCATGTCTACGGCAGCAACTGTTGTAGAAGTAGAACTGGACACCTATACCTACACCGAAAAAATCAAAGGAGTTTGGATTACAATTGATTGCGGAGAACTTTTTGATCAGGCTGCGGCAATTAGAACAGTCAGACTTGAAATTCAGCAGGAACTAGGAATGCTGGTAAAAGGCAAAAATGTTTCTTGTGATTCAATCAACGTCTCTTTTATAAAATCTGTAAATAAATCGGGACAAATTGGAGGCTTAGTTCATAACACTCTGCCGGCGGCTTTTTCTACCGCGCTATCACAGGCACTTACAACCCAGTTAACAGAACTACCTTGCACAGAAGCCCAACTTTTTGAACTTACAAAAAACAGGATTCAAAATAAGGAAGCAAAATGAAAATACCAGTTACATTAAACGGAAATAAAACTATTCTCGAAGCAAATCCAGATGAATCCCTTATGAAAATTTTACAAAAACACGCATGTCCATCTGTAAAAACCGGTTGTAACTCAGGATTTTGTGGAGCCTGCACAGTTTTACTGGAGGGAAATCCTGTCGCCTCCTGTAAAATTCCTGTTGGAATTGTAAAAGGCAATGACATTGTCACTTTGGAATATTTTTCAAAAACAGAAGAATATCTTTTCATAATGGAAGGATTCAACAAAGCTGGCATAAAACTTTGTGGCTATTGCAACGCCGGAAAAATTTTTGCCGCCTACCAGATTTTAAAAATGACAAAAATCCCAACCCGCCAGGAAATTTCAGAATATGTAAAACATCTTTCACCTTGCTGTACAGACTTGAAAACTCTGGTAAATGGAATTATTTACGCTATCCAATTTTCAAATAAAAGATTAAAAAGAGTAACCTGATGGCAAAAACAATTTTATACGCAAAAAATACTTATGAATTAATTAAGATTCTCAATAATAACTCTGGAATTAAAGTTGTTGGAGGATGTACTCAAATCGCCCCTCTGCCAGAAAAATTTGTTTCGACACATGAAATCAAAGAATTATCACAAATTACCCGACATGAACGTTATATTGATGTAGGACCAGGTGTCACACTCTCGGAATTGCTGTCAGTTGGTTCACACCTTCCTGTCATTCTTTCCGAGGCCCTTAGTTCAATTGCAAATCCTACAATCAGAAATATTGCAACTGTCGGCGGAAATATTTGTGCTCAAGGTCACAAAAACACACTTTTCGCACCACTTATTGCTTTGGACGCAAAAGTAGAATATAAAAATCAAAACGAAACAAAAAGCGAAAATATCAGAAATTTTAAAGGTCTGCCGGAAGGTTATATTTTGTCAAATATCAGAATTCCTTTGGTTGACGCAGAACTTTCTATTTTCCGAAGAATTGGTCACGAAAACAAAATAACAGAAAAATCTGCCTCTTTTGCTTTTTTAGCTGATACAGAAAAAACTTCCCTGCTCAAAGTTCATCTGGCTTTTGCAGGGCCTTTTACCTTCCACAGTAAAGATTTTGAAAATGCAATGATTGGCCGCCGCCTACCTTTGACCCAAAAAGACATCACCGAAATTGAAGACTTGGTTCGCAAAGAATTTGAAAAAGTTTGCCAGGATCAGATGATTACTGATGTAATGAAACAGCAGTTTATAAACCTGGCAAGATATTCTTTTGAGCAGTTGACGTAAGACACCCAGAACAGGCTCAAAACTCAGGGGAGATATTCGCCCCCCAACTCAATCCTTAAAGTATCACACCTTACTTAATCAGCATACAGTCGCCGTAAGAGAAAAATCTATACCGCTTTTCGACCGCCTCTTTGTAGGCCTGCAAAATATGTTCTCGGCCAGCAAAAGCACTCACCAGCATAATCAAAGTTGATTCAGGAGTGTGGAAATTCGTAAACATTTTGTTCACCACCTTAAAATCAAAACCCGGATACATAAAAATTGACGTTGAAGAAGTTCCTGCGTGAACCCATTCGCCATTTGCCCCAGGAATAAGCTCAGCCTGCTGGAGTTTTTGAGCCGCAGATTCCAAAGTTCTTACGCTTGTAGTTCCAACCGCAAGAATCGGCCGACCTTCCGCCTTAGCCTTATTGATTTTTTGTGCAGTTTCCACAGGAATTGTGTACCATTCTTCGTGCATTTTGTGATTTTCGATTTCTTCCTCACGAACAGGCAAAAAAGTTCCAAGTCCAACGTGCAGTGTTACAAAACAACGCTCTATACCCTTAGCGTCCAGGCGATCAAGCATTTGATTGGTAAAATGGAGGCCTGCAGTCGGACATGCAGCAGAACCAGTCTGATCAGCATAAACATTTTGATAACGCTCAGAATCTTCTTCTGTGTCTCCACGCTTAATGTAAGGTGGCAGGGGAATATGGCCGTTTCGCTCAAACCAGTCTTCATTTATGGCAAAATCAAACTGGAGGGCCCGGAATTCAGTTCCGGCATTGCCAGGAACGTCAATAATCTGCCCGATTGTTCCATCGGGGAATTTATACCTCATACCAGGCTTCTGCTTTTTGGCAGATTTGACCATGGTATTCCAGACTTTACATTCTTTATCAATCGTATTCAAAAACATAAATTCCTGTTCGCGGCCGGTCGTTTCTTTGATGCCATAAACCCTGGCCCGGCGAACCCGAGAATTATTAAAAACCATAAGTGTGTCCGGCGTGATTAAAGAAGGCAAGTCATCCATCATAAAATGTCCAACTTCACCACTCTGGCGGCCAAGAACCATCAGTTTATCCTGGCCCCGCACTCCAGAAGGATGCTGGGCAATCAGTTCTTCAGGTAAATCAAAATTAAAATCTGTAGTTTTCATATAAATCCTCTAATATCCTAAAACAAAGTTCCCTGATTATTGGCATTATCAGAATATTTCAATCCCAAATGTTCGTACGCCTTGGCGGTCACAATTCGCCCGCGCGGAGTTCGCTGAATAAGCCCGCACTGAATCAAATAGGGTTCGTAGTAATCTTCCAGGGTATCCATACTCTCTCCAATAGAAATTGCAAGAGTTTCTGCCCCGACAGGCCCGCCCCCAAAATTCTGAATTACAGAAAGAAGGATTTCGCGGTCATATTTTTCAAGGCCCATCTGGTCAATTTCAAGCCGTTTCAAGCCCTGGTCCACAATATCCAGTGTGATGATATTCTGGCCTTCCACCTGGGCAAAATCCCTCATCCGCCGTAAAACCCGGTTAGCCACACGAGGAGTTCCCCGACAGCACTGAGCCATAAGAAGGGCCGCATCATCATCAATTCCCACTTCCAGAATCCCGGCAGACCGCCTGATAATCGAAGCCAGTTCTTCCTGGGTGTAAAATTCAAACCGCGGAATAAAACCAAAACGAGAACGCAGAGGACTGGAAACCGAGCCGGCTTTTGTCGTAGCCCCAACCAAAGTAAAAGGTGGCAGGGGAATTCTGACAGTTCTAGCAGCCGCCCCCTGACCAATTATCCAGTCCAGTTCAAAATCTTCCATGGCGATGTAAAGCATTTCTTCAATGGCAGGCTTCAAACGGTGGATTTCATCAATAAAAAAGACAGTTCTAGGCGTAATTGTCGAAAGAATTCCCGCCAAATCCTTTGGTTTATCCAAAGCAGGTGCGGAAGTGACCTTAAAATCAACGCCAAGTTCGTGGGCAGTAATTTGTGCCAGAGTCGTTTTACCAAGTCCCGGAGGTCCAATCAAAAGCAGATGGTCGAGAGGTTCTTCCCTGGCCTTAGCCGCCTCAATAAAAGTCTTGAGATTTTTTTTGATAGCCTGCTGGCCCAGAAAATCATCCAGCATCTTAGGACGGAGTTTATTGTCCTGCTCATCATAAGTATTTTTCAAATCAGCACGAACAATCGCACTGAAATCTTCATCATTAATATCATTTTTATCCATATTTTTACCAATCAATTTTTCTGAGGATTACCCCACGGCAATTTTTTTAGCCCACCTGGCATCTTAGAAAGGAATTTTCCCTCCAAAGTCAACTTTTTTTAACCTTACGCCAATTCCACAATTGCCCGCCTGAACAAAATATCCTCTTTTTCCTTTTGATTTTTTTGTGAAAAATCCTTGTCCCCAGAAAGACTTTCAAGAAGCTGGGCAACTTTTGCTTCCACCTGCCTTTTATCATAGCCCATAGAAGCCAGGGAATTAATTACATCAGAATAAGGAGAAGCAGCCGGCACTCGAATTACGCTTGCAGTCTCAGAGATTTTTAATTTGCCTTTCAAGGCAAGCATCATCTTTCCGGCCGTCTTTTTTCCAACCCCAGGGATTTTTTCCAGCATTTCAAGGTCACCTTTTTCCAGAACATCCATAAGCCTGGAAGAAGAAACCGACGACATGATTTTTACAGCCCCTTTAGGTCCAATTCCATCAACTTTCAGCAAATCCAAAAAAAGACTTCTCTCATCATCACTGGCAAAACCATACAGGCTCATAAGATTATCAGTATGCTGAAGCCAGGTATAAACTTTACCTTCAGAGCCGACATTCCCCATCATCTCCAAATTAGAATCTGGCATGCAAATGTCCCACTCCAGGCCATTAGTTTCAATAAAAATCTGTTTAGAAAATTTTCCGGTAATAAGACCACTAATCGAATTGAACATAGGGATATTTTATCCTAAAACGCAAGAATTATAAATGGGATTATAAGGGAGCCTCTAAAAATTGCAACTTTGAAAATGCGCACTTCTAAGTCTTGCTATTTCCAAGACTTAGAGATGCCCATAAATTGGTGGAAAAAATTTCCCTCACCGCCCTCTGCAGATTTTCCTCCGCATGAGCCATTGCATAGTCCAAAGTCTCTTTTCCTCTCATCTCATAAACCTGGACGTTTTCCGGCAAATCCCGCAAAATTCCATCATCAGAAAGCCTTCCGCAAATAACTTTCACACTCTTGCCACAAGATTTTTTAATCACCCCACCAACAGCCTTCCCCATCAAAGATTGTTTATCAAAAGAACCTTCCCCTGTAATTATCAAATCGCAATCTTTT
Organism: Treponemataceae bacterium; assembly: GCA_963624615.1. Taxonomy (GTDB): domain Bacteria; phylum Spirochaetota; class Spirochaetia; order Treponematales; family Treponemataceae; genus Treponema_D. Next base: position 10,480 of record CAVFQN010000256.1, on the reverse strand, counting down.
ACCTTTTGTGAAAAATTGCAAAGGTCTAAAACCTTGTCAATTCCACTTTCAAGCCTGCCTTTCAAAGCAGAAAGAACCGCAAAGCCCATGCCACCGGCTGCTCCAGAACCTTTATCTTCCGAAAAATCATATCCAAGTTTTTCTTTAAACAAATCCCGAATATGACAGCAACCTTTTTCCAAAATTTTTATCATTTCCGGGTCAGCCCCTTTTTGTGGAGCAAAAATCGCCGAAGCCCCAGACTGCCCACACAAAGGATTTTCCACATCGCACATAGCATCAATTCTAGCTCCAACCAGCCGAGGATACATTTGCGAAAAATCAAAATCCACAACCTGAGACAAAGTCCCGCCAGTAGGCACAAAAGAAATCCCTTCTTTGTTGTAAAAACAAGCCCCCAGGGCCGCTAACATTCCAAGCCCGCAGTCATTTGTAGAAGAACCACCCAAAGTCAAAATGATATTTTTAGAGCCGTAATCAACTGCAAAAGCAATCATCTGGCCTACCCCGTAAGTCGAAGTTTTCAGAGGATTTTCCCGCCCCTTAATTAAAGGAAGTCCGTTTGATAAAGCTGATTCTATCAAAGCAGTTCTGCCACCGTCAAAAAATCCCACCGGAACGTCAATTTCTTCGTAAAGTGAATTTTGAACATGGCATTCAATTTTTTTACCACCCAGAGCTGAAATCAGACAGTCCAAGGTTCCTTCCCCGCCATCAGCTAAGGGAAGATTTTCTACAATGTAATCAGGGTGTAAAGATTTTATAGTTTTTTCTGCAATCCGGCAAAAATCCAGGGCTGATAAAGAGCCTTTAAAAGAGTCAGGAGCAAGGAGAATTTTCACGATAAACCTCCACAATAATGAAGATGGGTGATAGCCCCTGCCAGGGCGTCGGCTGCATGATCGGGTTTAGGAGGATTTTTCAGTCCCAGCAAAATCTGAACATATTTTTCGACCAGTTCTTTATCAGCATTTTGAGAACCAGTCACCGCCTGTTTGATTTGAACAGGTCTGTATTCACCAAGTTTTATATCATTTTGAGCAAGCAGCAGCGTGACAACCCCACGCGCCTCGCTCACTCCCATGGCAGAAGTAACATTTTTGGCAAAATAAAGAGTTTCCATTCCGGCCTCTGTCGGACGGAATTCATTAATCACAGCAGATAAACGATTGTAAATTGTCAAAAGCCTTTGGCTGTGAGGAGCATGGGCTGGAGTTATGATGCAGCCATAAGACACCATTCTGTAGCGGCCGTTTACAAAATCAACAAGGCCAAAACCGGTATTTGCAAGACCTGGGTCAATTCCCAAAACACGTCGGACAGATTTTTTATTTATATTTTCAGTATTTTCAGAACCAGGTAGAGGGGAAAAAGTGAGATTTTCGTTTATCATAAATCTGATTATAAATTTGATTGTAAAATAAAAAAAGCCCTTCGCACAGGCAAGGGGCTTTTTCATTTGATTAAGTAGTAAAATCCTCAAACACGGCTCGGATTTTATTCCTCCATCTCGAAATCATCTGGGTATTCAGCTGTGTGATAAACGTTCTGAACATCATCGTTGTCTTCAAGACGGTCAATCATCTTCTGAACTTTTGCAGCTGTATCCTTATCAACTGGAGTGTAAGCATCTGGAACAAGTCCAACATCAGCAGAAAGTGTTTCAAAACCTTTTTCTGTCAAAGCATCTGCAACAGTAGAGAATGCATCTGGAGAAGTTGTTACAGTGATTACTCCATCTTCATTTACGATGTCATCAGCACCAGCTTCCAAAGCTACTTCCATAACTTCATCTTCTGAAACTTTTTCAGCATCCAATTCGATAGTACCCTTTCTCTGGAACATACGAGAAACAGAACCTGTAGTTCCAAGATTTCCACCGCTCTTTGAGAAAATATTTTTAATATCTGCTGCAGCACGGTTCTTGTTATCAGAAAGAACTTCAACCATTACAGCAACTCCACCTGGAGCATATCCTTCGTATACAAATTCTTCGTATGCTGCTCCACCATCTTCACCAGTACCTTTTTTGATAGCACGTTCAATGTTATCTTTTGGCATGTTTGCTGCACGTGCCTTGATAATAACAGTACGGAGACGTGGATTTGAATTAGGATCTCCACCGCCCATTCTTGCTGCGATAGAAATTTCCTTAATAAATTTTGTAAAGATTTTACCGCGTTTTGCATCGGCCAAACCTTTTGCGTGTTTAATGGTTGCCCATTTACTATGTCCTGACATGGGAACTCCTTATAATTAAATAGAATAAACTAAATGATTAGGACAATTTACCACATTTGAAAAAGATGTTCAATATTGTGTTTTATTTGTATCCGAAAGCAGCTTGCTTCAAAATCTATTCCAAAATCTGAAAACTACTTATCTTTCTTCCTGGCTCGCAAAATATCACTAAAATTTGAAAGCAAAATTGCCCCAAACATAATGGCACAGCCCGCAATTTCCCGACCAGTCAATTTTTCGTGCAAAAGAAGGGCAGATGACAACACTGCAAAAACCGACTCCATGCACATAATCAAAGAAGCGATTGTCGACTCACAATTTTTTTGCCCGACAATTTGCAAAGTATAAGCAAGCCCGCAACAAAAAATACCAGAATATAAAAGAGGAATTGCAGCAGATTTAATAGCAGACCATTTTGGCTCTTCAAAAATCAACATTAAAATAAAAGTGATTATCCCATCCGTAAAAAACTGAACGCATGAAAGTTTTAAACCATCACAATTTTTTGCAAATTTTTCTATCAATAATATCTGGCCAGTAAAAAACAAGGCACAGAAAAAAGTCAAAACATCACCTTTATTCAAATCACCAAAAGAAGAACCTTTTGCAAAACTCAAAAAATAAATTCCCACAAAACCAAAAATAATAGAAATCCAGGTGATTAAAGGAATACGCTTTTTAAAAAACAAACCAATAAGGGGAACAAAAAATATATAGGCAGCCGTAATAAAGGCGATTTTCCCGGCAGTAGAATAATTAAATGCAAACTGCTGGAGATTTGTAGCCGGACACAAAAAAAAACCCAGAATTATCCCACAAAAAATCGTTTTTTTATCCTGTTTTTTGCGGATTTCCAAATCTTTTTGCGACATATTTTTTGCAGAAATCTTATCTCTTGCAAAAATAAATGGAAGAAGGACAAATCCCCCCATCAATGTTCTTATTGCCATAAAAGTAAAAGGCTGAACATATTCAGCCCCAGCTGACTGGGAAACAAAAGAAACGCCCCAGATAAATGCAGTAAAAAGAAGGATTAAAACGCCCTTCAAAGAAGTTTGAGAATTTTGCATAGAAAAAATATAGTGAAACGCTCCGAAAATTTCAATTTTTGAAAGCGCGCCTTGAAAACGTAGCTGAACTTAATCTGCCCCCAGACTCTTCGTCATTCCGCTTTTGGAACAAGTTCAGCATGACGCATAGGTGCCATCATAAACTTCTGCCTAAAGTTACCTAAAAATTGCAATTTTTAGAGGTTTCCTAAAACCTTATCAGCCGGGAAGGCTTATCCATTTTTATCAAATCTTTTTGAATTTCCACCCGGACATCCTCACCAGCTTCATTTTTACAATGATAAAGCCCCACCGGCGGCAAAACCTGGACCACATCGCTTTTCGAAATCACTTTTTTGTCCCCGCCCTTGTAATCCTCAGAAAAAAGTTCAATCTCGTACTTCCTCTCCAAAAGATCTTCTGCCGTCGAAAAAAATCCCCTGGCGACCATCTTACGAATACAAGAAGAACTAACCCTTTCATCTTGATTCTCAGTCGCCTGATAAAAAACAGGGTCAACAAAAATCGTTTTTATGCCAGTATTTTGCCCATAAAGTTTGATTGCAGAAGCATCCACCGCCCCCTTGTAACCGCAGCGAAAATCCACCCCCTCTGCAAGCAGTTTCATATTACAAACATTGGCCAGAAGATTCAGATAATCCACACCCAGCAAAGAGGCAAAAGAATCATCAAAATTTACAATTATCACAAATTCAATTCCAAGATTTTCCAGAATACTTATCCGCTGATTCAAAGTCGAAAGGTCTCCCTGGTAGTCGCCAGCATGCTTTATACCAGGAAGAGGGCGCGTAAAAGTTACGACACCTGGAATCAGGTCATTTTTCCGACATTGACTAACCAGAGTATTTAGTAGCAGCCGATGCCCCTTGTGAAGTCCGTCAAAAGAGCCTGTCGAAATGCCAGTCCCATTTTCAAAATAAGAAATGTCAGCTCCTGTGTTCAGCGTTTCAAGAATGTCGTTCCAAGTAAAAATCTTCATAAGTTAAATATAACATTTTTAGGAAAGTCTGTCGAACTGGAAGAAAATTTTATGGGCGTGCCCCTCCGTTCGCTTCGCTCACTCCGAGTCGCTATGTTCAGGGTTCCGCTGTCGCTTCAGCCTCCTCACTCCGCCTTCGGCTCCGTTTGCCTTCGCAGCATAGCTGCTCGGAGACTCGCTAAAAATGCTCCACTGGAGCATTTTTCCGGCTTTGTCGTCGCTCCCTAAGAGGCCGCCTTCGGCGCCCTTCCCAGCGCTCACGCAAAAATCCCCCTAAAACCTCATATATTCCGGTAAGTCAATTTCAAAAACTTTTTCCCCACTCGCCAAGGGTAAAGTCAATTTTACCGAAGCCAACAAAAGTTTTTTTACCTTGAATTCTTTTTTCAAAATCTTATTAATTTTAAAATTTCCGTGCTGGTCGTCCCCTGCAATCGGGCAGCCCTGCTTTGCCAGGTGAATTCTAATCTGATGCATACGGCCGGTGTCCAAAAGCAGGCGGATTTGGGACATTTTAATGGCATTTTGCCCTAGATCCAAATCCCATTCTCTTTCAACCCTATAATAAGTAACGGCAGATTTTTCACTTCCGTGCTGAATCACAGATTCTTTTATAGTACCTTTTTTGGAATTTATGCTACCACAACAAACAGCAACATATTCTTTGTGGGCAACTTTACTTCCAATCAATTTTGTCCACTTATTTGCTGCAGCAGAAGATTTCGCAACAATCATCAGACCGGCAGTATCTTTATCCAAACGGTGAACCAGGTAAATTTTTTGACCAACCTGATTAGGAAAATCTGTATCCAAAGAATGAAATATACCCTGACCGCCTTGAACGGCAAGACCTGAAGGTTTATTTATCACAAAAATCTCATCATCTTCATATAAAATAGGCAGGCAATTCATCCGAAACATAATAAAGGAAGCCTCTAAAAATTGCAATTTTTGGAGACAAAACACGAGGTATTTTAAAATGACACGACGCCACCTTTTGCAAATTTTATGCACAGTTTTTCTTGCAGTTACATTTTTTCAGCCAGCCAGTGCTGAAGCCATCACTGATAATGATTACAAATTTTCCCTGGATATTCCCGAAGGCTTCAAAGTTGAAGATTATACGGAAGATGGAATGTCTTACATTTTCACCCATCCAAATATCCCGGTTACTCTCGTACTAAAAATTTACCAGGAAAAAGAACCTTCCACCGCACCAAAAGTTTTGCAAAAAGCATTAACCAAATTATCAGCAAAATCTGAAATTGATAAAGTGGAATGGTCGGAAAGCATTTCTGCCGTCAGTTCTTTTAATATGATTTTGGACCAGGCTTACACAGGCTGGGCAGTTTGTTCGCTTTTGCAAATCAAAAATTCCTTTGTGGTACTTTTATGTTATTCTCCAACAGAAAAATTCGACATTTGCCAGCAATTTATCATGTCAACAATAAATTCTCTTTGCATAAATGATGATTTTTATAATTGTCCCGGCATCATCACAACATACGCATTTCCATCAGAAGGAGTAAAAAACATAAACGCCACAATTGCAGGCAAAAAAATAAGTTCCCAGATTGATAATGTAGACCAGGAAGCAGCAAATTTCGTGGTCGACCTGGAATATGCAGTTTTAACCTTGTACACAAATCACAAATTATGGAAAGAAGCCTGGCAACGCTATTACAAAATGATTTATCGGGATTCTTATTCCAGAATTTTAAAATTCAGCGGACAGGTTTTTAATAGTCTTTACCCTCTTGCCGAAAAATCCAATCCGAAAAATCCTGATATTGCATATGCCCAATATTTATTGTCCTGGGTTCAGGCATTTGAATATCAGCGGGCAGAAAATAAAAATTATTCGGATTTTACCTCGATTCCAGAGGTTATCTGTGGCCAGGGAAACGATTGCGACAGCCGAAGCATGCTGGTCAGCATTATGCTGAATGCAATTGGAATTGACACGATTATTTTATTTTCACCGGAATATTCCCACGCCATGGTTGCGGCAAACATAACCGCTCCAGGCCAAACTTACCACCTTGAAAGCAACCAAAAAGAATATATTTTTGGAGAAACTACGGCAAAAGTGACCTGGGGAATGATTGCTCAAAGTCAAACAGACAGAAGCAAGTGGATTCCGGTAAAGCTTTAGGCTTTTGCAAGAATGCTATAAACTTCCTGTTCAGAAGGAGCAGACGCAATTGCATCTCTGATAGACTTATCCTTGAACTTTGCACTGAAGTGCGAAATTGTCTTTAGATAGTATGAATGCTGATTGTAGGCAGCTGCAATCATAAGCAAAAGATTTACCGGCTCGTCATCAATTGTTTGATAGTCCAAAATTGGCTTTTTGCAAACGCCGACTGCCATTACTAAATCTGTAACCGATGAAAGTCTTACATGTGGAATTGCAATTCCCTTACCGATTGCTGTAGACATCAATTCTTCGCGTTTTAAAATTTCCTGGGTCAATTCTGTTGCATTTTTTACCTGAGGGGCAGAAGAAAGGACATCAGCTAATTCAACTAAAGCGTCGTGTTTTGAAGTGTGATTAATAAAAACGACCCTTTCTGGAGAAAGAATATTTCTAAGCTGAACCTGTACCTCGGCTGTTTTATTTGAACTTGATGAAAGTCTTGCATTTACCCAATTTTCAACTTCGGATTTTTTGAAACGCCAGACTGTTCCAATCTTTCCGGCAGGAATTTCACCTTTTTGAGCCCAATCATAAACAGTTCTGTCTGAAACCCGCAAATATTTAGCTACTTCTTCAATTGTAAGAATATCGTCTTCCATTTTGACACCTCTTTTACTATTTTTAATTATAATTTAAGCGAAAATTTAGGGCATCTCTAAAAATTGCAATTTTTAGAGGTTTTCTTTAATGTATTTTAATTGAAACCTTTAGAATATTTTGCATTCTTTACGTTATTTT
>CAVFQN010000256.1:0-3242 GCA_963624615.1 Treponemataceae bacterium | reverse complement strand
ATCATAAACAGTTCTGTCTGAAACCCGCAAATATTTTGCAACTTCTTCGATTGTAAGAATATCATCTTCCATACGGCACCTCTTTTACTATTTTTAATTGTATTTTTATTAAAAAATTAATGTATTTTAATTGAAACCTTTAGAATATTTTGCATTCTTTACGTTATTTTGTCAAGTTTAACTTTTTGTTATTTCCATTTAAGGAAAATCAGCGGGCGTTGCGGGCCGGCGTTTGAGGCCCGCAGAGGGGGTAGCGTAAGCCCGCAATGCGGGCTGGAGCGAGGGGGAGATTTCCCCCTTCATATATTGAAAAGGGACAATTCATTGAATTTTACACTTTAATATTATATCATTCTTTGTTATGAAAAATAAAAAAATAATTAAATTTTCCATTCTAGTTGCAATTATCTTTACAGTTCTATATATAATTTTGGCAGCAAAACCACTTGCCAGGGAATACAAATTTTCGCCGGAGTGGAAAATCAACACTTCAAATCCTACCATCAGCAATTCCCAAAAAGACAAAATGTATTTTCGCCTGGGGCAGACTCTGGGATATTTTACTGAAGATGGGGAGATTTTACTTTTTAAGACTTTTCCTGCGAAAGTTTCTATTTCAGATTCTTTTTTTGCAACTTATGATTCAAATGCAAGCAATACCGATTTTTATTTTCCAAGTGGAGAAAAAGCCGGAACTATAAGGGCAAGCGGGTATCCATTTTTTATTGAAAATCAGATTTTTGTTTTCCTGCCGGGTGGAAATTCTTTTGCAAAATGTGACGAATCTGGTAATTTGGTTTGGACTTATCAGGGAACTATGCCACTAACCGCCTTTTCTACAAAACAGAATTTTACAGTAGCAGGTTTAGCTGATGGAACAATCCACATTTTTGATAATTCCAATGGCGACACAATTTCAACCTTTATTCCAGGTGGTAGCGAATATCCTGTTATTTTAGGAATCGATATTTCTGATGATGGTCAGTATGTTGCTTCAATTTCTGGTCACGACCAGCAAAGATTTGTTTTGGCCCACAAAGAAGCTGCCCAGCAGAAAATTATTTTTCATACCTTTTTGAGCACAGATTCTCCTTACCAGACAATCGTGCATTTTTGTAAAGATGGAAAACGGGTTCTCTATAATTATGACAACAATTTAGGGATTTATGATATTTCGACAGGAAAAAATACCGTAATCAAACTTGCCAGCAAGGTTCTTTCTGTTGATGAAAATGATGATTTTGTATTTTTGCTCGGGAAAAACAAGGATACTTACACGGTTTCTATCATCGAAAAAACTAATACACTCTTGGGATCTTTTTCTTTTCAAGCGGAAACTGCATTTATTCATTCCCAGGGAACAAATCTTTTTGTAGGAAAAGATAATTCCATATCAAAACTTTCGATTGTCAGAGAATAATTCGTCTCAAAATATGGATTTTAGGATTTTTTGGAGATAAAAATGATTAAAATGAAAACGATAAAAGCGATAAAAATGATAAAAGCGATGAAAAAAAATATTTTATTTGCAAATATGATTTTGCTGACAGCTTCCTTGTTTGCATTTGACTGGCCTCAAGATGAAATTACAGAAAATTCATACGCATCATATTTCGGGCAAAATCGAGGCGACTTGATAAGCACATCTTTGTGTTTTTCTGAGCCCGGCCAGGTGAAGGCCACTGAATCAGGCTACATTCTTGCAATCATCACAGAAAATAATGACGATTCTGATTTTTTTCCATCAACTTTGGGAACTGCCGTTATTTTATCACACGAAGATAATTTGATTTCTGTTTATGGAAATTTGGATTCAGAAACGCTCACTTTGAATGACAAAAACGAAAAAACAATAGACGCTGGGGCAACTCTCTCACAAAGTGGAAATTCCGGCTGGCAAAATGAAACCAGTCACCTGGAATTCCAAATTCTTGACACAAAAGATAAAGCTGCCATCAATCCAAAAGTCCTTATGCCAAGATCCGAAAAAGAACTCCCCCTCACCCTGTCCGGCATTTACGTAGAAAGCAAAAATAAAGTTTTTTATGATATTAATGAATACAAAACCTACACGTCCGGACTGTATAGAATCTACAAAAAGCGAAATTCTATTGTGGCCCCTTACAAAACCGGGGTTTCTATAAATGGAATTGTCCTGGATCAGATTTCTTATGATTCAATCCTGCAAAGTGATAATAAAATTTGCCTTTCCGGCAAAAAGAAATACACTAGTTCGGATCTTTACCCCAACGAAAATCTCCAACTTTTAGGGGAAGTTATGTTTTCGCCAGGAAAAGTTACCCTGGGCCTTTCGGAATCTGATATTCTTGGAAACGTAAAACAGATTAGTTACAATATTACGGTTAGATAAAGGGCATCTCTAAAAAAAAACGATTAGAAAAAAAAAGCCAGTCTGGGATTAATTGCCTTTAAGCATTTGCACCAGGACAGGCTTTTTTATTTATATTCAAAGTTGTCTCTAAAAACTAACTAGAATACAGCTACAACATCTCCATCAGGATATGTCTTTTCAATATAATCCTTTACTTTCTGACTTGTAAGCAATTCTACAAGAGCCTGAATTCCAGGATTATTTTCATTGCCAGCCTTTACAGTAAGAATATTTACATAAGGAGAATCGGCACCTTCAATAAACAATCCGTCTTTTTTGGCTGTAAGCCCTGCTGTAATAGCGTAGTTCCCATTGATTACGGCAGCATCAACATCTGGAAGAACTCGTGGTAAAGATGCAGCTTCAATTTCCTGGAACTTCAATTTTTTAGGATTTTCTGTAACATCGGCTGGAACTGCTGTCAAACCTGCTTTATCAGAAACTTTAATCAAACCTGCAGACTGGAGCAAAAGCAAAGCACGACCTTCGTTTGTCGGGTCGTTAGGAATTGCAATTACAGCACCGTCTTTCAAATCGGCAAGCTTTTTAATTTTGCTGGAATAAATAGCAATTGGTTCAATATGAACGCCAGCAACGCTTACAAGATGATAATTTCTTTCTTCATTGAAAGAATTCATATAAGGAATGTGCTGGAAGAAGTTCGCATCAATATCACCAGATTCTACTGCTTCATTTGGAGTTACATAATCTGTAAATTCCTGAACTTTCAAAGTATAACCTTTTGCCTTCATGTCTTTTACAAGAAGGTTAAGGATGGCAGCGTGTGGCTCAGGAGTTGCGCCAACGGTAACAGTTTTTGAATTCTTTTTCTTTGCACCAAATACATTTC
>CAVFQN010000255.1:0-15060 GCA_963624615.1 Treponemataceae bacterium | reverse complement strand
GTATAAAAGTCTAAACAAAGTATTTACATCATCAAAATAATTATTTAGGGGATTCCCAAAATTTGTAATTTTTAGAGATCCCCTTTTCTTCTATTTGTTTTTATTTATTTTGAATGTATTCCAAAGCAGAATCGGCTGCAATTTTTCCGAATACACAAATATCAGCTACAGCATTACCACCCAGACGGTTGCCACCGTGCACGCCGCCTGTAACTTCTCCGGCAGCATACAGACCAGGAATTGCCTGATTATTTGAGTTCAAAACCTGGGCCTTTGTGTTTATCTTGATTCCACCCATTGTGTGATGAATTGCAGGACCAACTTCTACAGCAAAATAAGGACCTTCATTCAACTGACGTGGCATTTCACTGGCTTTACGTCCAAAATCAGGGTCATTTCCAGCCTCTACATAAGAATTGTATTTTTCGATTGTAGCAGCAAGGCTTCCTGCTGGCATTCCAAGTTTTTCGCCCAGTTCTTCAGGATTTGCACCTTCTGTTAAAAGTCCCTGTTTTACATAACCTTCGATTGCTTTTAAAGACTTGCGAACGCTTGTATCAAATACCAGATAAGACGTTTTTCCGGTCTGAGCCAAAACGTTTGCACTCATAACATCGCGGGTTGCCATTTCTGTTCCAAAACGATTTCCTTCGCGGTTTACCATAATCGCTCCGTTTCCGCGAACAGCTTCTGTAATCATCACACCATTAGAAGGAACTACTGTTGGGTGGGTTTGAATTTGTTCCATTTGTGTAAGCTGACCATCAAATTTTTCAATCCAGGCAAAAGCGTCTCCTGTTGCTCCCTTGTGATTTGTTGTTCCAAAACCTGCAAGACTCGGTACATATTTTTGAACCATCTCAGCATTTGCACCAAAACCACCAGTTGCAATAATTACGGCTTTAGCCTTAATAGTGTATTTTTGACCGTCTTTTTCAACAATAACCCCGGCAGCTTTTCCATCATCAGAAATAACATCCAAAACTTTTGAATTTTTACGTAAATCAACACCAAGGCCAGTTGCTGCAGCTTCCAAAATCGGAACCATATGAGCACCAACGGCAGCTCCACCTTGCGGGCGGTGGGTACGTTTATTTGTAGAACCTGCCATCTTTCCAACATCAGTTAAATCAACACCCAATGAAACAAGCCAATCTACAGTTTCTGGAGCTTTTTCTACCATTTCGCGAACCAAATCCGGATCATTCAGATTGTAGCCGCCTTTCATAGTATCTTCATAAAACTGATTTTTTGAATCTTCAATTCCAAGGGCCTTTTGAAATTTTGTTTCGGCTGCGTTCAATCCGCCTGTAGCACTTGTTGTGTTTCCGCCAGCCACTCCCATTTTTTCAAGGAGGATTACATTTTTAGCTCCGCCCTGAACTGCCTCAATCGAAGCACAAAGTCCAGCCCCGCCAGCCCCAATAATCACAATATCACAAGATGTATTCTGAACCTTTGCAACTTTGTCTTTTTGTCCACTTGCATTTTTGAGTGCAGCTTTTACAGCCTCAGCAGTTGCTTTTGACGAAATTGTAGCCCCGGTAACTGCATCAAAAGAATTCAGATTTCCTTTTTCAACTGCCTGATTCAAAACATTGGTGATTGCAGGCTTTGCAAAATCCGTTTCTTCTTCAGACACAATTTTGTAATCGACAATTTTTTTATTCTGAATTGTAAGGGTGATTTCGATAGGACCGTTACGACCTTCACCCTTTCCAGACCAAACTCCATCAGCATAGGAAGCAGATTTTGCCGAAAATGTGATGATAAAAATAATTGCGGCAATTGAAGCTGCTACAAATCCAATCAAAGTTCCAAAGAAATCTTTTTTACTCATAGATTTTCTCCTCTCGAGTGATAATTTATGAAATATGCAAACCGCACATTTTTTCTTTTTTTGCCAAAATCACAAATGCAAAAAGACAGATAATAGCCGACACAAGTGAACCAATTGGTGCAACGAGTCCCATAGGAGTCAGCGTTTCTGGCCAGAATTTTGCTGCAAGATAGGCTCCCGGAATTCTGAAAAACACAATGGAAATGCTGTTGTGGATAAACGAGATGATTGATTTTCCCATGGCAACAAAATATCCGCTAAAACAAAAATGAAAACCCGCGAAAACGCAGTCAAAAACGTAAGTTTTTAGATATTGCACACCAAAGCGGACAACTTCATCATCATGGGTAAAAGTTTTGAGAACTGGATTTGCTGCAAACTGGAAGATTATGGCAAAGACAAGACCTATGCCCACTGCAATAGCCGCCGAAATAAACAAAGTTTTTGTTGCCCGCTCTTTTTTCTGGGCCCCAATATTTTGAGCAGCAATTGTACTCACCGTCGACATCATACTGGAAGGAATAAGGAAAAGGAAAGTGATGATTTTTTCGACAATCCCGACTGCAGCCGCAATGGAAACGCCACGGCGGTTGGCAATTGTTGTGATAATCAAAAAAGAAATCTGAATAAATCCGTCCTGGCAGCAAACCGGAAATCCGATTTTCAAAATATTCAGCATAAGCGGGCGGTCAATTTTCAAATCATCTTTTGAAAGTTTAATTCCATTTTTGGATTTTACCATAGCAATCAAACTGATTATCACACTGATGGCTTGAGCAATAATTGTCGCCCAGGCAGCTCCAGCCGCCGTCATCCCCATCGGTCCCATAAAAATTATATCCAGGACAATGTTGATGACGCAGGCAATTGCAACAAAAAACATAGGGCTTTTAGAATCGCCCATTCCACGATAAATGGACGCAATTACGTTATAAGCAATGATAAAAGGAATACCCAAAAAACAAATAAATAAATACTGAACCGTTTCTTCCACGCTTTCGGCAGGAGTAGAAACGGCGAAAACAATAGGTCTTACAAGCAAAAGAAGAACTATGGTAAGTATGATTGATAAAATCACAAACAGGATGATTGTATTTCCCACAATTTTTGCCGCCTTTTTTGGTTCCCGACCACCAACCGCCTGACCAACCAAAACAGAACAGCCCATGGAAAGTCCCACAATCATAACCGTAAACATATGCATAACCTGGCTTCCAATCGAAACGGCAGAAATTACATCAGAACCATTAAACTGCCCCGCAATAAAAAGGTCGGCCATTCCGTACAAAGTTTGCAGAAAATAAGAAAGCAAAAACGGCAGTGAAAAAATCATGATATTTTTTACAAGACTACCTTCGGTCAGATTTTTTTTCATAGCTAGGAGATTATACTTAAATTTAGTTTTTCATTCCATTAATTAAATAGGCTTTATATTGATAATATTGATATATCTCCATTTTTGTATTACCTTAACTTCTAAAAATCCTGGAAGAAAAATATGAAAATCAGAAAATTATTTACCCCCTCTGAAGAATATATGCAGACTTTGCCTTTAAAAGACTGTCAGCAAATCGGCTACATTATAGACGGTAGTTTTATTTTAATGCTAAGTTTTTTGATGCTGACAACAGCCCTGTTTGCAATAAAACTCCCCTTGAGTGCTTCACTTTGCATTATTCCGACAATTTTGTTTTTTATCAGCCTTTTTCTTGTAAAAAAAGATAAATTATATACGGCAGCAAAATTGGTGACGATTGGGCTGGTTTTTGCAGTTTTTATCATCCTCTTTTTTACAGGTGACTATCCAAGTACACTGATTTTTTATCGTGGTGCATCTTTTGTGATTACCATGGCTATTTGTAATCAAATTATTTCCCTCAGTAAACTGCAAATTCAGCTCTTTTTTGCAGGGTCTTCAGTTTTGTGGCTTATTGATTGTTTTGTTCTTTTTAAATCCCACTATGAATCAAACCCTTCTGGAACTATTTCTGGGATAGTAATTTGTTCTCTTGCCATTTACGTCGCAAACACGATTATTTTGATTTTGAACAAATTTAATCAGCGACTGGTAGAAAGAGCTACAAAATCGCAGGAAGAAGCTAGCAATCACCTTAATTCCATCACAAAAATCATCGAAGAATCAAAAAGTGGTCTCGAAGTTGGAAACCGCCTTTACAGTGCAACCCAGACTGCAACAAATAATATCAGTGAATTAACTACACTTTTCCAAACTGTTTCAGATAACTCTTCCAACCTTTCAAAAGAAACTTCCACAATCAGTAAATCTAGTCTTGAAGTAAAGTCTCAATCTGAACAAATGCTCCAGACGGTTACCCTCCAGAACACCGCCATTGATTCTACAAATAAGGCGATGTACGAAATGTCCGAGTCACTTTCCGAAATGAGTTCTATTGCCGAAAAACACAAGACCGAAATGAGTTTGATTGCAAACAATCTTGATTCTCAATTAAACTTAATCAATAAACTGGTTCGTCAAGTTGAAGAGGTTCAGACTTCTTCCAACAACATCGCAAATTTTGTAAGCACAGTAAATGCAATTTCTGCCAAAACAGGACTTTTGGCTATGAATGCTTCCATCGAAGCGGCTCACGCTGGCGAAGCTGGAAAAGGATTTTCGGTTATTGCCCAGGAAATCAGACAACTTTCAAACAGCACAACTTTAAATGCCAGCAAAATTTCTGATGGTTTGCAGGAAAATTCAAAAATTGTAGAAGAAACAGCAGCTTCGGTTGCAGATTTCCACAAATTCACCCAAAAAACGACAGAAGAACTCCGCAAAACTATTTCTGCTATTGAAGCAATTCTTGCCAGCATTTTGAGCGTCAATGAAGAAACAAAAACTATCATGAACTCTTTGAATGATGTTGTAAAACAATCCCACGAAACAGGCTACATCGCAGGAATTGTTGTTTCAGAAATTGAAAATCAGAATTCGGCTTTGGAAAACATCGCAACAATCGCAACTTCCCTGCAATCCAGCGTTGAAGGCATGGATTCTCAGGTTTCAGAAATTAAAGACGTAATTCACGGTATCGAAAACGAAGCCATGACAAACGTAGAAGTTTCAAAGAAAATTACAGGGGCGATGAATAAGTAGCCAGGCCCAATGCTAAAGTTTTTCGGCCTCCCCATTCCCCTACATCTTTTTTTGAATTATTCCCCGCATTTCTTCAATCGTCTTGTAGCCTTTGCGTTTCATAAAAGCTGCAAGACCGTCAATTATTTCGACCATAGCGTAAGGATTTGCAAAAGTCATTGTTCCAACCTGCAAGGCAGAAGCCCCAGCCATTATGAATTCCACCGCATCCTGCCAGCTTGCAATCCCACCAATCGCAATTACAGGAACTCTCTTTTCCAGCGGCAAAGTATTTATAGCTTCCACCAGTTCATAAATCAGGCGAACAGCAATCGGACGAACGGCAGGTCCACCAACCCCAGCCTTCAAATTATTAAAAACAGGAACCCCTCTTTCTATATCAACCGCAATTCCCTGGAAAGAATTACACAAAGAAATTCCATCTGCCCCAACTTCAATACAAGCCAAGGCAACATCATTTATATCTTTTGCCTGAGGAGTAAGTTTTACAATCAGCGGTTTTGTGATTTCTTTACGAACCGCACCCACCACCTGCTGTGCAGCACTACAAGACATACCCCAGGCAGCCCCACCAGCTTTTACATTTGGACAGGAAATGTTGAGTTCTACCATCGGAACGGGACTTTTTTCCAGAAGTTTTGCTCCTTCCACATAAGTTTCCAGGCTGGAGCCAGACAAATTCGCAATTGCCACAGGTTTTTGCGACATCATCTGAGGAAGTTCATTTTCGATAAAATGTTTAATTCCAGGATTTTGCAGACCAATTGAATTCATCAGCCCACCAGTAAATTCGTGGAGGCGGATTCCATCATTTCCCTGGCGGGCTTCCAAAGTCAGACCTTTGCTTGAAATGCCTCCAAGGCGGTTTACATCGAACACAGTCGCATATTCTGTTCCAAATCCAAAAGTTCCGGAAGAACCAATCACAGGATTTTGAAATTTTACCCCGGCAATATTTACAGACAAATCAGGTTCAGAAGATAAAGGCTCGCGTCTTGGTTGGATTTTTATTCCAGCCACTTGATCAACTTTTTCAAATTTTAAGATTGAACCATCAAAAACCGGACCTTCTTTGCAGCAGCGGAGTTTTCCTTTTGTCGTATCGATAACACAACCAAGACAAACGCCCACCCCACAAGCCATTCTTGCTTCCATGCTCAACCAGCATTTTAATCCCACTTCTTTACAAACTTTTTGAAGATAGGTCAGCATTGGAGTTGGGCCACAAGCATAAAGTGCAGAATAATTTCCTTCCTTGAGAGCCTGGGCAGTCAAAGCGACCGGCAACATTCCATGAACGCCAACCGAGCCGTCATCAGTTGTAATTACAAGTTTATTAGCTTTAAGATTTTGCAGACCATAGGAACCGGATTTAAAAGACGCATAAAAATCATAAGAAAAATCTGGCAGAGTTGAAGCAAACCCCGCAACAGGAGCAACCCCGATTCCACCCCCGACAATGCAAACTTTTTGATCGGCATTTTTTTCTGTCACAAAGTCCGGCAGAGGAAATCTGTTTCCACAGGGTCCGAGGAGGTTGATTTTATCACCTTTCCGCAATGAAGTCAGTTCCACCGTTCCTTTTCCTTTTACAAGAATCAAAAAAGTGATTATCAGATTACCATCTTCACTTTTCTTTGAATCAAAAACACTGATTGGACGCCCAAGCAAAACATTCGACCGCACAGGGTGCAGCATATAAAACTGGCCGGCAGCCGGCTCCTGGAGTGAATGGGAATCCTGGCTAGAAAAATCAGACTTTTCAGAGCAAAGGGAAACCTTTGGAAGGTCACTTTTATCCCCATCCGCAAGTGCCTTAGCAGCCGCACCATTATCACAAATCTTTACTTTCAATTCATAAACAGAATTCGCAGGAACAGCTTCTTTTATAACATTACAACTTACAACAAAGCCTTCCGCATAAACCGGATAAGGATTTCCCTGACAATCTTTAAACATACAAGTACCCCATAAATAAATTATAGGGCGTCATTAAAAGACAAGCTTTTAGCAACGCCCCATCATCATCTTACAAAATTACAAAATCTTTTTAGCCGTTAGCAAATCATTTTTAGAAAAAACAGCATTACGGGCGGCCGCATCCGCAATATCGTCCAAAGATAAAGTTCCGGATTCAAGTTTTCCAGCCAGCTGTCCATCCTTTTTCCAGGCACACAAAATTCCACGACTGGAATTCACAACCCCACCTGCATGGTCAAGCAAAGTAGCCGCAATTCGCGCAGCCCCACCCTGAGCCCCATACCCCGGAATCAGGAAAAATGTATCAGCATATTTATCACGAAGATAGCGGGCATCAGCTTCCTGGGTAGCCCCAACAACCGCCCCAAAAACTCCACAAGTCTGGCCAGGATAATCCTTTTCAAAATCCCTGCCAATTTGCTCAATTTCATCACCAACATGCTCCAAAAGAAGCCCACCAGATTTCAATTCCTGGTGCTCAATATCAACCATACCAGGATTAGAAGTACAAAGCAGGACAAAAGCCCCCTTGCCTCCCATATCAGGACTAGAATATTTTGTAAAAGAAATTAGAGTATCAAACCCCATGTAAGGATTCACAGTGATAATATCCGTTTCAAAATCACCACGAAAATGAGCCTTGGCATAGGCATCAGAAGTTGCCCCAATATCACCACGCTTAATATCCGAAATAGCCATAAGTCCGCTGGAACGAACAAACCGGAGAGTTTCAGCATAAACTTGCAGCCCCTCCAGGCCCATCGCCTCGTAATAAGCAATCTGAACTTTAAAACAAGACGCTGACTGGTCATTAGCCACGCGGTCAATAATCGCCTTGTTGTAAGCCAAAACCGCCTGAGCCGGACTTTCAAACTGTTTAAGAATATTTTCAGGAATATAAGAAGGATCTGTATCCAGGCCCACGCACAAAGGCCCGTTTTTCAAAGAAAGCTCCTGTAAGAGCTGCATATTGTGTTTATTCATATCAAAAATATATCCAAAAAAACAGATATTCACAATCAGGGGAGCTCTCGTGAACAAAAGTAAATAAAAAAATTTACATTAGTACCAAAATGTAGTACCATAATAATATGAACTCAAAGCATCTGAAAACTTATGATGACATTTTCAAGGAACCTACCCTATCTAATATAAAATGGGATGATATCGAGAAAATGCTGATTGCACTTGGAGCTGAAATTTCAGAAGGAAATGGTTCAAGAGTCAGAATAAAATTGAATGAACAGAGAGCTGTTTTTCATAGACCTCATCCTATGAATGTTACTGATAGAGGAGCTGTAAAATCTATAAAACAATTTCTTATAAATGCGGGGGTAAAGCTATGATGAATTATAAAGGATATATTGGTGATGTCGAATATGATGATGAAGCAAAAATATTTGCAGGTTCAGTCATCAACACAAAGACTGTAATAACTTTTCAGGGAACCTCAGTTGAAGAGATAGAAAGAGAGTTTCATAATTCTGTAGATGATTATCTTGACTGGTGCCGACAGGATGAAATTACCCCTGAAAAACCATATTCTGGAAAATTTAATGTCAGATTTCTTCCTGAACTTCACAGAAGGGCCTCTGTTGCAGCAAAAAAACTGAACATATCTCTTAACGGGTTTATAGAAAAATCAGTGGAAGATGAACTTGCAAAATATAACTTTATTTAGGGAACCTCTAAAAATTGCAATTTTTAGGGGTTCCCTTAAATGAAAAAATCCTGTGCCCAGACAGACGCAAGGCAATCATCTATAAATCAGATTTAGGTTCAGCCCTAAAAGTCAGGTTTTCTTCCTGATTGTGATTGTTTCAAAGTTCAGAGATTTTAATTCGATAAATTTTTTGCATAAAAAAAAGCGTCACCCCCCTGAAGAAGTGACGCTTTTAATCATCTTAAACTATAAATAAGCCTAAACTTATTTGTTAGCCTTGATAACAGCCTGAGCACCAGCAAGACGTGCAAGTGGTACACGGAATGGTGAACAAGAAACATAGTTCAAACCAATCTTGTAGCACAAAGCGATAGAAGCTGGATCTCCACCGTGTTCACCACAGATTCCTAAGTGGAGGTCTTTCTTAACTGAACGACCCTTAGCTTCTGCAATTTCCATCAAAGCTCCAGGACCATCTGCATCCAATGTTGCAAATGGATCGTCTTCCAGGATTCTCTGATCAAGGTAAGAGTTGATGAACTTACCATAGTCATCACGGCTGAAACCGAATGTTGTCTGTGTAAGGTCATTTGAACCGAATGAGAAGAAGTCAGCATAGTTGGCAACTTTATCAGCAGAAAGAGCTGTACGTGGGAATTCAACCATTGAACCAATCTGGAATGTAAGTTTTGTTCCAACTTCAGCATTTACTTTTGCAATTACAGCTTCTGCCTGGCCACGAATCTGTTCAACTTCACGATATGTTACAACGTTAGGAATCATGATGCGTACGTCGTGTTTAACGCCTTCTTTGTCCAACTGAGCTGTTGCACGAGCAATAGCTTCAACCTGCATTTCGTAGATTTCTGGATAAGTGATAGCAAGACGACATCCACGGTGACCGAGCATTGGGTTGTGTTCATCAAGAGCAGCAACTTTAACTGCAAGAGCAGCTTTGTCCATACCAATTTTGCTTGCAAGAGCTGTAAGCTGTTCATCGCTTTCTGCCTGAATGAATTCGTTAAGAGGTGGGTCCAAGAGACGGATTGTAACTGGACGACCAGCCATTGTCTTAATGATTTCGTAGAAGTCTTTCTGCTGGTAAGGAAGAATCTTATCAAGATTTTCTTTACGAGCTTCTGTTGTTTCAGAAACAATCATCTTCTGGAATGCTGTAAGTTTTGGTTCATCAAAGAACATATGTTCTGTACGACAAAGACCAATACCAGCAGCTCCGAAGCGGAATGCATCCTGAGCATTCTTTGGTGTATCACCGTTAGCCAATACATCAAAACCTTTAACTTTCTGTCCAGAAGGAGTAGTTCTAGAAGATTTAGCACGAACTTCATCAGCCCAGCCCAAGAATGTTTCGAGGTCGCCAGAAATTTCAGCAGGTTTTACAGCAACCTGTCCTTCGTAAACTTTACCTGTAGCACCGTCGATTGTAAGGAAGTCACCCTTCTTATATTCTTTTCCGTTTACAGAAATTGTATTTGCATCTTTGAATGTAACTGCATCACATCCACAAACACAAGGAGTACCCATACCACGAGCAACTACGGCAGCGTGAGATGTACGTCCACCTGTAGAAGTCAAAATACCCTGTGCAACTGCCATACCGGCAATATCATCTGGAGAAGTTTCTTTTCTTACGAGAAGAACTTTCTTTCCATCCTTTGCCCAAGCTTCAGCTTCGTCAGCTGTGAAAACAATCTGTCCACATCCAGCACCTGGAGAAGCGTTCAACCCTGCAGCAATTTCTGTTGCTTTCTTAACAGCATCTTTGTCGAGCTGTGGAAGGAGCAACTGGTTCAACTGTTCTGGTTCTACACGGAGAAGAGCAGTTTCTTTGTCGATGAGTTTTTCACCAACCATATCAACAGCCATCTTAACAGCAGCAGCACCTGTACGTTTACCGTTACGACACTGGAGCATAAAAAGTTTTCCCTGCTGAACTGTGAATTCCATATCCTGCATATCGTGATAGTGTTTTTCAAGTCTGTCACGGATTTCGCAAAGTTCTTTGTAAATAGCAGGATTTTCTTCTTCAAGCTGAGAAAGTTTCTGTGGTGTACGAATACCAGCAACAACGTCTTCACCCTGAGCGTTCATCAAGTATTCACCCATGAATACGTTTTCACCAGTAGAAGGATCACGAGAGAAACATACACCAGTACCAGAGTCATCACCCATGTTACCGAATACCATAGCCATTACAGTTACGGCTGTACCTTTCAAAGCACCTTCTTTAATACCGTTCAATTTACGATATGTGATAGCACGTGGGTTCATCCAAGAACCGAATACGGCACCAATAGCACCCCACATCTGTACTTTAGGATCCTGAGGGAAATCTTCTCCCTTTTCCTGTTTGTACATTTCCTTGTATCTCTTAACAATTTCCTGAAGTTCTTCAGTTGTTAATTCTGTATCCTGTTTGATACCACGAATAGCTTTTACGCTATCAATGATTGCTTCGAATTTGTCATGGTCAACACCCATAGCAACATCACCGTACATCTGAATGAAACGGCGGTAAGCATCCCATGCGAAACGTGGGTTATTTGTTTTGTTAGCCAAACCAAGAACTGATTTGTCGTTAAGACCGAGGTTGAGGATTGTATCCATCATACCTGGCATAGAAATTGCGGCACCAGAACGAACAGAAACCAAAAGTGGATCGTCATCAGCACCAAGTTTTTTACCCATTGTTTTTTCAAGTCTAGCAAGGTATTCATCAACTTCCTTGTCCAAACCATCTGGATATTTTCTTCCTAATTTGTAGAATTCCTGACATACATCTGTAGAGATTGTAAATCCTGCAGGAACTGGAAGACTTAAAGGCTTTTTAGCCATCTGTGCAAGGTTAGCACCTTTTCCGCCGAGTTCAGCACGCATTTCTTCTGAACCATCAGCATCACCGTTACCAAAAAAGTAAACATACTTTGTTTTAGCCATCGATTTTACTCCATATAATAAAATTATTATTCGCTAGGTTAAATAACTTCACTATTTTACAGATTAAACGATAAGACGTCAATTGACGCATTTTACGCAAAGGAAAGTAGGGGCAAAATAAAAATGTACCCTTAAAAAAAAGATTTTTACAATTTTTATATATAAAATCTGATATTTTTTTACGGATTATTCTGATTATAATTGATAGAGAAGGAAGATTTTAAGGAAGGTTTTTATGAACAAAGTTGTTTTAAAACAAGCAAAATGTGCCCTGGATTTGGGTGATGGAAGTGAACGCGGACTTTATGTAAATCAGGATTATATTCTCCAGAAAATGAGAAAAATCCACCGCGGAATCAGTTTGATGTACACCTATTATCCAAATGATAAAGGTTGGCCAGGACGTGCCAGTATTGTTCACAAGCAGGCAAATCCTTCTGGAGCCTGGGATTATCCTTATGAAGATTATTTTCCTTATCGTGGTGGTCGGGAAGGCTTGCGCGACGATGAACCTTTTAAATTTATGAAGGAAATTCGCCAGCATGGGCAGGATGTTGTCCTCACTCTGACCATTGACCCAAGTTTAAAAGAAGAAGATTTAATTCCAATTGCAAAAGATTTGCGTCCTTATGGCCGAATTCTTTTACGAGTCAATCATGAATGTACAGGTTCCTGGTTTTGCTTTAACAAGCGGGCTTCTTATCAGCAGCTTGCTGATTTTTTTGTCCTGGTCTGCAGCGTTATGCATCAGTATGCACCGAATGTAAAAATGATTTTGTGTGCCGGAATGTTTGACAAGGAAAGTGGAAAACTCGAAATGGAAGATATTTTTCTGGAAGCCCACAAGGCAGCTGATATTTGGTCTGGAGATAATTATCTTTCTTTGCATTGGGGCTGGCCGGTTGATGTTGCTACAAAAGAAAATAACAACTATTGCTGTTATGACGTTGATGAAGTTTATGATAAAGCAAAGGCAACTTTACACCGCCTGCGTGAAATTACAGGTCAGGATAAACCTATGGTTCTTTCGGAACTTAATGGTGATGGTGATGTGACAGGGGCTTTTGAACAGTCAAATATGATGAAGCATTTTATGGAACGTCTGCAAAAAGACCCGGAAAACTGGCTTGCTGGATTTACCTTGTATCAGTTCCGCGATGATGGTCGCCTGGGACTTGAAATTACAGACCCTAACAACCACGATGTTGGAATTGAACAGCCAATGCTGACAATGTATCGTGACGAACTGCACAAACCTTACTTTAGCCAGGTAATTGAAGCTTGTGGAAAAGTAGATTTACCAGCCAAACTTCGCTGGACATCTTCAGAGGATGCAGAAGGCGTGGAGGTGGATTGCCATTTCAACAAAACTCCTCAGTTTTTTGAAGTCTATTTTGATGATGACCTCCTGCCACTAAATATTATGATGGAATTTAACGGATATTGGTTCTACAAGGCTCCTGGTACAAAATGCGTAGACTTGATGTCATACTTTTTTGAAAATCCTTTGAAAGGGCCTTGTGATGCAAAAATCAGATTTTTCTGTCCGCCAGCTGATGGCTTAAATCACCCTGAAAATGGCGAAAATCCTTACGAAGCTGGCGACGGAGACTGGCTCTATAATTCCTACACAGTCCTTCCAAAACTTCCAAAAATCAGAATTGAAGAAGAACCGGTGCAGTTGTTTAAGCATTATGATGATTAGCACAATACACAATTGAGATCGCCCTGGAATAACTTACACACCAGGGCGACCCTTTTCACAACAAAAGGCCCTTAAAAATCCTTCAGTTCTTTTATCAAAATTTCTGCCATTTTTTGATGAGTTTTTCCACTCGGATGCCAGTCGGCGGCAATTCCGTCGACCGGGTCCTGGACTGGAAATTTTACAACTTTAATTTTTGTATCAGGAAAATCCTTACTAAAAAGCCCTGCCGCCTCGCTCACAGAATCACACAATTCCTGCCCCATTACCCCAAGACAACAGCAGATTTTTGCAGCGGGTGAACGACGGTGAACGGCTTCGATTAACTGGCGAAGACCGCTAAGGTATTCCAGGCGGCGTTCTTCGTGACCGTTTACCCAACTTTGATCATTCGTTCCCAGGTGAATTAAAACAATATCCGGGTAAAATTTGGCTGCATCCCAAACTTCCGGTTCAAGACCAAGCCTCAAAGAAAGTGATTTATCGGTGTAAGGCCAGAGCGAAGGCATAAGCCAGTGAACATCCGGGAGTTTTGCGGTTGCAGGGTCAACGTAATTTGAAATAATCCCAATCCCACTCCAACTACAACACTGCAAGTTGGCATTTAATCCTTTTGCAGTCAAAAAAGCGTAAGATTTATCTGCCCTCTGCTGCTGGGTGGTAAAAGAATCTTTTTCCCAAATCCCTTCAATTCCGTAGCCACAGGTGATGCTGTCACCAATTACTTCTATATTTAAACCGGTGGAAATTTTATCACAAGTAACTGGCACAAGTTGACCATCAATTTCCAGGTCTTTGAATCCCGCATATCCAAAAGCTGCTTCTGAAATTTTTAACACGCGTATGCAAACCGTCTCTTCTTTGTCAGATTCAAACAAAAGGCAGGT
Organism: Treponemataceae bacterium; assembly: GCA_963624615.1. GTDB lineage: Bacteria > Spirochaetota > Spirochaetia > Treponematales > Treponemataceae > Treponema_D. The sequence continues at coordinate 909 of CAVFQN010000255.1, read as the reverse complement.
ATTTTCTTTTTCGTTCAAAGTGATTTTTTTGTCACAATCTGATGGGAAAGTTTTCCAGGTTATATCATCACCCTGGCTCACAAAAACACCGACTACGCCTTTTGTTCCCGCGTCCCAATTTTCCGGGTCACTCACAATATGCGCCACCGCTTTTTTCCCTTTCATCACAAAACAAAAACCAGAAGCCGAGTAATCAAAATATCTGATTCCTTCGTGGTTAAGATTTCTACCAAACCAAATCAATTCATCTGCACAAACTTTCATTTTTTCACACCTCTTTTTGTAAAGTTTTTACTCGGTTTAAACCGAGTAATTTTTATCCGACTAAAACAAAAATTACTGATATAAATCACCAATTGTATAAAGAATCAACTGTGCTTTATGCAAATCATCAATTTCTTTATACCCTGACTTTGAAAAAAATCCATATTTTGGACAATATAAACCAGTTTCATTTACCTGTTCTATCTCTTTCAAAATAAGATTCTTGTCCAAAGCCCCACCAGTGAATTTTGCTTCATAAAAAGTATATTTTCCACCACTTTCTGTGACAACATCAAATTCGCCATTTTTTTTATTTATAGAATCGTCGTAATAATATTTACCTATTTTTTCAAACTTGTCATTTAAATTTCCAGAACGATTTTTTCTGATTAAAAACTGCTTACAAACTTCTTCAAAAGCCCTTGGAACATAATGTTCTTCAAAATCAGGTTCAATAAATTTATCATAGAAAGAATCTGCATCCATAACGGCAACTCGGGACAAATTTCTATAAATATACTTGAAGTAAAAAAGCGTCAACTGATCACAAACATAATAGCCGGCCTTTTTTTTGTTGTTTTCGTCATTGATTGGGGCCTGTTTTATCACCAAATCCATTTTTATAAGTTTATCCAGCACATCTAC
>CAVFQN010000254.1:0-11705 GCA_963624615.1 Treponemataceae bacterium | reverse complement strand
CACAGGTTATTTTACCCAAATGATTCAAGATAATTCTATGACTTTAATATACGAGGTACACTTAAAATTTCTTGATTTCGAGAGGTTCCCATTATTATATTTATTTGTAGAAATCATGGGCATCTCTAAAAAATTATCTTCGATGTTTTTTTCAGAAATGCTCTGAAAAGATACGAGGTGACTTATGGCAAATTTGTTTGATTATATAACCTGGCGGGGCGATTTGACTTTTGACCAGGTGGAATTTAATAAAATTGACGCTTTGCTTCTGGCTCATATTTCTTATTCTCTTTTGGACGGTTTGCTGACTGAGGATTTTTCGTCGCCAATTACTTTAAAAAAACTCTGGCGGGATTTTAAATCTGCCCCGAATTATGAAGAAAGACTCAAAATTGGTTATGTAATCAATAAAAAAACACCGGAACTTTTGTCAAAAGCAGCAAAATGTAAGCGTTTTAAGGATGTTAAGATTTGCGGCCTTAGAGAAATTTATGATGAAGATAAAGTCGAGCAGTTTGCCGCTATGACATATCTTGTTGATGAGCGCGTGATTGTTTCTTTCCGGGGTACCGATGATACCCTGATTGGCTGGAAAGAGGATTTTAATATTGTCTGGCAAGACCCAATTCCTGCCCAAACGGACGCCTTAAAATATATGGAAGATGTTGCCAAGGCTTTTCCTTTTAAGGATTTTACTATAATCGGGCATTCAAAAGGTGGTAACCTTGCAATTAATACGGCTGTAAAATGTGGGGCGAAAATTCAGAAAAGGATTGAGCAAATTTATAATTTTGATGGGCCTGGCTTTCCCCAGGAATTTTTTGAAAAACCGGAATATCTTGCCATTGAAAAAAAACTTGTAAATATCTACCCGGAATTGTCTTTGGTCGGTATGATTTTTCAGCATCCTAAAAATTATGAAATTGTAAAAAGTGATGGATTTGCGGTTTTGCAGCACGATGCTTTGACCTGGCAGATTTCGGGGGCAAATTTTGACAATGCAAAAGATTTTGCCGAGGAAAGTAAGTTTTTTCATAAAGCTCTGAATGAATGGGTTGAAAAACTTTCTTTTGAGCAGACAAAACAGTTTGTAATTGCCCTCTGGGAAATCATCATGGCGTCGGATGCAAAAACTCTTTCCGAAATGCAAAAAAATTCCCTTCGTTCAGGGGCAAAAATGATTGCAAAATTGGCCTCCCTAGACAAAGAAACTAAGCAGGGAGTTAGAACAGTCCTGGATCTGCTGAAAAATATAGTGATGAAAGATACCCCGTTAGGAAAAGCCCTGAGATTGTAGGAAAGGGGAGCTGTGAAGTCTCAAAAATAATTTGAAAATAGACAAATCCGGGAATATAATTCTGATATGAGTAATGAAACAATCGTAACAAGCAGTCCTGTTGGAAAGCACCTTGGTTCTTTGGGAAAATCTAAGCCAGCTTCTTATCTGATGTTCAGTAACAATAAGAGGGTTGAACTGGTTGCCAAAATCACAATTGGCCGCGATTCTGATAATGACGTAGTGGTCGAAAATAAACTTGCCAGCCGTCACCACGCTTTAATCCAAAAAATTAAAGACGCATATTTTATCCGTGACGAGCAGAGCACAAACGGAACTTTTGTAAATGGAAGTCGGATTCCTGCCGGAAAGTACGTAAAACTCAATGCTGGTGACAAAATCACAATCGGAAATATGACTCTTGTAATTTCGTAATGAGTTTTTCGGATCAGTCTTTTAGCGAAATAGAAAAAATCCTCACATCTCCGACAATCCCCCTCCATCAAAAAATTTTTGATATTTCTGATGAGGTTTCTGATATTCTGATGGTGGAAGCCCTGGATTATCGGTCAAAAGCTTCGACTGGCGAGCCTGGCAGTCTTTTGGATTTTCATGATGATGGTGCGACGACCCTTGTAGTCCCAGATTTGCACGCCCGCCCTTATTTTCTGCTCAATATTTTGCGTTTTCCCTTGGCTTCTGGTCAAAGTGTTTTTCAAGCCCTGCAGGAAAAGTCCATTCGCCTGATTTTTGTCGGGGATATTTTGCATACGGAAAAAAACAGCTGGGAGCGGTGGAGCCATGTCCAGTCAGAATTTGACCAGGGAATTTTTACCGGGCCTGCAATTTCTGCTGAAATGCTGGAAGGCCTTAATCTTTTGTGCGGTCTGATGAAATTAAAATCTCTTTTCCCGGAATATTGTCATATTTTAAAGGGAAATCACGAAAATATTTACAATGCAACAGGGAAGGGCGACTACGCTTTTAAAAAGTACGCTGATGAAGGCAATATGAGCCGGATTTTTGTTCAGGAATATTACGGCGAAGATATTCTTTACATGATTCATTGTTTTGAAAAAGCCCTGCCCTTGTTTTTTTGGGGTAAAAAATGTCTTGTTTCGCATGCAGAACCAAAAAAATCTTACTTGAAACAGGAAATTATTGATGCAAGAATTTATCCCCAGGTGATTGAAGGGCTGACCTGGACGGCAAACGATCAGGCAGAAGAAGAATCCGTTCTGGGAATCATAAAAAATCTGACTGGAAAAGATGACGCCGGCGATTATGTTTATCTTGGGGGGCATAGACCGGTTCCTGGAAAATACAAATTGCGGCAAAATGGGCTTTTTATTCAGTTTCACAATCCAAATGGGCAAAATATAGCCCTTGTTTCTGGTGATAAAAAATTTAATCCTGATAGTGATATTGTGGAGGTTGCAAAATGAGTGATGAATTTCCACCCTTAATTGGAAAATACAAAGTTACGGGAATTATAGCAAAAGGCGGAATGGGAGTTGTTTACAAGGCAATTCATCCGTCTTTAAAGCGTTATGTTGTCATAAAAAAAATGACTGCCCGAAAAAATTCTGGAAATGCGGAGAGGTTCAAAAAGGAAGCCCAGATTTTGCTGGATTTGCAAAGTCCTTACATCGTTCATCTTTTTGATTATTTTACAGAAGCCGGATTTCGCTACATGGTCGAAGAACTGGTGGACGGCCTTGCCCTGGATAAGTTGATAAAAAAACAGTATTCCCTGCCATGTCCAATCGCTATGCTTTTTATGCAGGATGCCTGCTACGCCCTCAAATATGCTCATTCCAAGGAAATTGTTCACCGCGATATTAAACCTGGAAATATTCTGATTTCAAAAAGGGGTGAAATTAAACTGGCAGATTTTGGAATTGCCTCTGATTCAGAGGGGGATAATGTGACTCAGACGGGAGTTGCCCTTGGTACTCCAGCTTATATGCCCCCAGAGCAGTTTGAAGATTCTTCTTCGGTTGACCGCCGGGCAGATATTTATGCCCTGGGAATTATGCTTTATGAAATGGTGACAGGGACTAAGCCTTATCCGTCGGAATTTTCTTTGGACACTTTAAAAATCATCAAAAAAGGAAAATACATAAGTCCAAGGAAAATTGACAAAACAATTCCGCGGTCAATTTGCAGATTAATTCACAAGATGATTCGCCCGAAAGCTAAAAAACGCTATCAATCTATTGATGGGGGGGTGAAAGTTGTAAAAAAATATCTGAGCCATTACGACACCCACGAACTTAGAGTTCAGATTGCTAAATCTGTGATGGCTCCAAAGGCTTATGAATATCCGAAAATTGAAGCAAAAGACAAAATCCAAAGACGGGTAAAGAAAATTATTCTGGCAGCCATCGCCTGCCTTGCTCTTTTTGCCTGCTGCTGGAAAGGTGGGCTGATACACAGAACTATTCTTAGAAAATGGTATACGCCGGTTACAATGGAAATGGAAATGCCGAGAGCCCTTTCAAACAGCATGGACTTGCCGGTGAGGGTTTTCTTTTTTGAAAATGACAGGGATAAAATTCCAGATGTTCCAGGAGGAAAAAGAACCCTTTTTGTAAAAGGCAGCCGTTTTGTGGACAAAATTTTTACTTTTGGTACGAAAATTCAAGTTGACCGTCCTGCTGCAAAAAATAAAACTTATGCTATGAGTCCTGTTTATTTGAAACATGGGGATTACAGGGTGAAAGTTGTTGTCGGTCCTTACGTCTGGTGGAAATCTTTTTCGGTAGGTTCAGAAAACACTTTGATTTCCTGTGATTTTTTGAAAAATATGGTTCGTAATTTGAAAATCGAAGCTTTTGCTTATGATTTTGATTCTGGTGCTGATATTTCTGAAAATGCAAATTTTTCGGTTCTGTATAAAAATGCCTGGGTGAACCTTGAAGATATGGAAGAAGATGTTCTAAAATCTGCAACTGTCTGGAAAATTAAGGTTTCGGCAGATGGCTATGAGGATGAAATTTTTAGTCTTTTGATTGACTGGTACCAGGATGAAATTTTTATTTCGTCAGAACTGAGGAAGGTGAAATAATAGGGGTAGGGCAAGCCGGCGGAGAGAAGATTCCGGATAGGGGGAGGGAGAATGACCGCCACGGAAGGTGGAAATTTGTGAAAAACTGCCCTGAAAATTGGTGGGGAAGTGAACTCGTTCTGGATATTTCACTTGAGGGAGCTAAACATTGCAGTTTTTAGAGACAACTATGAAAATGTGCAGGTATTTCTGAAAAAGCATCGAAGATGATTTTTTTAGAGATGCCCTTGACTTTATAGAAGTCCTATAATAAAATTTCTCGTTATTGGTGGGAAAAATAATGAAAAAAAGTCTTAAATCACATTTTAAAGGCGTAAAAGTTCAACATCTTAACGCTGTTCTGATGGTTTATTGCTGTCTTTTGACAGTTCTCATTTTTATTTCGTCATTGCGGATAAAATCAAAATATAATGAAATTGAATATGCGATGAATGATTATACGGAATCAAACAAAGCTATTTATGATTTGCGTGATGCTTCTGATTTTTTGACAAACCAGGTAAGGCTTTTTGCTATCAATCTTGAACCAGAGTTCATGGAAAATTATTTTTATGAATATAATGAAATGAAGCGTCGTGAAGATTCAGTTGAAATCCTTGAGATGACCCATAAAAATGACACTCCAGATGTAAATCTTAAAATGGCTTTAACAGAATCTCAGTATCTTTCTAAAATCGAAGTCTATGCTATGAAGTTGATTTGTTCTGCTATCGGTTATGGGGAAGAAAATCAGCCGGATTTGATAGCCCAGACTTCTTTATCAGAAGAAGATGCCCTCCTGAATCCTGATGAAAAAATCACCCTGGCCCGTTCTCTGATTGCTAATTCAGATTATCTTGCTTCTAAAGATAGAATTTCTTTGTATACAAACAAGGCTCATTCCGCTTTAATCAACAATTTTATCAGCGAAAAACTTGAAAATAACTATTCTATTGGGCGGTCTTTTAATTTACAGACTGCTTATATTATTATTCTTTTTGTAGTTTGCATTGTTCTTTATGTTTTGCTTGTAACCCTTGTTCTTCTTCCATTATATAACAATCGTTCTGCTATTCAGAAAGACGTAAAAATGCCGATGAAAGGGGCTTTTGAAGTTCAATATATTGCGGCTGCCTACAATGCTCTTTGTGATAAAAATGCCGTAACTGCGTCTGTATTAAAACACAAGGCTGAGCATGACCCTCTGACCGGTCTTATAAACCGTAATGCTTTTGATCAGATAAAAACCGCATTGATGGGGGCACCAGAGCCTATTGCCTATATGATTATTGATATAGATTTATTTAAAAAAATTAACGATAATTATGGCCATCCTGTTGGCGATGAAGTTTTAAAATATGTTGCAACATTGCTACTGGATCAATTCCGTTCAACTGATTATGTTGCTAGAATTGGTGGTGATGAATTTGCCGTAATCATGACAAAATTCGGTGAGAATCCTGAAGAAATCATAAAAAGAAAAGTCAGTAGTTTGAATGATAAACTTAAAGATGGAACTGATGATTTACCGGCAGTTTCTTTGAGTGTAGGAGTTTCTTTTTCAAACAAAGGATATATTCCAGAACTCATGGAAAAAGCTGATAAAGCCTTGTACAAGGTAAAAAGAAATGGCCGCTGTAATTGTGCTTTTTATGATGATGACACTTCTAAGGGTGAAAAAAAAAGAAGTCTCTAAAATTGCAATTTTTAGTGATGTACAAATTTTTATAGATGCACAAACATATGTACAAACATAGAAAAAACTGGGTGGGAAAATAAATGGCAGAAAAAAAATCTTCTTCATTATTGGAAAAAGCAAAGGCTGCAGAATCGGCAGCAAAAAAAACTGTAACAAAAGCGACGGGTAAAACTGCAGCTAAAGCGCCGGCTACTGCAAAAACTTCTGCTACGGCAAAAAGCACTGCAGAAGCAAAAAATCCGACCGGGGTAAAAAGCACAGCAAGTGCGAGCGGAAAAGTTGCTGTGGCAGCAAAGCCTGTGTCTAAATCGTTGGCTACGGCTAAAACAGAGGCGACGAAAACTGCCCACTCTGCAAAATCTGCCCCTACTGCTACGAAAACAGCCACGACAGCCAAGGCAAGTTCAGCCACAAGGACTCGCTCTGCTACAACAAAATCCCCCGCTGTAAAAGCAACCCCAACACCAAATACAAAATCAGCTCCTTCCGCTGTTTACGACGAAAACTCCATTCAGCACCTGGAAGGGCTTGAACACATTCGCCTTCGACCTGGAATGTACATCGGGTCTCTGGGCGATGGTTCAAACGAAAACGACGGTATTTACATCCTTCTTAAGGAAGGAATTGATAACTCAGTTGACGAATTTTCCCAGGGGTTTGGAAATAAAATTGATATTGAAATTAAGGACGGTCGGGTAAAAATTCGTGATTATGGGCGAGGAATCCCACTTGGTTCTTTGGAAGATTGTGTTGCAAATGTAAATACCGGGGCAAAATACAATAATTCTGTTTTTAAACAGGCAATCGGTATGAACGGGGTTGGAATTAAAGCCACGAATGCACTTTCATCATATTTCAGGGCTGCTTCCATTCGTGATGGCAAAATGGCCGTTGTAGAATATGCAAAAGGCGAAAAACTTTCTTCAAAAACCGGCAACGCAAAACCTGGCGTTCCAAACGGCACTTACCTTGAATTTGAACCCGATGCCCAGCTCTTTGGAAAATATTCTTTTAATATGGAATATGTCGAAAAACGTCTCTGGAATTATGCTTATTTAAATCCTGGACTTTTGCTTAAATGCAATGGCAAAGAATATTTTTCTGAAAATGGTATTCAAGATCTTTTGATGAACGAGATGGGGGGCGTAGATAAATCCCTTTATCCTCTTTTCAATTATAAAGGTCCAAATAATCTCCAGTTCGTTTTGACCCATGGGGCTTCCCTGGACAAATACATTTATTCTTTTGTAAATGGCCAGTCTACAGAAGATGGTGGAACCCACGTTACAGCCTTTTTGGACGGTTTTGCAAAAGGAGTAAACGAATTTTATAAAAAAGAATATGACATCAAGGATATTACAAGCGGATTGTATGTTGCCTTAAAAATTGGCCTGGATAATCCAATGTTTACGTCCCAGACAAAAAATAAACTTGGAAATGTCGAAATCCGAGCTCCAATCATAAAAGAAACCCAGCTGGCTGTTGATGACTGGTTACGTCACAACCCGGATATTGCAGGCACCCTCGAAGAAAAAATCATCAAAAATCAGAAGGCCCGCAACGAAATTAACTCTGTAACCGAAAAACAGATTCGCGAAGCCGAAAAATCGGTTATGCTCAAAATCAAAAAGCTTAAAGATTGCCGCTACCACCTGCAAGATGGCGAAAAGGGCGCAAATTCCATGATTTTTATTACGGAAGGGGATTCGGCAACCGGTTCAATGGTAGGAAGCCGCGATGTTTCTTACCAGGCTATTTTTAGTCTGCGGGGTAAACCTGAAAATATGTACGGTCGCAAAAAATCCGCCCTTTTTGAAAACGAAGAATTAAAAAATCTGACATTTTCTCTGGGGGTTCAAAAAGACGTGGAAGGCCTCCGTTACGATAAAATTGTAATTGCAACCGATGCCGATAACGATGGTTACCATATCCGCAACTTGGTTTTGACCTACCTGCTTTTGTATTTTGAAGAACTGGTTTTGACAGGCCATGTTTATATTCTGGAAACCCCTTTGTTCCGTGTCCGCAACAAGTCAAAAACTGTTTATTGTTATACAGAAGAAAGTCGCGACAAGGAAATTGCCAGAATGGGAAAATCTGCGGAAGTTACCCGATTTAAAGGATTGGGAGAAATCAACCCGGCGGAATTCGGCCAGTTTATTTTCCCAAGGAAGGAAGGGGAGTCTGAGGATAAAGGCATTCACCTGACCCCAGTTTCAATCCAATCCCTGAAAAATGTGCCGGAAGTTTTGAAATTTTATATGGGAAAAAACACACCGGAACGCAGGGATTTTATTGTTCATAACCTGGCAGCAGAGATTGACGCTTAAAATTTGTTGAAAAATAAGGAGCTTCCCTCATCGCCAAAAGGCGATGGGGTCGGGCTACTATAGGTTCCGGCTTCCGCCTCCAGCCTTTCGTATCCCTAAGCCGGACTTGCAGCCGGGCAGAGCGTGTAGAGGCATTTTCAGAGGCTATATTTAGCCACCGCAGGGGTTCGACAGGAGGTCGAGCGTTGGCGAGCCGCTGAAGTGGGAAATTTTGCGGAAAATCTGCCCTGAAAAAAATCTCATATTCCCCAAATCCTGAAAATTTACTATAATCTTCCTTTCATTAAAGGGCATCTCTAAGTCTTGGAAATAGCAAGACTTAGAAGTGCGCATTTTCAAAGTTGCCTCTAAAAATTGCAATTTTTAGAGGCTCCCTAAACAACTTTACCGAGGTACTTTTATGAATCTTAAAGGTCGCAATTTTTTGACATTGAAGGATTTTTCTCCGGCCGAAATTACTTATTTGTTGGATTTGGCTGCTGATTTGAAGGAGAAAAAAAAGAAGGGGATTCCTGTTGATATTCATCACGGAAAAAACATTGCTTTAATTTTTGAAAAAACAAGTACCCGTACCCGCTGTGCTTTTGAAGTTGCAGCCCACGATTTAGGAATTCAGACGACATATCTTGCCGAAGGCTCTCAGATTGGTAAAAAAGAAAGTATTGCCGATACTGCCCGCGTTCTTGGCCGTATGTTTGAAGGAATTGAATATCGTGGCTATGAGCAGACTATAGTTGAAGACCTGGCAAAATATTCTGGTGTCGTTGTATGGAATGGTTTGACTAATGAATATCACCCGACCCAAATGTTGGCCGATATGCTTACAATCCGAGAACATTTTGGAAATTTGCAGGGCCTCAAAATGGTTTACTACGGGGACGCCCGCTACAATATTGGAAATTCTCTCTGTATTGTTTGTTCAAAGTTGGGGGTAAATTTGACTCTTTGCGGTCCAGAAAAATATTTTCCCAACAAAGTTTTACTTGACCAGTGCCAGGTTTGGGCAAAAGAGAGTGGCTCCGTAATTTCCCTTGAATCTGATATTGATAAAGCAACAAAGGATGCTGATATTCTTTACACTGATGTTTGGGTTAGTATGGGCGAGCCTGATGATGTTTGGGCAGAAAGAATTGCTGATTTGAAAGCCTACCAGGTGAATATGGATGTTTTGAAAAAAGCAAAATCTACTGCAATTTTTATGCACGACCTGCCTTCTTTCCACGATTTGAACACAAAAATTGGTAAGGAAATCCATGATAAATTCGGTCTGGATTCTATGGAAGTTACGAACGAGGTTTTTGAATCAAAGCAGTCTGTAGTTTTTGACCAGGCAGAAAACCGTATGCACACGATCAAGGCGGTTATTGCTGCAACTTTGGGAAATAATTTTATTTAAAATGTAGATAGGAGAAAAGTTACTATGAACGCAATTATTACAGTAGTAGGTTCGGATAAAGTTGGAATTATTGCAGAAGTTTCGAGATTTCTTGCAGACCACAAAATTAATATTGCAGATATTACCCAGACCATTTTGTCGGGCAATTTTGTTATGATGATGATGGCAGAACTGGATAATTCGGATATTTCAATTGACGAACTGCGCAATCAGATGGCAAAAACTGCCCAGGAAATGGGAGTCGAAATCAATATTATGAGTGAAAGGGTTTTCTCGGCAATGCACAGAGTGTAGAGAAAAGTTTTTGGAGGTAGGGGGATTTTGCTTGGGGCAGAAATTGTCCTTGGAGGGAGCTGGTTTTTGCACTGGGGCGAGGATTTGATCCTGGGGGCAGGTAAAGTCCTCCAATATTCCCCCTAAGAATTTTCCCCTATTCTAACATTTTTCGCATTTATTTTTATAAAAGTCGTGTTATTATAATAGGGCTATGAACTACGGAAATCTTGCTTACTACATCTTAGGGGAAGTTATAACCTGCATTTTATCCCTTATTCTATGCTGCAATATCTTTGTTTCATTTTCAATGACAGAAAGACGCCATCGCTTGTTTATGTATGGTGGTATAGCCTCGTTTATAGCCTCCTTTTTTGATATTTTGGCGGTTTATTGTATCACATATTATCAGCAAATTCCTGTTGGCTTGTGTACTAGTGTATCAACTGTTTATTTTCTCTTTCTTTGTACCATACCTTATATTCTTTGCTGCTATGCCAGTGATATTGCATATTCTTTTAGGCAAATAAACCCAGTTATCAATTATATAAACGGAGCAGTTTATACAGTTTATATAGTTCTTGTTTTGCTAAATCTAAAAACTTCCTGGATTTTCCGCTATGACCCTGTTCAGGGCTACATTCGAGGTCCTTTGAAGTTTATGACTTATATTTTGACCCTTTATTATTCCTTATGTACCGTTGTGATGGTTCTTGCAAACCGAAAAACTATGGCCAAAAGGATTTTTGTTGTATTTTGTATTTATCCTTTTGTAAGCATTATTTTGATAGCTGTACAATTTCTTGAACCAAAAATCATTATGACTGGAATTGCTGGTTTTGCAGCCTTATTTTTTGCTTATATCACAATACAATCTGATTTAATAGATTTTGATTTTGTGACAGGATTGATGACCGAAAATCGACTCAAAAAGCATATAACTTCAAAAAAGAATTCCGGCTATCTTTATGTTTTTTCTATTGATAATTTGAATGTTATCCGGGCCAATATGGAAGTTACCCAGTTGAATAATCTTTTACTGGAAACTGGAAAAAAGATGACAAAATGTTTTGAACGTCTTTCTTACCACATTTCGAGCAGCCGTTTTGCCGGACTTTGTATGACCGAAAAGGATGTAAAAAAAGCCGCGGCCTTTATGGATGACTATGTAGCGAAATTAAATAACAATATGGATTCTGTCTTGCCAGTCCAACTTGATGTTTATACTGCCGCAATTTCTTTTTCTGATAACAGTACTTCATATGAAAATTTAATGGAAATTATCAACAATATGTTTTCAAAGCAAAAAAATGATGGTGTCAGAAAATTTCAGATTTGTGATGAAGCCGTCATTGTTGATTTGGATCGTAAACGCCTGATCCATAAAATTTTGAAGCGGGAATTAAAACTTGAGTCAAAGCAATTTCAAGTTTACTTTCAGCCAATTTATTCGCTTAAAGAACAAAGATTTACCTATATGGAAGCTCTGTCCAGGCTCAATAGTACAGAACTGGGGAATATTTCGCCTGTAGAATTTGTCGGTATTGCAGAATCTAAAGGTCTGATTGAAAAACTTGGTTTTGTTTCTTTTGAAAAAGTCTGCAAATTTATTTCTCAGAATAAAGATCTGGTGGATGCGGTTTCTATAAATTTTTCTGCCTGCCAGATGACCAATCCTAATC